>CAZCPD010000023.1:0-14195 GCA_964500425.1 uncultured Rhodocyclaceae bacterium
CACCGGCGTGCAATACAGCGTGCGTGAGTTCGTGAATGCCGCCGCCAAGGAACTCGGCATCGTGATCCGCTGGGAAGGTGAAGGCATCTCCGAGAAAGGCTACTGGGTTGACCACCCCTCCGGCAAGAAGGAACCCATCGTCGCTGTCGACCCTCGCTATTTCCGCCCCGCCGAAGTCGAGACCCTGCTCGGCGATCCCAGCAAGGCCAAGCAAAAACTCGGCTGGTCGCCGAAGACCACTTTCGCCGAACTCGTCGCCGAAATGGCGCGCGAGGACCTCAAGTCCGCCGAGCGCGACGAGATCATCAAACTGCACGGCTACAAGGCGATGAACTACCACGAATGACCCTCCCATCTCCCGCTTGCGGGAGATGGGACATGCATGCTTGCGATTGCCCCGGGAAGCGACCCGGCATCGTCTCATCAGGAGTCAGGCTTGTCCCTCACCAGCTTCCCCGGCCTCGTCCTCTTCGCCGCGACCATCTTCGGATTCGCGGCAATCGTCACCGCCATGGTGCTGCGCCACTTCCGCATCATCGACGTTCCCAACGAGCGCTCCTCGCACAGCTCGCCGACGCCGCGCGGCGGCGGCATCGGCATCGTGCTCGGCTTTTTCCTCGCCTTGACGTTGATCTACGCCTTCGGTGGCGCTGCCGCCGCAACGCCGCTGCGCAGTGCGCCATTTGCGGGATTCGTCGCCGCGCTGCTGCTGATCGCGGCGATCTCGCTGCACGACGACGTCGCCGGCCGCGGGTTCTTCAGCAAGCTGCTCACCCAAATTGTCGCGATCGCCATCGTCATGGGCTGCGGCGTCGTCGCCGACTTGCGTCCGTTCGGATTCCCCGCCAGCGATGCAGCCGTCTGGCTCGCCTGGCCGCTGACCCTGATCTGGATGCTGGGCCTGACCAACGCCTACAACTTCATGGACGGTCTCGACGGCATGGCCGGCGGCACCGCAGCGATCGCCGCGGCCTTCTTCGCCCTGATCTGCGGGCAGCTCGGACTGCCTTTCGTCGCCATGGCCGCCTTGGCCATCAGCGCCGCTTCATGCGGCTTCCTGCTGTTCAACTGGCCACCGGCGAAGATCTTCATGGGCGACATCGGCAGCACCTTTCTCGGCTTCGCCTTCGCCGCGCTGGCCGTACTCGCCACCAACGGCACCGCCGGAACCACGCCGCACATGGCGCTGGTCATGCCACTGCTGCTACTGCACTACCTGTTCGACACCGTGTTCACCTTCTGCCGCCGCCTGCTTGCCGGCGAGAACGTCGTGAAAGCACACCGTACCCATCTCTATCAACTCATCAACCGCAGCGGCCATTCGCACCGGCGGGTGAGCCTGATCTATGCCGGCATGGCGACGCTGCAAGGGATCGGCGCCCTTTGGCTGAGCGCGGCACCTGAAGACAGCAATCGCCTCTGGATATTCCTGCCCTTCCTGATCGGCCACTCCCTGCACGCGATCCGGGTGACCCGCCAGGCGCGCCGCAGCGGACTCATCTAGCATGCGGCAGATTCGCGGCGACGAAATCCACCTCTGGCTCGCCGGCGACCGCGAAATCCGCGATCCCGACCTGCTCATCGCCTACCGCGACCTGCTGACGCCGGAAGAGCGCCAGCAGGAACAACGTTTCTATTTTGAGAAGGACCGTCACCAATACCTCGTGACGCGCGCCCTGACCCGCACCGTGCTCTCGGAATACGCGCCCGTCGCGCCCCGGGACTGGCGGTTTCGGAAACTCGAGCATGGCCGTCCGCAAATCGTCAACGCCGAAGCCGGCGACCTGGTCTTCAACCTCTCGCACAGTGCGGGCCTGATCGCGCTCGCCATCACCCGTGGCGGACAGCTCGGTGTCGACACCGAAAACATCGTCGAGCGCGAGCCGCCGCTCGACATCGCCAACCGCTACTTTTCACCGCGCGAAACCACCGACCTCCAGAGCCTGCCCCGCGAAGTTCAGCTGGGGCGCTTTTTCCACTACTGGACGCTCAAGGAGTCGTACATCAAGGCGCGCAGCAAGGGGTTGGCGATTCCCCTCGACCAGTTCACCTTCACCTTTGCCGACGAGCACAGTGTCGCCATTTCCTTCGACAAGCGGCTCGAGGACAGGCCGGAACGCTGGCGCTTCTGGCTGCTACGGCCGACGTCCGAACACCTCCTGGCGATCTGCGCCGAACGCACCGGCCCGAACCCCCAATCCCTGATCGTCCGTCGCATCCAGCCACTCTGCCAACCGCACGACCAGTCATTCGGCATCGTACGAAAGACATATCAGGAATAAACACAGTCAGTTGTTTCATCTATAGAATCCGTAGTCATGAATGCCAGCCCAGCGCATCCTGACCCGGATTCCACTCCTGAAACCCTCTCGCCGGAGGAAGCTCGCGCGCACTTGCGCAAGCGCCGCCGCCAGCGCCTGGATGCGTTCTGGCTGATCGTCGCCAGCTATGGCATCGACGCTCTGCTGATGCTCGCCCTGGTGTGGGCGGGGGCTCTGTCCCTGAGCATTCCTCTGGGCTACGCCGGGGTTGCCATCGCGGTCAATGCATTCTTCTATGTCGTTCTTTCCAGCGGCTGGACGGAGCGTTTCCGCGACCATTACATCGCGCTCCCTTACATGATGGCGCATTCGGCGGTCAATCTCGGCTTCATCGTCATCGCGCCTGAAATCGGCGGCCTGATGATCATGGTGCAGTTCATCATCTTCAGCACTTCGGCGCTGCGCATGAACCTGAACCGCATGCTGACAGGGGCGGCGCTAACCGCGTTGCTCGCGGGGGCCATGATCGTCGCGCTCGGCAGTAAATTCAGCCTGCCCACCGAAACCGTGCCGCAGCGACTGATCAGCGGCCTATGGTTCTCGCTCTGTCTGATGCGGATTTCCCTGGTCGGGTTGTTCAGTTCCCAATTGCGCGACCTGCTGGCCAGACGCAACAAGCAACTCGCCGAAACCTTCGCCAAGCTTGATGAACTGGCCACCCACGACGAACTCACCGGCGTCCTGAACCGCCGCGCCATCATGCAACTGCTCGAAGATGAACGCCAGCGTCAGGCGCGCACCGGCAAGACTTTCGCCATCGCCCTGCTCGACATCGACCATTTCAAGCAGATCAATGACCACTTCGGTCATCTGACCGGCGACGACGTGTTGCGCCGCTTCGCCCAAGCCGTGGCCGACAGCATGCGCACCACCGACCGTCTCGGCCGCTATGGCGGCGAAGAATTTCTCGTTTTATTTACCGCCACGACCGGCGAGGACCTTGCCATCCGCGCCAGCGAACGCATCCGCGGCGCCGTGACCGAGCAAGACTGGAACCGGCTCACGCCCGGCCGGCCTGTAACAGTTTCGGCCGGCGTTGCCGTCTGTGCCCCTGAAGAAACCGCAGAGCAACTACTCGCCCGCGCCGATGCCGCGCTCTACCGTGCCAAGCATGAAGGACGCAATTGTGTGCGCATCGGCAATGACGCCGATCAAGCGGGTCCGGTGTCGACGACCATCACTGCCCTGACGAGCGCTCCGGACACGGCCTGAAGCAAGGCCGCCACCGGCCGCGTCACTCCCACGGCAGCAATATCACCTTGCCTGAAATTCGCCCGGCGTCGATATCCTCATGCACCGCAATGACGTCGCGCAAGGGCCGGCGCGCCGCTATCAGCGGATGGAGATCGCCCTTGGCCAACATCTCCAGCAGACTGCGCATGTCCTCGCGATACTCGTCCGGCTTCTGCTCACGCCGCTTGGTAATGATGTAGAACGCCGCCCGCCGCCCGCCAGGCGCCGCCCAGTTCCACCAGGCGAACAGTTTAGCGAACCCCCACAGCACCGAGAGCAGCGAATCCTCGCCACGTGCGATGTACTGAGCTCCGTAGGCCACCAACAAACCGCCCGGACGCAGACACGCCATGGCATCGGCCCACTGGCGATGCCCGCCAATCGCATCGAAAACGCCATCAACGCCCTCGGCATTCCAGGCGCGCACCTTGGTCACGATATCGTTGCCACGGTAGTCGATGGGCGTCGCCCCGTAACTGCGCACCAGTTCGAACTTGGCGGGGCTACAGGTGCCAAGCATGCGCAGTCCCATCTGACGCCCCAGATCAAGCAGCGCCGTGCCGACGGCTCCGGACGCGCCCTGGATCAGAATCCGGTCACCGACCTGGAAGCGGCGCATGCGATGCAGCATCTGGTAAGCCGTCATGTATGACAAAGGCAAACACGCGGCAGCCGCCGGATCGACACCATCGGGCATCGCTATCAGACTGACGCCGGGACGAACGCAATACTGGCTGTAGCCTCCGATCACCGGCATGTCGACGACGCGCTGACCGACAGAAAGACCGGTGACGCCTGGTCCGAGCTTATCCACCTCGCCGGCAAAATCATAGCCGAGCGTGAATGGGGGCTTGTCCTTGACATCGGGATAGTTGCCGCGCCGGATCGCCGTATCCGTGAAGCCGGTTCCGGCCGCCAGGACCTTGACACGGACTTCGCCTGCACCCGGCTCGGGAAGTGCCGACTCCTCACGTAACTGCAGTACCTCCGGCCCGCCTTTGGCCGTCACAACCACATGTCGATAGCCCATTGAGTATCCCGACGCCACCAACCTAGCCCGGATAGCGATCGAGCTTGACCAAGCCTTGCTCGCTAGCGCGTTTCACATCACTGATGACCTCGAAATAGGTCAGACGCGGATCATCCCACGGTTTATCTGCGTGAAGAACCCCGACCCAACGATTGCGTCCTTCGGTCTTGGCGACCATCAAGGCGGCATCCGCCATGGCCAGCACCTCTTCCCAGTTCAGCAGGCGCGGCTGTTCGGGGAAGAAAGGAATCATGCAATAGCCTACGGAGCAGGTATTTCGCAGCGTCTGGCCGTTCGGCAGCCGACACTCCAGGCCAGCCACCGCACTCCGCAACTTCTCGGCGACGATGGAAGTATGGCTGCGCTCCTTGGAACGGGCGATCACCAGAAACTCTTCGCCGCCCCAGCGCACGACGATATCCGAATGGCGCACCGCGCTGCTGAGCGCCTCGGCGGTCTGTTTGAGCAGCGCATCGCCGACCGGGTGGCCGTAGGTATCGTTAACCCGTTTGAAGTGATCGAGATCGACCATGAACAAGCCGACCGCCGCCTGATGCTCGGGCTTGCGCCCCTGTTCCTGGTCACGTACCTCGCGGGAAATGCGCGCCGCCTCGACGGACATGAACTCCTTGAGAAAGCGCCGATTATGCAGATTCGTCAGAGTGTCGCGCACGACCAGATCGTTCAGCTTGAGGGTATCCTCGATCGCGCGGCGGCGGTTGCGCTGTTGTTCCACGCCGATGGTCAGCACGGCGAGTGCATAGATGACGAACAGCGTCGCAAGAATATCCGCGCCCCAAGGCGGGCGCGGATCCGTGACGGCCATCATGAACAGGGCGCCGACCGAAGGGATCATGTAAAGGAAATACAGAACCGGACTGATGCCCTGACCGAGCACGGCGCCCGAAAACAATCCCGAGACGATGATGATGATGGCCAGGATCGAGATCCGCGCGGTTTCCAGCAGGGGCCAGGTCATCACCACCAGTCCGCCCAGCATGGTGGCAGAAAGACCGACGCCGGCGGCGAAAACCAGATATTGCGCGTCCTGGTTGAGAATCGCATCGCGCTGGGTGGCAGGAATCATCGCCAGAAACCAGCGGACGACGTTGATCACGACCAACACAACGAACAAACTGCCGATCCGGGTATCGACCTGACAGGCGGGGTCTATCGCCCAACGCATCAGCGTGATCAGGATGAGCATCACGAGCGTTGCGATGCCGCCGCGCTCGTAAAGCTCGCGATTCAGCTGGGCCTGTATCGCATCTTCATTGACGCCGGAGGACGACTCGGCGCCACCTACCGGTTTGGCAAGTTTGAAATTCTCGTATGGCATCAGCCCCCCTTATCGTGGCTCTGCAACAGTCAGTTCCCGATCTTGTTGGGCTCAATTATGCGCCATTCGAACAAAAAGGCCAGCCACGATATGCTGATTACCGAATCCGGTTGATGTCAGTCAAAGAACCAGGCGCCCGAGCCACCAGGCGGCCGCGGCAATCAACGCGCTACAGGGTATGGTCAGCACCCAGGCCCAGACGATCGTGCCAGCAACCCCCCAGCGAACCTTGCGCGCATCCGTGGTCGAACCGACACCAACGATGGCGCCGGTGATGGTGTGCGTCGTCGAAACGGGAATGCCCATCGCGGTCGCCAGGAACAGCGTCATTGCACCGCCGGTTTCCGCACAGAAACCGCCGACCGGCTTCAGCTTGGTGATCCTCTGGCCCATGGTCTTGACGATGCGCCAGCCGCCAAAAAGTGTCCCCAATCCCATGGCGATATAGCAGGTGATGATGACCCACGTCGGGATCGGATCGCTGCTGGCTGCAAAACCGTTGGCGATCAGCAACATCCAGATGATGCCCATGGTCTTTTGTGCGTCGTTGCCGCCATGACCGAGGCTGTAGAGCGAGGCGGAAACCAGTTGCAAGCGTCTAAACCAGCGATCGACGCGCCGCGGGGTCGAGTGGAAGAACAGCCATGAAACCGCCAGCATCAGCAACGAGCCGAGCAGAAAGCCAAGCAGGGGCGAAATCAGGATGAACGCGATGGTCTTGCCGACGCCCGTCCAGACCAGCGCGTCAGCACCCGCCTTGGCGAAGCCTGCGCCGACCAACCCGCCGATCAGCGCATGCGACGAACTCGACGGGATGCCGTAATACCAGGTAATCAGGTTCCATGAAACAGCCCCGATCAGGGCGCCGAATACCACGTAATGATCGACGATGGACGGATCGATGGTCCCCTTGCCTATCGTGGTCGCCACCTTCAACTGGAAAACGAGCACGGCAATCACGTTGAAGAAGGCCGCGAAGGCGACGGCATGTTGCGGTTTCAGAACTCCCGTGGACACCACCGTGGCGATCGAGTTGGCGGCGTCGTGGAAGCCGTTCATGAAATCGAACAGCAGCGCCAGGGCCACCAGCACGATAACCACCCAGAGGCCTATGTCCAGCGAATGCATTGACTACCCATCAGGAATCGGAAATCAGGAATTGGGACAAAAGTCGTCTCAGGAGTTTTCCAGGACGATGCCCTCGATGATGTTGGCCACGTCCTCGCAGCGGTCGGTGACGGTTTCAAGCAGTTCGTAGAGTGTCTTCAGCTTGATCACCTGGCGCACGTCCGGTTCGTCGCGGAACAGGCGGGAAATGGCCGAGCGCATGACGCGGTCGGCATCGGATTCAAGTTGATCGATCTCGCGGCAGGTCTTGAGTATGGCCTGCGCGTGCTCCATGTTCGGCAGCAGTTCGACCACCGACTTCACCCGCTCGCAGCACGACTGGCAAATGTCCGCCAACTGCCGCGCCTCCTGCGAAACCTTGCGGATATCGTAAAGAACAAGCGACTCGGCGACATCCTGAATCATGTCGAGAATGTCGTCCATGTTCGAAATCAGCTGGTGGATGCTTTCGCGGTCGAAGGGCGTGATGAAGGTGCGATGCAGCAACGTGATCGTTTCGTGCGTGATCTGATCGGCACGGGTTTCGATGATGTCAATCGCCTTGGCATGCTCATCCGCCGTCTGCACGGTGTCGCCGAGTTTGGCCATCAGCGCCCCCAGTTCGCGACCACCGGCAGAAACCTGTTCCGCGTGAGCGTTGAACAATTCGAAAAATTTGCCCTCCAAGGGCATGAAACGTCCGAACATCGCGGTTTATTTTGTTACAAAAGGGTAAATGTTACCAATTTATTACATGCCCTTGTTGGATTAATTTTGCTGCTCAGCAGATGTTAGAATGAATGGTTCTGCAATGTTCTAGGCGTCTAGCATGAAACGCACCCGCCTCTCCCGCCACACGCGACAGACACCTGACTTCGAGCAGCTGATCCGGTTAGCGAACGGGCTCGGCCAGTCCTGCTGTCGTAGTGAGGATATTTACTGGGAAGCCCGCCTTGCCAATCTGGTCGACCGCCTGCTTGACGACAGCGACGAGTCCACCCTGACGGCCGCACTCGATCACCTCTACGCCGGCAAGGATCGAGCCTACGACGCTCTGGCCGAAATGATCGAAACGCGTTGCGAAACCCGCCAACACACCGCCCAGGCCAAGACCGGCGAAAGCGCCGAATCCAAGGCTGCGCGCGTGGCCACATCCAGCCTCCTCCTGTTCAACGCGCCGCTGCTCGCCTGGTCGCGCTACGCCATACCGGCCGGCCCGATTGCCGCACCGATGCTGGCCAACCTGCGCGTGCATCTGCAGGCCCACATCTTTGCCGAAGGCGTGCGCATCGGCCTGGCCGACTACCTGTACAGCCCCGACCAGCTGCCGCAGAGTTATTGCACGACCGCCGAACTGACCGATAAGATCGGCAAGTGCGCACTGCACAGCCGCGACCTCCATCTCGAACCGGGCCAGATGCCGGAAACGGCCAGTTTCCTCTCCGACACCCGCTACCTGCTCGGTGTCGCCGCAGTGGCCCCCGGCGCCGCGCTGTTCCGCTGGCAGGAAGAAGACGGCGACCGCAACGAAGCCCTGCAACAGTGGCGCAAGCAGGGCGGCGAGGTCATTCGTCCGCTGTTGACCGGCTGCACCAGCGAACTCTTGCTGCCGCAGTCCTACCACGCCGCCTGCCGCAATGCCGACCGCGCCTCGCGCCCCTATTCGCTGCGCGCCTCGGTGGCCTATCTGGGCGCCACCCTGAACCTCGCCGCCAGCGAGCTGCGCGCCGTGATCGCCCCGTTCTACGAGCAGAATCTCGAGGAGTACCGGATCGGCTTCACGCAGAAGAATTCCAGCCAGGTGATCCACGGCGTCGTCTGGCCGATGCTCGACGCCGAGGACGATGCCAGCGACATGCCCGCGCAGATCGAAGCCGTGCTGCGCGAAATCGGCATCGGCGAAGTCCTCCAGCTCGACCATCGGCTGCCGCTCGAATACTGCGACGATTGCGGCACGCCGCTCTACCCGAACCCGGAGGGCGAACCGGTACACGCCGAAATGCCCGAAGAGCAGGCCGAACCCGCGCCGCGCCACCTGCACTAGAGTCCCCCTCTCTCCCTGACAAGGGGAAGAGGGGTCCGGTGACCGAAGGAAACGCCCCGAAGGAAGTGGCCTTGGGCCATCCATGAGGGAAAGAGGGGGTTCGCCCATGACCGAAAAGATCAACAAACCGGAATCCGACTGGCGCGCCCAGCTCACGCCCATGCAATACCACGTGACGCGAGAAAAGGGCACCGAGCGCGCCTACACCGGCGAATACTGGAACCACCACGAAGCAGGCACCTACCGCTGCGTCTGCTGCGGCACGCCACTGTTCGACGCCGCCGACAAGTTCGATTCCGGCTGCGGCTGGCCCAGCTTCACCCGTCCGCTCGCCAAGGCGCCAGTTGGCCAAGCCGCCGACCGCAGCCACGGCATGGAACGCACCGAAGTCCTCTGCAGCCGCTGCGACGCCCATCTCGGCCACGTCTTTCCTGACGGTCCCGGCCCGGATGGCCTGCGCTACTGCATCAACTCGGCGTCCCTGAACTTCGAGCAGAGCGAACCCGAGAAAACCTGACTAATTTAGTCCACTGTATAATGCTTCAGATATGAAATTTCTCTTCGACTTATTCCCCGTCATCCTGTTCTTCCTGTCCTTCAAGCTCTCCGAGGCCAGGCCGCAGGCGGCCATCGACTTCATCAGCCAGATCCTCACCCTGCTCGGCATCGGCGGCACGATCACGTCAACCCAGGCGCCGATCCTCGTCGCCACCGTAGTCGTCATCGTCGCCACCGCCTTGCAGATCAGCTGGGTCTGGCTGCGCCACGGCAAGGTCGACAAGATGCTCTGGGTCAGCCTGGTACTGGTCGTGTTCTTCGGCGGACTGACGCTGATCTTCCATGACGAAACCTTCATCAAATGGAAGCCGACCGTCCTCTACTGGCTGTTCGCGGTGGTCCTGCTGGGCTCCGCCACGCTGTTCCGGAAGAACCTGATCCGCCAGATGCTCGAAGCCCAGGTGCAACTGCCCGAGCCGCTCTGGCAACGTCTGAACCTGGCGTGGGTCGTCTTCTTCGTCCTGCTTGGCGCACTCAATCTGCTGATCGCCTTCGGCCTTAATCTGTCCACCGAGGCCTGGGTCAACTTCAAGCTGTTCGGCACCATGGGCCTGATGTTCGCCTTCATCATCGGCCAGGGCATGTTCCTGGCAAAATACATCGAGGAAAAATGACCATGCTCTATGCATTGTACGGCGAAGATGCCGCACACAGTCTTGAAAAGCGCCTCGCCGCGCGCCCCGAGCACCTTGCCCGACTTCAGAACTTGCAGGATCAGGGGCGCCTGATCCTCGCCGGTCCGCTGCCCGCCATCGATGCCGCCGACCCCGGCCCGGCCGGCTTCATCGGCAGCCTGATCGTCGCCGAATTCAGCTCGCAGGCCGAGGCCGAAGCCTGGCTCGCCGCCGATCCCTACGTCGCCGTCGGCGTCTTCAAGAACAGCTGGGTGCGCCCGTTCAAGCAGGTCTTTCCCAAGTAATTCCGGAGTAATTCACGATGAGCAAGATCGACACCATGCGCGCGCGCCTTGCCGCGCTCGAACCGCAATCCCTGATCATCCACGACGACAGCCACCAGCATCACGGGCATGCCGGCTTCATGAACGACGGCAGCCATTTCCGCATGGAGATCGTCTCCGCCGAGTTCGAGGGCAAAAACAAGGTGGCCCGCCACCGCATGGTCTATGCGGCGCTCGGCGACATGATGAAGCACGACGTTCACGCCATGAACATCGACGCCAGGACACCGGCGGAAGCGACCCAGGCAGCCTGAAAAGCTGTAAAGACCCCGCCCTTGCCATGTGCGGGGGGAGCGGTCTCCAGGCCGCGAATCGCTCGGTGCGCACGGCCACCATTCGCGGCCTGGAGGCCGCTCCTACTCCTCGGCCACCTTCCCTGTCCCGCGCTTCGCCGCCGAATCCGCCGCCAGCATCGCGCGCCGACTTTCCGGCGTCTCCAGGCTGATCCGACCGAGCAGCCCGTCGCGATAATCGGTCAGGAAGATCATCGCCGCCCTTTCCAGATCGAGCTCAGCGCCGCGTCCCTTGATGAAGCAGCCGCGCTTGCGGGCGATCGCCTCGACCACCCCGACGGCATCGAGCGACGCCGTGTCGATGCGATAGCGCGTCGGGATCGCCGCCGGATAGCGTTCGAGCAGGATGCCGGCGAGGAATATCGCGACGTCCTCGTCGATCACCGCGTTGCGGCCGACGGCGTGGCTCGCTGCGAGCATCAGGCCGTCACTGTCGTGCTCGATCTTCGGCCAGAGCATGCCCGGCGTATCGACGATGGTCTGGCGCGCATTCAGATCGATGCGCTGCTGCGACTTGGTCACCGCCGGCTCGTCGCCGACCGCCGCGACGCGCCGCTTGAGCAGCGCATTCAGCAGCGTCGACTTGCCGACGTTGGGGATGCCCATGATCATCATGCGCAGCGGCTTGAGGTTGTCGTCGCGGTGCGGCGCCAGCACCTGGCACAGCCCCGGCACGCGCGCCACGTCACTGGACTTCTTGCACGACAGCGCGACGGCCCTGACGTTTTCCTGGGCATTGAAGAAATCCAGCCAGGCCTTGGTCACCACCGGATCGGCGAGGTCGGCCTTGTTGAGCACTTTCAGGCAGGAGCGCTGGCGATGGCGACGCAGCTCGTGGATCATCGGATTGCAGCTGGCCTCGGGGATGCGCGCGTCGACGACCTCGATCACCACGTCGGTCATTGCCATGGTCTCGGCGGCCTTCTTGCGCGCCTGGGTCATGTGCCCGGGGAACCACTGGATCGCCATGGTCAGTTCTTCTTCTGAGCTAGGACGACGACGCGCTGGCCGAGACACTCGACCACCTGACCGGCGCGTATTTTGGCCGTCTTGCGTGATTCAGGCCGGCCGTCGACCGTCACCTCGCCGTTGGCCACCATCAGCTTGCCCTGCCCGCCGCTGCCGGCGATGCCGGTCAGCTTGAGCAGGTTGCAGAGTTCGACGAAGGCGTTGCCATCGTTATCGCCCTTACCGGCCAGTTGAAATTGGATGTCCTGCATGGGTTCGGGAATATTGCCAAAAGGCGGCATGATACCTTGCCGCGATGAATCACGAGCGGCCGGCGGTATACTTCGGCCCCTCGCCCAGTCTATCGGCATGGCCCTGCGCCTGCCCCCATCATGAAGAAATCCCCCATCCCCAAGGACCAGATGTACGAGGTCCGCCCCGGCCAGTCGATCGAACTGCTCAAGGAACTGCACATCCTGACGCGCGACGGCAAGATGAACCAGGACAGCCGCCGCAAGCTCAAGCAGATCTATCACCTGATGCAGTTCATCGAGCCGCTACTCGTCGAAATGCAGCACCAGCGCCCGGCCCTCCAGATTGTCGACCACGGCGCCGGCAAATCCTACCTGGGCTTCATCGTCTATGACCTGTTCGTCCGCAGCACCGCGCCCGACAGCTACATCTTCGGCATCGAACGACGTGCCGAGCTGGTCGACCGCTCGCGCGATCTC
This sequence comes from uncultured Rhodocyclaceae bacterium, assembly GCA_964500425.1. Lineage (GTDB taxonomy): Bacteria > Pseudomonadota > Gammaproteobacteria > Burkholderiales > Rhodocyclaceae > Sterolibacterium. The sequence goes on from CAZCPD010000023.1 coordinate 12,563, forward strand.
GCCGCGCGCCTCGGCTTTCCGGGCATGAGCTTCCTCAACCTGTCGGTCGCCGAATCGGTCGACTCGCCGCAACTGCCCGCCAGGCCAGACATGGTGACGGCGCTGCACGCCTGCGACACCGCCACCGACGATGCCATCGACTTCGCGCTCAGGAAGCACGCCGAAGCCATCGTCCTGGTGCCCTGCTGTCAGGCCGAGGTCGCCGCGACGCTGCGCAAGAACAAGGCCGCCACGCTTGCCCGCGCGGCGCTTGGCCCTCTCGGCGAGCTCTGGCGCCATCCGCTGCACACGCGCGAGTTCGGCAGTCATGTCACCAACGTGCTGCGCTGCCTGCAACTGGAAGCGCACGGCTACCAGGTCACGGTGACCGAACTGGTCGGCTGGGAGCATTCGATGAAAAACGAACTGATCGTCGCGCGCCGCAAGAGCGCACCGCAAAAGCGCGCTGCCGAGCGCCTCGACGAACTGCTGGAGATGCTTGGCCTCGCCGAAATGCGGCAGCGCTTCTACACGCCAGCCTGAGGCAAGCCAGGCCGATCGCGCCGACCGGGCCGCGCTCCCCACCCGCTGATGCCGGCCACGAACCGTGTTGTAACATCCTGAAATACATTGACGACAACCTTTTCAGGGGCAGCCACGTTGATTGGGCTAGCATCGAATATTCCAAGCAAGCCGAACAGAGGTCACCCATGAAGCTGCGCCCACCGCGAATCCACGACACCCTGTCGCGACTGATCCTCCTGCTGCTACTGACTCTGAGCAGTGCCTGTACGCACCTCGCCGAGGCGAATTACCCGCAGCGCAACTATACGCAGGCCGAACTTGACCAGATTCTGGCGCCAATCGCCCTGTATCCGGACGCCCTGCTATCGCAAATCCTGATGGCGGCCAGCTATCCCGATGAAGTCGCCGAGGCCGCGCAATGGCTGGCTGCCAACCCCGCTTACCGCGGTAGCCAGGCCGTGCGCGCTGTCGACGCCGATGAGTCCCTCGACTGGGATCCCAGCATCAAGTCGCTGGTCGCCTTTCCCCAGCTGCTCGCCCGCATGCAGGAAAATCCTGCCTGGACGGCGCGCCTCGGCGAGGCCTTCGTCGCCCAGCAGGCCGATGTCATGGACACCATACAGAGCCTGCGCCGCCGCGCAATGGAACAGGGCAGCTTGCGCTCGAACGAGCAGATCTACGTGTTCCCGCAGGGGCAGATCATCACCATCGAGCCGACGGACCCGCAGGTCGTCCATGTACCCTACTACGATCCGAACATCGTCTATGGCGCTTGGTGGTGGGCCGGATACCCGCCCGTGTATTGGGCGCCCTGGCCGGGCTACCCCCTGCCCGCCCAAAGCCAACTTCCCGGGCGGACCGGCAGCGGCTCGACGCTGATCTGGAGCACCGGCATCGCGGTTGGCACCGGCCATTTCTTCGGAGTTTTCGACTGGCGCGAACACCAGGTGCACGTGCAACCAGCCTACCGCGAGCGCTACTACCCGCGCTGGCATGAACGCAGACCGCCGCCGCAAACCGCGCCGCGCACGATCTGGCGCTACGAGCCGGAGCGCCGTCACGATCGCGGCTTCTGGCAACCCGCCCCGCAACCGCAATTCATCCGACCGCCCGCCCAGCGGCAGCCTCT
>CAZCPD010000023.1:14295-22779 GCA_964500425.1 uncultured Rhodocyclaceae bacterium
TGACTCCCGTGACTCCCGTGGTTCGCGTGATACGCGCGGTGCGCAGCGCAACGACCACGCAGCACCGCCCCCTCGTCCGGCCCCGGCCCAGGTGCCGCCACCTGCGCAGGCGACACCACCCGCCAGCAATCCCGGCAACGCCGTCCCGGCACAGGTCGCGCCGCGTCTGCCCGAAGCCGGACAAGGCGGGTTCAATGTCTGGAAGAGGGAGATTCAACGACGCACCCAGGCAGCCGAAAAACCGCAACCGCCTCAGGAACCATCGCAGCGCAACGAAAGAACGGATCGCGGCGATCATGGCCATCGTGATCGCAACTCCGAGCCACGTCCATAACCGTCACGCTAGCGCCCGCCGGGCAGCGGCCCGGAGGCATCTATTGATCTATTGATCTATTGATCTATTCGGGCGCGGACGCTGGCCTTTCGGCTTGCCGGCCCGGCATCTGCCAGTCCCCGCCAAGCGCCTTGAGCAAGGTGACGCTGACCAGCAGACGCTGCCCCCTGATGCCCAGACGGGTCCGTTCGGCGGCGAGCGAGGCAGCCTGGGCGCTGGCGACATTCAGATAGCTGACGGTGCCGGCGAGGTACTGGTTGTTGCTGAGCGTCACCAGTTCGCGGGCCGCTGCCGCCGCCTGCCCCTGGATGCCGGCTTCCTCGGCCAGGATGCGCAGCGTGGCGAGGCTGTCCTCGACCTCCTGGAAGGCGCCGAGCACGGTCTGCCGATATCCCGCAACGCTCCGGTCGTAGGCGGCGAGCGCGCCTGCCTGCGCCGCTCCGCGCGCGCCGCCATCGAACAGGGTCAGCGCCAGCGACGGCCCGAGCGACCAGAAACGGTTCGGCGCCGTCAGCAATTGCGAGAAGCTGTCGTTCTGGTAGCCAAGGCCGCCACCGATGGTCAGCGCCGGAAAGTACGCGGCCTGCGCCACGCCAATCTGCGCGTTCGCGGCGGCCATGCGGCGCTCCGCCGCGGCAACGTCGGGGCGCCGTTCGAGCAGTTGCGAGGGAATCCCGACGGGAATTTCCGGCGGTTCCGGCAAGGAGGGCTCGACCGCCAGGCTGAAGGCCGCCGGCGGCTTGCCGATCAAGAGGGCGATGGCGTGTTCGAGTTGGGCGCGCTGCACGCCGAGATCGACGGCCTGCGCCTCGGCTGTCTTCAATTGCGTCTCCGCGAGGGCGACGTCGCTGCGTCCGGCCACGCCGGCATCGTAGCGATGGCGGGTGATCTGCAACGAGCGCCGATACTCGGCCACGGTCTTGTCGAGCAATTGGCGCTGGGCGTCGCTGACGCGCAATTGCAGGTAGCTCTGGACCAGCGTCGCCTGCGCGCTCAGCAGCGCCACCCGCAGATCCGCCGCGCTGGCCTGGGCCGCCGCCTCATTGGACTCGGCATTGCGGCCGAGACGGCCCCAGAGATCGGCTTCCCAGTTCGCCGCCAGCGAGAGGCGATCCGTCGTGCCGACGGATCGCGTTCCCGAAACCGCGCCGCGGCTCGCCGCCACGCCACCGGTCACGCTCGGCCAGCCTGCGGCGCGAGCCGTGCCGAGCGCGGCGAGCGCCTGGCGATGGGTCGCCGCCGCCGCCCTGACATTCAGGTTGTCCACGGCCACCTGCTCGACCAGCGCATCGAGCTGCGCGTCGCCATACAGCGTCCACCATGCGCCGCGCGGCGCGTCGTCGCGCGGCTCGGCCGGCTTCCAGTCGCGCGTCACCTGGGCTTCCCGGGCTTCCCTGTACGCTCCGGGCACATCGACGGTCGGCCGCACATAGTCGGGCCCTACCGCGCAACCGCCCAGGATATGCAAGGAGCACGCCAGCATGGTGCATGGCTTGATGAGCTTCATGACAATTCCTTCTTGGGAAGCGCTGATTGAGTCCCTTCGCCCCGCCAACCCTGGCACCAGAGTCGGAAACGATCGAGATACAGATAGACCACCGGCGTCGTGTAGAGCGTCAGCAGCTGGCTGAGGATGAGTCCGCCGACGATGGAAATGCCGAGCGGCCGCCGCAACTCGGCGCCCTCGCTGAAGCCGATGGCCAGGGGCAGCGCGCCGAACAGGGCCGCCATGGTGGTCATCATGATCGGCCGGAAGCGCAGCAGGCAAGCACACCGGATGGCCTCGTGCGGACTCAGATGGCTCTCGCGTTGCGCCGCGATGGCGAAGTCGATCATCATGATGGCATTTTTCTTGACGATGCCGATCAGCAGGATCACCCCGATCAGCGCGATGAAACTGAACTCGGTGTCGAAGGCGAGCAGGGCCAGCAGCGCGCCGACGCCGGCCGATGGCAGCGTCGACAATATCGTCAGCGGATGGATCAGGCTTTCATAAAGCATGCCGAGCACCAGATACACCGCGATGAGCGCGGTCAGGATCAGCAGCGGCTGCGTGGCCAGCGAATCCTGGAATGCCTTGGCAGTGCCCTGAAAGCTGCCGCGCACGCTGTTCGGCACGCCGATGCGCAGCATGGCTGACTCGATGCCGCGGGTTGCGTCCGACAGCGCCACATTCGGTGACAGATTGAACGACAGCGTCGTCGCCACGAATTGCCCCTGGTGATTCACAGCCAGCGGCGTCGCGGTCGTCTCCAGGCGCGTGAACGCGGCCAGCGGAACCAGCGTGCCGGCGTTGGCTCCCTGCGTTGCGGCGACGTAGGTCGCCTTCAACGTTTCGGGATCCTGCCAGTATTCCGGAGCCGCCTCCATGACCACCCGGTACTGGTTGAGCGGGTGATAGATCGTCGACACCTGGCGCTGGCCGAACAGGTCGTTGAGCGTCGCGTCTATGGTTTTCTGGGTCACGCCGAGGCGCGCGGCACTGGCGCGATCGACGACCAGCGAGATCTGCATCCCCTTGTCCTGCTGATCGCTATTGACGTCGCGCAGCTCGGGCAGATCGGCAAATGCCTGGCGGATACGCGGCCCCCAGGCGCGCAGCTCCTCGATGTCGTCACCCTGCAGGGTGTATTGATACTGGGAGTTGCTGGCGCGCCCGCCCATGCGGATATCCTGCTGCGCCTGCAGGTACAACGTCGCACCGGCGACCCGGCCGAGCTTGCCGCGCAGGCGGGCGATCACCTGATCGGCGGAAGCGTCGCGTTCGGCGAGCGGTTTCAGCGAAACGAACATCCGCCCCGTGTTGCGCTGACCGCCGCCCGTGAAGCCGACGACGTTGGCGACCGCCGGATCCTGTCGCACGATGTCGACGAAGGCGGCCAGCTTGTCGCGCATCGCCTGAAAGGAGATGGCCTGGTCGGCCTGGATCGACCCCATCAGTCGCCCCACGTCCTGCTGCGGAAAGAAGCCCTTCGGCACGATGCTGTAGAGATAGAAATTGCTCGCGATGGTCAGCAGCAGCACCAGCATCATGAAGCGGCCGTGGAGCAGCGCCCAGTCGAGGCTGCGCGCATAGAGCCCGGCGAACCGGGCGAAGCTGCGTTCGCCGAAGCGCGCCAGCCGGCGGGCGGAAGCACTCGCGCCGGGCTCGCGGCGAGCGCGCAGCAGCCGCGCGCACATCGTCGGCGTCAGCGTCAACGAGACGACCAGCGAGACGGCGATCGCCGCCGACAGGGTCACCGCGAATTCGCGGAACAGCCGCCCGATGATGCCGCCCATCAGCAGAATCGGAATGAACACCGCGATCAGCGAGACGCTCATCGACAGCACGGTGAACGCGACCTCGCGCGCACCGTGCAACGCCGCCTCGCGCGGCTTCATGCCGGCCTCGATGTGCCGCGTGATGTTCTCCAGCACGACGACGGCATCGTCGACGACGAAGCCGGTGGCGATGGTCAGCGCCATCAGCGAAAGGTTGTTGAGGCTGAAACCGAACAGGTACATGACCGCGAAGGTGCCGATCAGCGAAACCGGCACCGCCACACCGGGAATCATGGCGGCGCGGCCGTTGCGCAGGAACAGCAGCACGGCAAGGACCACCAGCGCCGTCGACAGGACCAGCGTCCGCTCGACTTCGCGCAGCGAGGCGCGGATGGTCGGCGTGCGCTCCATGGTCATGTCCAGATCGATGGCCGCGGGAATCGAGGCGCGCAGATTCGGCAGCAGCGCCTTGACGCGCTCGACCGTGGCAATGATGTTGGCGCCCGGTTGCCGGTTGATGATGAGCATCACGGCGGGCTTGCCGTTGGCCAGGCCGGAGTTGCGCAAATCCTGCACCGAATCCTCGATGCGCGCGACATCGGCGAGGCGCACCGCGGCGCCGTTGCGGTAGGAAACGATCACAGGCAGGTAATCGGCGGCCTTCATCGCCTGATCGTTGGCGCGGATCTGCCATTGACGCGCCCCCTCCTCGACCAGTCCCTTGGGCCGGTTGGCGTTGTTGGCCGCGATGGCCGTGCGCACCTCCTCGACGCCGATGCCGAATTTGTCGAGGGCGCCCGGAATCAGCTCGACACGAACCGCCGGCAGAGAGCCGCCACCGACATGCACCTGGCCGACGCCTTCGACCTGCGCGATCTTCTGGGCGAGGATGGTCGACGCCGCGTCGTACATCTCGCCGCGCGACATGGTCGCCGAGGTCAGCGCAAACACCATCATCGGCGCCTCGGAAGGGTTCACCTTGCGATAGGTCGGGTTGTTCGGCATGCCGCTCGGCAACAGGCCGCGCGCCGCATTGATCGCCGCCTGCACGTCACGGGCGGCGCCGTCGAGATCCCGATCCAGATCGAACTGCAGCGTGATGCTGGTCGAGCCGAGCGAACTCGTCGAAGTGATTTCGGTGACGCCGGCGATCACGCCCAGCGCGCGTTCGAGCGGCGTCGCCACGGTCGCCGCCATGGTCTCCGGACTCGCCCCGGGCAACGAGGCCTGTACCGAAATGGTCGGAAAATCGACCTGCGGCAGCGGCGCCACCGGCAATTGCGTGAAGCCGAGCAGCCCGGCCAGGACGATGGCCAGCGTCAGCAGCGTCGTCGCGACCGGGCGGGCGATGAAGTGCGCGGAAAAGCTCATGGGATCAGGCGCCGGAGCCGGAGCCGGAGCCGAAGACGGCCTCGCCGCGGCCGCGTCTTGCCAGGCGATCGAAGGCCAGATAGATCACCGGCGTGGTGAACAGTGTCAGCACCTGGCTCACCAGCAGGCCGCCGACCATCGTGATGCCGAGAGGGTGGCGCAATTCGGAGCCGACGCCGCTGCCGAGCATCAGCGGCAGCGCGCCGAGCAGCGCCGCCAGCGTCGTCATCAGGATCGGCCGGAAGCGCAGCAGGCAGGCGCTGCGGATGGCCTCGCGCGGACTCATGCCCTGGACGCGCTCCGCCTCCAGGGCGAAGTCGATCATCATGATGGCATTCTTCTTGACGATGCCGATCAGCAGGATGATGCCGATGATGCCGATGATGCCGAGATCCTCGCCGGCGACCAGCAGCGCCAGCAGCGCTCCGACCCCGGCCGAGGGCAGCGTCGACAGGATCGTGACCGGATGGATGTAGCTCTCGTAGAGCACGCCGAGGACGATATACATGGTGACGACAGCGGCAAGGATCAACAGCAACGTGTCGCTCAGCGAGGACTGGAAGGCCAGCGCGGCCCCCTGGAAGCTCGTTTCGAGACTGGCCGGCATGCCCAGCTGCGCGCTGGCCGTGCGAATCGCCGCGACGGCATCGCCGAGCGCCGCGTCGCGCGCCAGATTGAACGAGATCGTCGCTGCTGGAAACTGGCCGCTGTGATTGACGACCAGCGCCGCCGGCTTCTCGACGATGCGCGCCACCGCGCCCAGCGGCACGGGACGACCGGATGGCGCAACGATATGCAAGTCCTTGAGCGCCGCGAAGCCCGTGGCAAATTGCGGCTTGACTTCGAGAACGACGCGATACAGGTTGGACTGCGTGAAGATCGTCGAAATCTGGCGCTGGCCGTAGGCGTTGTAGAGCGCGTTGTCGATCATGGCCGGCGTGATGCCGAGACGCCCGGCACTGTCCCGGTCGATCTCGACATAGGCTTGCAGACCGCGTTCCTGCATGTCGCTGGCGACGTCGGCCAGCTCGGGCAGCTCACGCAGCGCCTCGACCAGCCTGGGCACCCAGACGGCCAAACCGTCGGGATCGGCGCCCTGCACGCTGTACTGGTACTGGGTGCGGCTGACGCGGTCCTCGATGGTCAGGTCCTGCACCGGCTGCATGTACATGGTGATGCCATCCACCTCCGCCAGCTTCGCCTGCAGGCGCCGGATCACCGCCACGGCATCGCCGTCCCGTTCGCTCTTCGGCTTCAGGTTGATCAGCATGCGTCCGCTGTTGAGCGTGGCATTGACGCCATCGACGCCGATGAACGAGGACAGGCTGGCGACCGCCGGGTCCGCCAGCACCGCATCGGCCAGCGCCTGCTGGCGTTCCGCCATCGCGGCGTAGGAAATCGATTGCGACGCCTCGGTGATGCCCTGGATGACCCCCGTGTCCTGGATCGGGAAGAAGCCCTTGGGCACCCACATGTACAGCGCCACCGTCAGCGCGAGCGTCGTCACGGCGACCAGCAGCGTGGCGGGCTGGCGTTCGAGCACCCAGTCGAGCATGACGCCATAGCGGGCGATCAGCCGCTCGAAGAACGCGCCGCTGGCACGGTAGAAGCGCCCCTGCTCAGCCTCCGGGACGTGACGCAGCAGTCGCGCGCACATCATCGGCGTCAGCGTCAGCGACACCACGGCGGAAATCAGGATCGCCACCGCCAGCGTCACGGCGAACTCGCGGAACAGGCGGCCGACCACGTCGCCCATGAACAGCAGCGGAATCAGCACGGCGATCAGCGAAACCGTCAGCGAGATGATGGTGAAGGCGATCTGCCTGGCGCCCTTCAGCGCCGCTTCGAGCGGCGTATCGCCCTCCTCGACGTAGCGCGCGATGTTCTCGATCATGACGATCGCGTCATCGACGACGAAGCCGGTGGCGATGGTCAGCGCCATCAGCGTCAGGTTGTTGATCGAGAAGCCGGCCAGGTGCATGACGCCGAAGGTGCCGACCAGCGAAAGCGGCACGGCGACGCTGGGGATCAGCGTCGCCGCGACGTTGCGCAGGAACAGGAAGATCACCATCACCACCAGCGCCACCGCCAGCAGCAGTTCGAACTGCACGTCGCGCACCGAGGCGCGGATCGTCGTCGTGCGGTCGGTCAGCAGGTTCACCTCGACGGCGCCCGGCAGCGTCGCCTGCAGTTGCGGCAGCAGCTTGTTGATGCGGTCGACGGTCTCGATCACGTTGGCGCCCGGCTGACGCTGGATATTGACGATGATCGCCGGGGCCTGGCGCCGCTCTGCTCCCATGCCGCTCCATGCGGCCAGCCGCGCATTTTCGGCGCCGTCCACGACATCCGCGACATCGCCGAGGCGGATGGCAGCCCCCTGCCGCCAGGCCAGCACGAGATCACGATACTCGCCGGCCGAGCGCAGCTGATCGTTGGCGTCGATGGTCGCCGCGCGTTGCGGACCGTCGAAGCTGCCCTTCGCCATATTCACGTTGGCATTGCCGATCGCGGTGCGAACGTCGTCGAGGTTCAAACCGTGCGACGCAAGCAGATGCGGATTGACCTGGACGCGCACCGCCGGCCGCTGGCCGCCGCCAAGGCTGACCAGACCGACTCCCGGCAATTGAGACAGCTTCTGCGCCAGCCGCGTGTCGACAAGATCCTCGACCTGCGGCAACGGCAGGGTCGCCGACGTCACCGCCAGCGTCACCACCGGCGCATCGGCGGGATTGACCTTGCTGTAGATCGGCGGCATCGGCAGATCGACCGGCAGGAAGGACGCGGCGGCATTGATCGCCGCCTGCACCTGCTGCTCGGCGACGTCGAGCGTCAGGGCGAGACTGAACTGAAGAGTCACCACCGAGGCGCCCGCCGAACTGCTCGACGACATGCGGACGAGCCCCGGCATCTGACCGAACTGGCGTTCGAGCGGCGCGGTAATCAGCGAAGTCGTCACGTCGGGACTGGCCCCGGGGTACAGGGTGGTCACCTGGATCGTCGGGTAATCGACTTCCGGCAAGGCCGAAACCGGCAGGATGCGATAGGCCACCAGCCCCGCCAGCAGGATCGCCAGCATCAGCAGCGATGTCGCCACCGGGCGCAGGATGAAGAGGCGCGACGGGTTCATTGCCACCTTTCCGTCAGGCCTCGCCGGGACGCGCCTTTCATTCCCCCTTGCCCTTGACCATACCCTTGGCCGGGGCCGGGCCGTTCGCATCCGGACCGCCGCCACTCGCGGCGGGAATCTCGATTCGCGCTCCCTGGCGCAACTTGTCGGCGCCGTCGACCACCACCCGCTCTCCCGGTGCCAGGCCCGTGTCGACCGCCACCACGTCGCCGGTCTGGACGCCCAGCACGACAGGCCGCACGCTCACCGTTTGGCCCTGCTCCACGACATACACGAAGCTGCCGTGCGCGCCGCGCTGAATCGCGGCCGTCGGCGCCAGCGTCGCCGCCTTGCGCGTATCGACACGCAGCCGCGCATTCACGAACTGGTTGGGAAACAGCGCGTTGTCCTT
>CAZCPD010000024.1:0-22150 GCA_964500425.1 uncultured Rhodocyclaceae bacterium
TTGCCTTGCCGTTGCACCTACTTGGTGCAACTCGCTGCTTCGTCAGCAGCAGAGAGGAAGAATTATATGCATGAGATTCCTGCTTGTAAACCCCTTTGATAAACTTTTTTTTATCGAAGGGAATATCACCCCGTATTTCAACGATATAAGCCACCAATGTCTTCTGGCATGCTGCCATAATTCATCCATTGACCATTCGTGATCGGGCCTCACCGCATGATCGAACAGCCACTTCCTGATACGGACGCCTGGATTCTGTCGCTATCCAGGAATGAATTACCTGTACTACGGCGTACTGCACAGGAACTCAACAAATTGCGCGAGCAAGCCGAAAGCGTGAATGGGCGCACTCTTTCGTCGGTAATACTGCAAGATCCGCTGATGACCCTGCGGGTGTTCGCCTACCTCGCTGACAACCGCCGCAAGACACAACTGACCGACGTCACGACGATCGAACGGGCATTGATGATGATCGGTCTCGGACCGTTCTTTCGCGACTTCAATAACCTACTGTTGGTCGAAGATCACCTGAATGGACAGCCAAAGGCCTTGCTCGGTCTCCTCAGGGTCATTACCCGCTCGCGACGTGCAGCTCAATGGGCACGTGACTGGGCAATCCACAGACACGATCTCGATGTTGACGAAATCACACTGGCTGCCCTTTTGCACGATGTTGCCGACATGCTGATGTGGTGCTTTGCGCCCAGACTGGCTTTACAGGTTGAGAAATTGAAAACAGGGGATTCTCATCTGCGAAGCGCGTCGGCACAAGTTGAAGTCTATGGCATCACGATGCTCGAGCTTCAACAAGCCTTCGTACACTTTTGGGGTCTACCGCAGTTGCTGACCATGCTGATGGACCATAGTAGCTCGGATAATCAGCGCGTAAAGAACGTCGCACTGGCAGTCGATCTTGCCCGCCATTCCGCCAATGGCTGGAATGACGACGCCCTGCCAGATGATTTGAAGGGGATTCTGGCGTTGCTTCACATCAGCGAGGACATGCTGCCGCAAAAGCTTGGTGTCGATGCGGATTGCATCGCTTCGGTGATGACACCCCGCGAATAGCTGTAAGCTCGCCATCCGCCCCCTGAGGCTGGCGCCTACAAAGAACTCGGTTAGGCGCAATGGTCATCGCTGCTACAATCCAATAAGACACAATCGAATCACAATTCGCGCTCCGGTTGCGACTGAACGGCCGCCCGATTCACAAGAAACCGATACACATGATGGAACTTTGCCGATGACCTCGACCAAGACCAAGACCAACCACCCAGACTATGCCAGAAGCATGTCGGCAACTGAACGCTTTTCGCTGGCAATCAATGAACTTTATCGTTACAACATCGTCGCCCTTGCCGAAGGGAATGGCAATATCACGCGCCAGGAACTGCAGTCGGCAGTCGATATCGCCGCCGAGAATAATCCGGGGGCACGGGTTCGCCTCAAATCATTTCTCGGCTTCACCAAATGGGTGGACAGTGGCATCGCTCCGGTCGTTCATGAAATCCAGACACCGACGTGGGATTGTTTCAGCGAGCGTGGCGCCGATTTCATGGAGGGTTCGTTCGAGCCTTTGGAGGGCAGAGCAGTCTGCGACATGTATCTGATCCCTGGCGATACAACCCGCATCGTTGCCCGTGTGCTGCATGCAGCCATGGACGCACGCGGCCTGCAACATTTCATCAAGGACATTTTCCGCGTACTGCGCGGGGAGGAGCCGATAGGTTCGTCTTCGACCCTGACGGACTACGATGTCCGCATCAAGTTTCAGGACAAGATTCAGGACAAGCCGGTCGAGATGGACTGCATCCCGATCCTGCGACCCAGCACTCACGACACCAAGAAGCTCAGCTATGTCTGGCGGCGCGCCATCGTCAACCGCAACATCAGCAACATGCTGCCGAAGATGGCGATCTTTCTCGCCCAGCAGGCACGAAAACACAACTCGGGCGATGTCGGCTTCACCATCCCCGTCGACCTTCGCGGCTTGCGCGAGGAGGTCAACACCACGGCAAACTTGACCGGCTACCTGAAGGTCAAGGTTGCACCCGATGCCACGGCCAAGAGCGTCATGCAGCAGATCAATCACGGCATCAAGAGCTACATGGACTGCATCATCCCGCCGATTTTCAAGTGGGTACCTTGGATCCCCCTGTCTATGCTGATCAAGGATCTGCGCACCAATGCCGAAAAGCTGCTCTACGAAAAAAACAAGGTGCTCCCCAGCGGGGGCATCGTTTCGATGGGCATGTTCAAGCCTGAAGACTATTCATGCCCACATTTCAGGGCGACGACCTGCATCGGCATTCCTGGCTCGGTTGGCAAGATGAATGTGGTGATCATGAATCACACGGACCACACCGAGGTGGTTTTCTCGACGCCTGCTGCCTACAACCAGGAAGGGCAGCTCGACCAGCTCATCGAGGAATTCAGGCAGACAATGAGCGCCTGAAGGCCGGCGTCGGCGGGGACGCCGGCTCCATCGATACTGCGCCTCCCTTTCGAGCTCAATCCCCGCGGCAATGATAGATGATGGTCCGCGTCCGGACCGCCGCATATGGTAGCGACCAACTGCGTGCAACCTCTTGCGTATCGATCACCTCCACATTCGTGAACCCCGCCGCGATCAGATCGGCGCGCACATCTTCGCGGGTCCTCTCATCGTAGGCGAAAGGCGGCCGCGGATGGGTCAGGCGATGGCGGAGATCGCTCAGCCACTGCCCTAAGCGGCTGCGTGGCGGCTCGTCGTCGATCGGGATGTAATCGAACACATACTCCCCCCCCTGCGCCCGAATGAATTGCGCGATATTCCGCCAGATGGCCATCTGGGCATCGCGCTTGAAATACATCATGATGCCTTCGCTGACGACGAAGGTCGGAACGCCGGCAAAGGGACTGGTGAAATCCAGCTCGGTGATGTCGCCTTCTAGCAAGGTGAAATTCGATCGGGCCAGAATCGCCCGACCGGCTGCACTCTGTTCCAGCTGCGCCCGCTTCAGAGCGATCACCTCGGGCAGATCGACCTCATAATAACGATACGCCGGATTCGCGCTGACCATGGAGCCGCGCGGCGAAAAACCCGCAGCGATCTCGATCACCTGTCGGCAGGACGAGCGGCGGATCAACTCATCAATCGCAGTATGGCGATGCAGCAGATTGTGCTTGAGCGAAATTTTCTGTGGGTTCAGCCAACGATACGGAACGAGAAAACCGTTCACGATGCGGAATACGCCTTCGGCCCCCTCCGGAGTGACGATCTCGGCACAGGGCAGTCGCCCCCATTTCCAAGTCGCCGCCGTATACAGAGCCGAATGGGGAATCCGTTGCCGGTTCTTCCCCATGATGTCATTTTGCTGCCCGTAGCTCACAGGAACTCGTCCAGACTATGGGTCATCGCTTCCGGCGCCTCGATCGGAATGAAGTGACCGCAATCGAGCAACTCCAGCCTGGCGTTGGGAATCACCCGGGCCAGGCGCTCACCAGCGGAAAGGCAATCCGAATCCCGGCCATACAGACAAAGCACGGGCATTGCAAGTCTCCGCAAGGACTCGTCATCGATGTCGTGAGCCGCAGCGACATCACTGCGCAGCGTACTTTTCAGAAATAGGAAATCCATGCGCTCCTGCAAGCGACTTGCCGAACGACTGCCCTGCATCATCTTCTGCCTGATTTTCTCGGGAAAGCTGCGTTCCAGGGCTTCGCGGCTATCGACCGCCGACATGCTCGGATAGACATATCGGCTCGCCGGAAGCGGCGCGTCGATTAGCACCAGCCGAGTGACCCGGCCCGGAAATCGCAATGCGTAGTTCAGGGCGACCAGAGCCCCATAGCTGTGACCGACCAGAGCAATCCCGCCAGCATCTTCCGGTCGCCGATAGTGCCCGATCACGCCCTCCAGATCCGAGGTCAAGGTATCGAGATCGTAGCCAGACTCGGTCATTTCGCTTTTCCCATGGCCGCGCTGGTCATACAGAACGACGTTGAATCGCGTGGCCAACTTCGCCGCAGCAGTGAAATACCAGGTTGCGATACTGCCGAAGACCAGCCCATGACACATCACCAGCAAAGGGCCTTCGCCCAACTGCTGACAATTCAGATGGATGCCATTCGTGCGAAACAATCCCATCTGCAGCGTCCTTCAGTTCAGCGCCGGCGTCGCCGCGAGGTATTCCTGAACGATATCCGCCGCCTGTTTGGCGCCGCCCAGTCGCTTGAACGAATCGGCCAGCCGTTGCGCGTTGGCACGGAACTGCGGCTCGCCAAGCAGCCGCTGCATCGCTTCGCGCGCTGCGGCGACGGATACCTTGCCGTAGCGCATATACAGACCTGCGCCGGCATCGACAACCTGTTGGGCGATCACCGGCTGATCGTCGCGGATCGGTGCAACGATCAACGGCAGCCCATACGACAGGCTTTCGCACACCGTATTGTGCCCGGCGTGACAAACAACCGCGGTCATCTGCGGCAGCAGCGCCAGCTGCGGCACCCGCGGCTGGATGATGAAGTGTTCCGGCGCGCCTTCGCGCAATATCTCCGGACCGACCATGACGACCTGCAGCGGCAACCCTGCCAACGCCTCGATCAACACCTCGTAAAAGCGCAAGCCGCGGTCGCGACTGACAGTTCCCAACGACACCAGCACCTTCTGTCTTGACGGATCGAGGCGCGACCAAGGGAAATCGATAGCCTGCGGCCGATGGGAAAATGCGGGGCCGACGAAATGATAGGTCGCAGGATAACGCTCGTGCTGACTGCCAACCAGTTCCGGCGAGGAAAAGACGATGACCCCGTAAGGGGAAAAGTCGGGGCGCTCGGTAATCTCGCGCATGCCGTAGGCCATCTGCAGCTCGTGCAACTGCTCGACGACCCACTTCTCCACGACATCGACATGGGACATCTTCAGGATCGATGCGGTCGTCGTCACCAGGCTCAACCAAGGCACCCCCATCCGGCGAGCGACCAAGGCACCAGCCAGCATCTGGTGATCGCACATGATCAGATCGGGTTGAAACTCGCGGACGATCCGTTCGAACGGTGCCAGAGACAATTTCGCCAAAGGCAGGCAGAAGTCCTCGTAAAGGAACTGCACGCTTGCCAGCCCTCGCACCTTCTGCGATTTGTCCTGCAAGCCGTTCATGAAGGCCGCATCGATCGGCAAGGGGAGTATCTTCGACGGGTCGGGAATCAGGTCTCCGGTGACCACGGCATGAGCCGCCCAGCGCACCTCGTGGCCGCGCTGCTCGAGCTCGGCGGCAACCGACAGCGCCGGATTGACATGCCCCGTGAGAGGCGGCACGGCGAAGAGAATGCGCGCCATTGCCAATCAGTCCTTGAGATGACCGCGTACGAAGTCCGCGAGATCGCCCACCGTCAACGCAATGATCTGGTCGATCTTCATGCTGGAAAGCCACTCGATGAAACCGATGTGCTTGCCGTAATGATCCTGAATCTTTTCGGCGATGCCGACGAATTCGATGCTTTCGAGCTCCAGGTCGTCATTGAAGCTGGTATCCGCGTCGATATCGAAATCCAGAATCCAGTCCTCATTGACTGCCTTGCGGATGATATCGATGACCTGCGCGAGCACCGGGTCTTTGCTGTCTGCCATTTTCAAACCGTCCATCCAATAATGTAATCGCCTTTTTTTCGCGTCGCGATCCATTGTTCATTGACTCGCAGGTTTTGTCCATCAATTTCCTTGATGCAAAACTGCTTCGGTCTCCCCTCCAGCCCCGTTCCCATGCATTTGGCAAGCGCCTCCTTGGCCACCCAGCAGCGGGTCACCCACTCGTCTCGACTCTCCAACGGCAGAAGCGCGATCTCATCGGCTGCCATGACGAGAGCAACGAAATCATCGGTGCGTGCTTCAATCTTCTCGATATCCACGCCAACCGGTTTCTCCGCCGCCATGGCGAGCGCCAGCAAGTCCTTGTGGGCGATCGACACATGCAGCTGCTCGGAGAAACACCGAACGACATGCGGATCCACCAGTGGCTGGCCTTGGGCATTGTTGCTGACGAGCAACTCCTTGGGGAACAGGTCGAAGCGACCATGCTTGTTCCATAGATACTTGCGCACTGCATCCTTCACTGCGACGCGACCGTTCAGCCACTGCCGGCGCCGGCGCGGCGACGTGGCCTCGTATTCCGCCATTTCGGGGCGGTTGAGGAAGCGCTTCGCCAGATAGTCGCGGACAATCGCGGTGTCATAGTGATCATGAAACAGCACGACGCCATCGTCCAGCGACTCACTCACCAGCTTCTGCTGAACCTGCTTGGTCTGCATGAAAAAATCACGGTCCATCTGGTAGCGCCGCGTCTGCCAGCCTTCCATGGAGATGACCACCTGACCATGGTCATTCACCAGTTGCTGGTCGGTAACGCAACTGACGCCATCCAGATGACGCACCCATATCTGGCAATCGAACCCACTGCCAACCTCGGGATCGGGACCGTAGAAGCTGATTTTATCGACGCTGATCGGCATGGCCAGGCAATCGCTGTCCTGCTCCATCACCCAGTAACCTGCCAGCTGTCCCATGTTGTCGAGCAGCGCTCCCTTGCCGGGCGCCACCTTGATATGCCCGCAAATCCCGTTGTCGGCAATGGGTCCCAACTGCGTGATGCCTTGGTATGCCGGCCCGTGGAACATCCAGCGATCCTCATACAGATCCTTGGCATCGATCGACGTGGCACGCTGATTCTCGAACTGCACGGTGCGATGTTGCGTGCGCCGCTCAAACACGCCACTGCGCTGGCTCTCGAAACGGCTGGTCGGCGCCGGATAATGCGTGCCAATGACCGCCTTGGCCTTCATATAGCCTTCGATGCCGACTTCGATTTCCGGGTACTGTTTCATCTGTAACCGGATGTCGATGTCGGTAGGCTTGTCCACCACCAGCCAGTTGAATGCGTGCACTTCCTTGAAACGGATCACCACGAAACCTGGCAGACAGGCTTCGATGGCTTCGCGGATCAGCATGATTTCCATGGTCAGCGGCACTACCGGGTGTCGATCAGCGACCACCGGCCAGCCCGACCGTTGCGGATACAGCTCGTGATCCATCACATAGGGAATGTTCGACGTGACATCCAGGCGCTGGCTGACGACGCGTTTGAAGGGCGCGACAGGCTGTGCCGCGACCGTCGGTACCATGGCCACCGGCACCACGGGAACCGGGGCCACGACGTTGCGGCCACTGGCGCCACGCTGGATTCTCAGGCGTTCGCGCCACAAGGCCTGAACCTCCAGGCCAGCCTGCTGTATGCTCGTCAGCGTCTGATTGAACATTGCCTGTAATGGATCGTTACTGGCGCTGGGCTGCTGCAAGCCGCCCATTTGAGCCGCCAGCGAACTCTGGATTTGCAGCGTATGGTCAAGTTTGACCAGTGGCACCCCCAGGCGCAGCTTGATCGAACTCGTTGAAATATCCGGCGTGTACTTGGCCTCGCCGTCGAATCCAAGCAAACTCAGGTCGAGCTCGGCCCCCTCCACCCACAATGCCGCGACAAGGTGGCACAACTGCTCCATGCCGCTGCGTTTCGGTACATTGGCACTGATGCAAAGATGATCGCGATTCTTCAGCGTATCGTCGATGAAGCCGACGAGGCTCCCGGTGCCAACCTGAATGAAGGCGCGGAAACCATCCGCATACATGTTCTCGACGAGTTGCCGGAAACGCACGGGCTGCAGCAGATGCTCGAGAGCCAGACGCTTCTTCTCCTGCATCGATTCGGGGAATAGTTCGCCGGACGTCGCCGACCAGACCGGAACATTGGGCTCGTGGAGATCGGTCTCGGCATAGAAGTCACGGTATTGTTGCATGTGCCCAGCGAACATCGGCGAATGAAAGCCCGAAACAAAGGGCAGCTTCTGGCTCAGCACATTCGCATCCAGCAGGCGCTGAGCGGCTTTCTCGATCGACCCTGCCTTACCGCAAAGAATGACCTGATGCGGACAATTATCGTGTGAAACGCAGATGTCCACGAGCCCTTCGATCGCGGCCTGCGCCGTCTCTACGCCGCAGGCCGCGGCCAGGAAGATCACGTCCGGCACCTGCAGCGACGCCGGATCCTGCTCCAGCACGCTCATCACCGCATAGACCCGCGCCTGCGACAACATGCCGCCGGCCGACATAGCCGAAAATTCGCCGATGCTGTGACCCGCCATGCCATCGGCCTTGATGCGCAAGCGGCTGAGGGCATTGGACATCAGATGGTTGAATTTGTTCAGGCCGAGTACCACGCGGAACAGCGCTTCCGCCGGATCGGCCTTGGAGCAGAACTCCGATAATGGCAGATGGAAATACGCGGCAACATCCTCGGCCTGCGGCTCGAAGCTGCTGTCGACGCCGGGGAACATGAACGCAACCTTGCCACCGGCAGCAATCATTCCATCCCGGGAAAAGTAGATCTGGTTGCGTCCATGCCAGGCGACGCCCTTGCCGACCACCTTGATCGCCAGTTCAATACGCTTCTCAGTCGGATCGATGATGGCAACGCGCCAGGCCCCCGCGCCAACCTGTTGATCCCAATGCTGGCGCTGCAGGCAATCGAGCAATTCTTCCTGGCTGTCGGCGGCGATGGTCACCACCCTGGGCAAGGCGACCGCGCGCTCGCTGGCGGCACCGTGCCGCCCCTGATGCCGGCTTAACACGACATGCGCATTGATGCCGCCGAAGCCAAAGGCATTCACCGCGGCAATGCGCCGGCTGTCTTCTTTCGGCCAGGCCTCTTCCGCCTGCAATACGCGGAAGCGTGTCTCGGCAAGCATGCTGTGCGGGTTCTCGCAATGCAGCGTGGGCGGCAGAACACCGTGATACACCGCCAGCGCCGCCTTGATGATCCCGGCCACGCCGGCAGCCGGCATCGTGTGGCCGATCATCGACTTCACCGACCCGAGCACCGGCCGCTCACCTGAATGCTGCCATTCGCCAAAGAACTTCTTCAACGTCTGCAACTCGGCCTGGTCGCCGGCCGGCGTGCCGGTGCCATGGGCTTCAATCAGGCCAAGGTGGTCGCGATCCAGATCGGTCTGGTGCCAGGCACGGCGCAAGGCGATCAGCTGCCCCTCGACCGACGGCGCCAATAGACTGCTGCTGCGTCCATCGCTCGCCGAGGCGACACCGTTGATCACCGCGTAGATGCGATCGTCGTCGCGTTCCGCATCGTGCAGGCGCTTGAGAACCAGCATGCCGATGCCTTCGCCGGCCAGAATACCATCCGCCTCCGCCGCGAACGGCCGGACCACCTGAGAGCGCGACAGCGCGCCGAGCTGGCAGAAGGTCGCCCAGAACGTCAGATCGTGGGTGAAGTGCAGGCCGCCGGCAAGCATCATGTCGCTCTGGTGGGAACGCAACGACTCGCACGCCTGTTCTACGGCGATCAGCGAACTGGCGCAGGCCGCATCCACCGTGTATGCCGGGCCGTGTAAATCGAGGCGATTCGCCAGGCGCGAGGCGACCAGATTCGGGATCATGCCAACCGCGACATCAGGCCCGTAATAATCAAGTTTGCTCTTGATCTGCTCGCGGATCTTCTGCAGTTGCTCAACAGAAATATCGGGAATCAGATCCTGCAAGGTCTGCAGCGTCTGCTGGACGAGCCGCACGTGCTGCTCCAGACGCAAGGTGCCTGCGCTGAGGTAATTGCCGCGGCCGATAATGACCCCGGTCTTGTCGCGCGGAAAATCGCGCGATGAATAGCCGGCATCGCCCAGCGCCTCGACGCCGACGCGCAGGCTCAGCAGTTGGTCAGGATCAGCGGAACCGGCCGCCTTCGGCATGACTCCATACTTGAGCGGATCGAAGTCGACATACTCGTCGACGAAGCCGCCACGACGACAATAGAAACGGTCAATCTCCGTGGAATCGGGATCATAGAACGCCGCGGCCCAGCGCTGCTCCGGCACCTCGCTGATGGCATCGACGCCATTGACGATGTTGTCCCAGTAGCGCTTGAGATTCGGCGCACCTGGATAGATGCATGCCATGCCGATGATGGCGATGGGCTCGCTGGGCGGCTTGGCTTTCACAACGACACCTCAGTATGCCATATCCATACTCTCGGGCGTGGCACACATGAACACGACCTGAGTGTCTTCCCTCACCCCGAACTGCAGCTCCTGAAGCAGTGCATCGACACCTTCATTGACCGGAATCAGGCCGATGCCCTTGCGCGCATATTCACGCTCCAGCTCCGGCGAAACCATGCCCGTGCCGGCCCACGGCCCCCAATTGACGGAGAGCACGCGCCCCTTGACCCGCGCCTGCAGGGCATGGGCGATCTTGTCGAGCACATCGTTCGCCGAAGCGTAATCGACCTGTCCCTTGTTGCCGAACGCGCCGGCGACGCTGGAGAAAAAGACGACGAACTTGACGTCATCGCGTATCAACTTGTAAAGCATCAGTGCGCCACGCACCTTGGTATCGAACACACGCTGGAAGCTCTCGGCCGTCTTGTGCCGCAGCAGCTTGTCCTCGACGACGCCAGCGCCATGAATGACCCCGTCGATGCGCCCATAGCGGTGATAAAGATCCTGAATGAAACTGGCGAACGCATCGATGTCGCGCACATCAACAGCCGAGTAATTCACGCGTCCGCCGGCTGCCTCGATTTCCGCGAAAGTATGGCGAATCTCCCGCGCCGCCAGAATCCGCGAGCAGCGCTGTTCGATCTCGATCGGCTTCAGTTCGGGATGATTGCGGATCAGCAACTGCCGTAGCGACTTCAGATCGGCGGCCGCGCTGGTTTCATCGGTTTCGTCGCTCTTCGGCAACGGAGAGCGTCCGATCAATTCAAGCTGACAACCATAGCGGCGGGCCAGGGTCACCGCAAGCTGCGCAGTAATGCCGCGCGCCCCCCCTGTCAACATGATGACGCTATCCTTGTCGAGATCGAGATGGTCGATTTCGCTGGTCAGCGGCAGCGACGACTCGACGACCTTGACCAGATGGCGGCTGCCATCGTGGTAACCCACTTCCGTCAGCGGATTTTCCGCCAGCAACTCGATCTCCAGATAAGCCGCCAACTCGTCGACGGATTCGCTCAGGTCGAGGTCGACGCAATGCACCTTAACCTCTGGCCACTCCTTGACCACGGACTTGATCATGCCGGCCATGCCGGCGCCGTGGCCAAAATCATCCGGAACCTCGCGATCGCGAGCACCGAAATATCCAAAATTCCCACCCAGACCGCTCGCCACCAGCAGATAGGAAGTCTTGTGCAGCAAGGTCTCGCGCACCAGGTTGAAGAAGCGCTTGACGTCGCGCACGCGGGCGATCGGGTTGAGGCCAAAGAGGTGGATCAGGCCATCGACATGCTCAAGATCATCGGGCAACGCGGCATGTTCCGAAAAGCTGATAACCCGCACGGTCGCGCCATGCGCCTCCAGCTTGGCTGCGAGCCTGGCCGCCACGCCGAGTTCATCATCGGTGATCAGGAAGTGCTTGCCGGAGAATTCGTGTTGTCCCTTGATCGCCTCGGGTGCTTCGACACTCTTCATGACGTAGCGCGACAGCGCGATCTGCTTGCCGCCGGGGCATTCATCTCCACCATCAGACGCCGTGCCAATGGTGCTCTGCTCGACCTGAGCACAGCTCTCCAGCGACGGCGCGGCTGGCGCCTCGCTGCTTTCGCCGCCGACATTGAGCTTCAGCCAGTCGACGATGGCACGCAGCGTTTTCAGTGCCGCCAGGCTTTCCAGCGCCGCATCCTTGTCACGCAGAATGCTCTGCAAGCCCAGACGTTCCGAAAGTTCGCCAACGATCTCGAGGCGCTTGATGGAATCGATCGACAGATCGGCCTCGAGGTCGAGGTCGAGATCCAGAACATCCTCCGGGTACCCGGTACGCTGGCTGACGATGGCCAGCAATGCCTGGCGCGCATCCAGTCGCGCCGGGACCGGCACGTTCACTGCAGGAGCCGTCGTTGCCAAGGAGGCAGCGCCTGTGGGCGCGCCGGCCGTCGCAGGCAGCTTGTCATGCAGAAAGGCGATGATCGCATGCAGCGTCTTCTGGGCAGCCAGCTGTTCGAGCAGCGCATCCGCCTTGGCGCCGAGTTGCCGACGCAGGCCGATACGCTCGGCCAGTTCACCCATGATCTCGATGCGCTTGATCGAGTCGATCGACAAATCGGCTTCCAGGTCGAGCTCGGGATCGAGCATGTCGGCCGGATACCCGGTTCGCTCGCTGACGATGGTGAGCAGCGTATCGCGCACATTCGCGGCCACTGCGGGAGCCGACAACGCGGCGCCCGGGTCGACCGACTGAAGCCCGGCAGTGGGTGCAGCATGTTCTGGCAGCGCCGCTTCCCGGGTCGGTGCATGCTGCACGGTCACCGAAGCACCGGCGCCCAGCAGGCTCAGCATCACATCGCGCTGCGCCTGCACCATATCGCGCATGTTGTTCAGGTAATGAAACACGGCTTGATCCGCCGGCTCCTGTGAAGCCAACATCGCGCCGCTGCCCGACTGCAGGATCAGAGGACGGGTGAGCACCTTACCGGCATGGCGCGGCAATTCACCATGACGCGGCCTGGCGCGGGCACCACTGATCATCCAGCAAGTTGAAGCTAGCTTTTGCGGTTTTTCGAAATCGAGCTGCGCGACATCGCGCCCGGCCCACAGGGGCGTCGGATCGACATCGTCCAACGCCACCGCCAGTTGGGCCACACCCTCGAGCAAATTCCAGACGCCTGGCTGTCCCTTCTGGTCGGTGGAAATTACCAGATGCGGCTTGCCGGCGAGGATCTTCTGGATCAGACCTGTCAACACGCGACCAGGGCCGGCCTCGACGAAGATGCGGGCCCCATCGGCATACATCTGCTCGATCTGCTCGACGAATCGCACCGGACTTACGATCTGCGTGGCGAGCTGCTTCTTGATGCCCCTGGCGTCAGACGGATAAGGCTGCGCCGTGACGTTCGAATACACGGCCATCGCCGGCATCCGCAATTCGAGGTTGCCGAGGATATCCGCAAACACCTTCTCGGCATTGGCAACCACCGGCGAGTGAAACGCGCAGGCAACCTCAATGGGGCGTGCTGCGATGCCCTTCTCCTTGAGCACGACCAGCGCGGCCTCGATCGCCTTGGCGGCGCCGGAAATGACCGTCTGCGCCGGACTATTCTGATTGGCCATGACGACGCCGGATTCGGGCTTGAACAACTCTTCGAGAATAGCTCGCCCTTCGCTGACAGCGGCCATGCGGCCGGGATCGTCGCCCGCCGCATCAAGGATGGAAATGCCGCGTTGTTCGCTGAGGCGCAGCAATGCCGGAAGGTCGTAACACCCGGCGATTGCCAGGGCCACAAGCTCACCGTAGCTGTGACCCGCCAGCATGTCCGGCTTGATGTTCATGGACTGCAACAGTGTCGCCATGGCGTAATTGGCCATCCCCAACGTCGGCTGTGCAATCCGCGTATCGGTAATCGCTCGCTGCTGCTGCTGCTGTTGCTCCCGCGTGTAGACCGTCGGCGGGAACATCTTGTCGCACCACGTCGCGCCATGCACGAGAATTTCCTGCAGCGCAGGGAAGGTAACGAAAACATCCTGCAACATGCCCGGGCTCTGGCTGCCCTGACCAGGAAAGACGAAAGCCAGCTTCCCATGCACCTCGTTCTGCCGGTAATGGACGCCCTCCTGCTTCTCCCGCAGATGCGCGCACTCCAACTTGAAGATCAGATCGGCGACATCTCGTGCTACGAGACTGCATTGCACCGGGCCATCGCCAAGACCGGCCACCGTGTAGGCGATGTCGCGCAGATTCAGAGGCGCATCCGACTCGCGCAGGAACTTGCCGAGTTGCTGCATGTGCCTGGCGGCGACATCAAACGATTCACCACGGAACAGGAACAACTCCGCCATCCATTTGGCCACCCCGCTGGTCACCGGCTTGTCGACTGTGGAATACGAGGAAAGCACGGCGTGGAAATTCGTGCCGCCGAAGCCGAACGCACTCACAGCGCCGTGCGCCTCCGCCGTCGGCCAGGGCATCGGCGAGCGGTTCAGCATGAAGGGGCTGTGCACCGCATCGTAGCCGGCATTCGGCTTTTCGATGTTCTGCGTCGGCGGCAGAACCTTGTGGTACAGCGCCTTGGCGACCTTGATGAAGCCGGCAATGCCGGCCGCACATTTGGTATGACCGATCTGGCTTTTCACCGAACCAAGCCCGGCGGCATGAGGCAATGCACCGCCGGCGTTGTAGATTTCGGTGAGGGTCTGCAATTCGGTGCGATCGCCGACCACGGTACCCGTGCCATGCGCCTCGACCAGGCCGACCGCGCCGGGCAACACACCGGCCTGCCAATAAGCACGCTCGAGGGCTCGCTTCTGGCCTTCCTTGCGCGGCGCCGTCAGGCCGAGTCCCTTGCCGTCACTCGAACCGGCGATGCCGTTGATCACGGCGTAGATCCGGTCGCCGTCGCGTTCGGCGTCGCTGAGACGCTTCAGCACGACCACGCCAACCCCCTCGCCGAGGCAGATGCCGTCCGCCGAGTCGTCAAAGGAGCGGCAATAGCCGCTCGGCGACAACGCCTTGACGCTGGCGAACATCAGGAAATCGTTGATGCTGTTGTGGAAGTCGGCGCCGCCGGCCAGCACCATGTCGCTGCTGCCGCTGCGCAATTCCTTCACTGCCAATTCGATGGCGGTGAGCGAACTCGCGCAGGCCGAGTCGACCGAGTAATTCACGCCCCCCAGGCCGAGACGATTGGCAATGCGCCCGGAGATGACATTGACCAGCACACCGGGGAAGGAATCCTCGGTCAGGTCGGGCAGCACGGCATCGAGCTCGGCCGGCATCTCGCCGAGGTATTGCGCATAACTGTTGCGGAATGCATAGGCGTTCGACAAGTCCATGCCCGATTCGGCGCCGAAGATCACCGAGGTCTTTTCGCGATCAAAATAGCGCCTGCCACGCTCCGTATCGTCATAGCCTGCATCTGCCAGCGCGCGATTGGCGACTTCGAGACTCAGCAACTGCACCGGCTCGATGGCTGCCAGCGATTGCGGCGGGATGCCATAGCGAAGGGGATCGAAGGCGATCTCGTCGATAAACCCACCCCACTTGCTGGGGGTCTTGCCCTTGCCCCCATGACCATCCTGGTAATACAGATCGACATTCCAGCGCTCGGCCGGCACTTCCGTGACGAGATTGCGACCCTCGATGATGTTCGCCCAGTAGCTTTCCAGATCCGGCGAGCCCGGATAGATACAGGACATGCCGATCACAGCGATCGGCTCGGCGCCGTCCCCCTTCGGCAAGGCCGGCGGCTGACTCTTGCGCAACCTCCCGAGCGCCACGGCGCTGACCGAATGGTGCAATTCGGCCATGGTGTTCACGCCGCGCCGCAAGGCGGCCACCTGGCCGATCATGTACATGCCTTCGGCCTGCTGGGTCTTGATATTCACCTTGACCAGCTTGTCGCCTTCGCGTTGCACGCCCTTGGTGGCCACGCGCAGGCGGCCGACGTTCAGATTCTCGAGGTGAGTCCAGATGCTCTGCTGATCCTGTCCCGCGTCCTGCATGCGCTGTTTTTCGGCATTGAACTGATCGACGAAGTCCGAGCGCAGACAGCGCGTTGCGTGTCCCGGTGCAGTTTCCAGCAAGACCGTATCTTCGCCGGCCACCACCTTCTTCTGAAAGTTCTCGTTGATCGCACCGCAGGCCACGGCTTCGCGCGTGGTGATGTACGCCGAGCCCATCAGGATGCCGATCTTCGCACCGCGCGCCGCCAGTGGCGCTGCGATCGCCGCGACCATCGCAGCGGAACACGCATCGTGGATACCGCCGGCGAACATAATGTGCAGTTGCTCGGGGTGCTCGAAACCGAGCAGGATCTGCAACTGCTGCTCCCACAGCACGAAGCTGAAACGCGGGCCGACATGACCACCGCATTCGCGTCCCTCGAAGACGAAATGCCGCGCGTCGTCCTTCAGGAATAGACTCAACAGACCGGGCGACGGGACATGCAGATAGGCCGGGACGCCCTGCTCCATCAGGGCGCGCGCCTGCGAAGGCCGGCCGCCGGCGAGCAGCACCACGGATGGATGGAATTCCTGAATCAGCGCCAGATGGGGATTGAGGATTTCCGGCGGCGCAAAACCGAGCACTCCGACGCCCCAGCTGCGCGTACCGACCGCAGCACGCGTTTCCTCAAGCAGCTTGCGCGACGCCCCTTCCTGCATCAGGGATAGCGCCAGGAAAGGCAAGGCGCCGTTCTCGGCCACTGCGGCAGCGAACGCTGCTGTGTCGCTGACTCGCGTCATCGGCCCCTGGGCAATCGGATAGCGCGTGCCGTGAGCCTGGGCGAGAGGACTGTGCTCGCCGAGCAAGTCGAGTTCGCCGGCCTGCCGGATATGCCCGGCAATGCCGACCCGCAACGTGTTGAGCAAGGATTCGAGATTGGAACATTGCGTCGCCAGCGGCTTGGCCAGCGCGGCATCCTGGCCGACGGGCAGAAGCGGATGTTCCCCGACTGCGGCCATCAGTCGACGCACCTCCTGCGCCGACAACTCGCCAAGCTCCGCCACCGGCAGACCGGGACGCGAATAGACGCTGTAGCCACCGAGCAGCCGCGTCTCGCTGCCATCCATGGCGCGAACGTCGGCCTTGATGTGTTCCGGCAGCTGACATTCGGTCAGCAAGGCCAGCTGGCTATCGAGCACCACGCCGAACGCGCCGCCGGCAATCGCGCCGGCCGCCGTGTGGAAACCAATGCCGCCCTGGCACCAGACTGGAACGCGCCGCTCTTCAGTCAACTCCAGAATGCGCTGCAGCAGGATATAACTGCTTTCCTCGCCGACGGGACCGCCGCTTTCCTGCCCCTTCGCGATCAAGCCATGCGCGCCATTGGCGAGTGCATTCTTTGCTTCCGCCAGCGAGGTTGCCTGGACCACGACCGGGAAACGTGCCGCCCACTCCTTCAGCTTGCGTTCCCCGGTCAGAACGACAAACGCCGCCGCATCGGGAACATCGTGCGGAGTGATATCGACATGGTCCGGTATCCGCAAACCGCAATGAAGACCGGCAGCAGACGAGGAAGCAACTTGTTTGACGAAGGCAAAGATATCCGGCCAACGCGCGGCGTCACGGCCGACGTCGATAGCCACCGCTGCCTTCTGTTTGCAAAAGGCCCGCGCCAATGAAAGATCCGCGCGCTCGAACGGCGTAATGCCAAGCAGACGCAGGGACTCGGGAACCACATCCATTTTCAGGCGTTCCCAATTCGCGAAATCGGCAACGGAGTGTCGAGAAGTACTGGCGTGCATTCAGTGCTCCTGCTGGCCAAATCGATTCATCATGTCACTGCTGCCTCTTCCGCGCCGATTCCAGGCACTGTATCAACGGCCAAAGACCTGCAAGAACCATCCTCGCGATCCGGCCGACGCCGACGCGAGAGACAGAATCCACCACCGAGACGATACGATTTCCCATTCAACGCAATCCCGCAGCGCAGTTGTCGATGCACAGTTTATCCGTTATCTCCGCGCCACCGAAAAGCGCAGCGGAGAAAAACGCCAGCCATGCGGAAACAGTCCGCCGAT
This sequence comes from uncultured Rhodocyclaceae bacterium, assembly GCA_964500425.1. GTDB lineage: Bacteria > Pseudomonadota > Gammaproteobacteria > Burkholderiales > Rhodocyclaceae > Sterolibacterium. The sequence goes on from CAZCPD010000024.1 coordinate 17,548, forward strand.
TCACGCGGGAAAGTCCCCAACACGAGCAAAGCCTGCCGACGAAATCAACGGATAATGGATGCGTAGATCGAGATTCAAGAAATCCGAAATCTGCACGCGCCACCGAAGCTGACGCTTTCGCAATTGCCTCGGAACGTGCAGATACTCCCCCTCCAGCCTTTTACTTCGAACTTCACGAGATTCGCGACGTTGTGTTTTTAGTATCCTGCCGCTGAACCATCGCAAAGCTTCAACTTGCCACCTGAAAACAGGCCTGCGCCGAAATACCGATTTTCTTAGGAAAACAATAACATTGCCATAATCATGAGGAAAAATAATAAAGCCATTTAGACGCTGGCGCAAGCCCTTGCCGACCGGTTCATTTATGGTTTCGATACCGCATCGGCAAAGTCGCCCGGCGACCCCGGAAAATTTCTACAAAAAACCCGGCGTCATACCCTTGAAAGAATTCAACAGGCGCGGCTTTCCAGGGCCTCCCAACGCAGCAGCATTTGCTCGAGCTCCGTATCGACCATGCCCGCCCGCAACTGAAGCCCCCTGGCCTCTTCGGGTGCGTCCCGGTAAACCCTGGCATCGGCAAGACGTGCCGCAATTTCGGCCTGCTCGGCCTCCAGGGCGGCGATGCGATCCGGCAATTGCGCAAGTTCCTGCGATTCGCGATAGCTCAACTTGCCCTTCGATTCGCGACGCAGCGCAGCGTTCGAAGGCGCAGCGGAAGGCCTCGCCTGTCCCGACGAAGCCGCGGTCTCGTCACGCGGCAGCGGCGCCCGCGCCCGGGCACTCAGCCAATCCGCGTAGCCGCCGACGTATTCGCGCCAGACACCGTCGCCTTCGGCGACAATGCTCTGGGTGACCACATTATCGAGAAAGCGGCGGTCGTGACTCACCAGGAAGAGCGTTCCAGAATAATCCTGTAACAGGGACTCGAGTAACTCCAGCGTCTCGATATCGAGATCGTTGGTCGGCTCGTCGAGCACCAGCACATTCGCCGGCCGGGCGAAGAGGCGCGCCAGAAGAAGGCGATTGCGCTCGCCGCCCGACAGCGACTTTACCGGCGAACGCGCCCGCTCGGGCGCAAACAGGAAGTCGCCAAGGTAACCGATCACATGCTTGCGCTGTCCGCCGATCTCGACGTAATCGGACCCGGGGCTGATCACCTCCGCGAGAGCCGCCTCCTCATCGAGCGCACTGCGGAACTGATCGAAATACGCGACTTCGAGACGCGTGCCGAGGCGGACATTGCCGGCGTCGGGCGCGATCTCGCCGAGAATCAGCTTGAGCAGCGTGGTCTTGCCCACGCCGTTCGGGCCGATCAGACCGATCTTGTCGCCGCGCAGAATGCGGCAGGAGAAATCGCGCACCACTGTATGCTCGCCGTAACGCTTGGTCACCCTGTCGAGTTCGGCTACCAGTTTCCCCGATTGCTCGCCCCGAACCAGCTGCAAGTCCACATTGCCGAGCCGATCGCGACGCGCGGCACGCTCGCGGCGCAGGCCCTCGAGACGCAGCACGCGCCCCTCGTTGCGGGTGCGGCGCGCCTCGACGCCCTTGCGAATCCAGACCTCCTCCTGCGCCAGAAACTTGTCGAACTTTGCGCTCTGCTGAGCCTCGGCGGCGAGCTCCGCGGCCTTGCGTTCCTGATAGACAGCGAAGGAACCGGGATAACTGTTGAGCTTGCCGCGATCCAGTTCGACCACGCGCGTCGCCACCGCATCGAGAAAGCTGCGATCATGCGTGATGACCAGCACGCCGCCGCGAAAATCGCGGATCAGCGCCTCCAGCCAGAGGATGCCATCGAGGTCGAGATGATTGGTCGGCTCGTCAAGCAGCAGCAAATCGGGCTCGATGGCCAGCGCCTGGGTCAGGGCGACGCGCTTGATGCCCCCACCCGAAAGGGTTCCGATGAGCGCCTCGGCATTGAGGCCGAGGCGGCTGATCGCCTGTTCGACGCGAGTATGAATGCGCCAGCCGTCCGCATGCTCGAGCTGCCCCTGAAGATTCTGAAGTGCGTCCAGATGCTCCACCGTCGGATCGAGCGCAACCGCATGCGCCGCTTCATGGTAGGCGAGCAACAACTGGCTGACCTTGCCAAGTCCGGCGGCGATGGTCTCGTAAATACTGCGCGCGGGGTCGAAATCGGGTTCCTGGGACACATAGGCGACGCGCGCGCCCGGTTGCACCCACACCACGCCGTCATCGAGCGCAGCGGCGCCGACCAAGGCGCGCAGCAGCGAAGACTTGCCGCTGCCATTTCGGCCGATCAAGGCGATCCGTTCGCCGGCATCGACCTGCAGCGCCACGTGGTCGAGCAGTGCGACATGGCCAAAGGCAAGACAAGCGCGATCCAGGGTCAACAACGGCATATCGGTTTCCGCTCAAGAATACGGCAACGGTCTGCCCCATCACGCACCGTTTGCGGGCGGTGCTCCAGCATGACTTCGTCAGGGAACGCAGCAGGCAAAACGACGCGGCGGGCGAACGCGGGCCAGTCGGTAAAAAATCCGGAAAAATCTGGCGGGATTATACGTCAGCCGCTAAAATGGCCGACCCGTAAGCAGTCCCTCCCCGTAGCACAATGGATAGTGCACATGCCTCCTAAGCGTGGGATACAGGTTCGATTCCTGTCGGGGGGACCATGATCCGCAGACCACGGCAGAGTTGACTGCCGCCTCTCCCGGACTTGCAATAACGCATCTCCGCGTTCTTTTCGCCCAGCAACCATTGATGCCCAACCACGACCATCCGATTGAAATCAGTGAGGAGGCTGGCGTTCGCAACCTGCACTTCGGATCGGACTGGATCCAGGGCGCCATGCGCATCCGCCGGCCATTTGCGCTGGAACTCGCCTATACGCGCGAAATGATGGCCAGCCTCCTGCTGCGGCCGGAACCGGGCTGGCCGCGTCGCGCCCTGCTGATCGGTCTCGGCGCCGGCTCACTGGCCAAGTTCATCTACCGGAACCTGCCCGAGACACGCATGACTGTCGTCGAGATCGACGAACGCATCGTGCCGATCGCCCAGCAATATTTCAGCCTGCCCGTCGATCCCCTGCGTCTGAAGCTGGTCATCGCCGATGGCGCCGAATACTTGAATCAAGTGAAGGGTCGCTATGACGCGATCTTCGTGGATGGTTTCGGCGCCGATGGCCGTGCCGGCGCCCTCGATACCGCGGAGTTCTATCAGGACTGCCGCAGCCATCTGAGCCAGGACGGCTTGATGACATGCAACCTGCTCGGTCGCAGCCGCGGCTTCCTGGCCGGCGTCGAGCGCATCAACCAAGCCTTCGAGCGGCGTGCGACTGTGTTTCCATCGCTCGACAGCGGCAATGCGATCGCCTTCGGCGCCGTGGGCAACCCGGTCGACATCACCCTGAAGGAGATGCGCGAGCATGCCCTGCGACTGAAAGCAGCAACCGGTCTGGATTTGCGCCCCACGATCAGTCGTTTGCAGAAGGCGCAAACGCTGCCGGGCGGCTGCCTCAAGCTATAGGCTACCAAGGCTAGCCAGGCAGCCCGGGCGGGCTCGGGCTATTTGATGCGAGTCAGATGCGACTTGCCGGCGGCCGGCGCAGGCTTCGGCCGTTGCTCCTCCGCTTGCTCCAACCCCCTGTCGTCGGCAACCAGCTCCGGCTCGCCTTCGTGGATGACGGGCTCGAAAGCCATGCCCTGACCATTCTCACGCGCATAGATCGCGGCGACATTGTCGACCGGAACCGACAATGCCTGGGCAACGCCATTGAAACGCGCGGAGAAGGTGATCAGTTCATTACCGATCACCAACTGGTGCGTGGCCTCCATGCCCAAGTTGAGTACGATCTGTCCATCCTTGACGTACTCACGCGGCACCCGTGTATGCCCATCAACCGCCACCGCGAGATAGGGAGTGTAACCATTGTCGACACACCACTCATGAATGGCGCGCACCAAGTAAGGCTTGATCGGGGGGATCTGCTCTTCCTCGCTCATGAACACGTTACCCGCCGCAGCCTCAGGCCAGCCTCAACGCCGCATCACCTTTTCGGAGGGCGTCAGCGCATCGATGAACCCCTGCCGACTGAAAATGCGCTCAGCATACTTCATCAGCGGTGCGGCAGCCTTGCCGAGCTCGATGCCGTAGTGATCGAGACGCCACAGCAAGGGGGCGATCGCCACGTCAAGCATCGAGAAATCATCACCGAGCATGTGCTTCTGCTTGATGAAGATCGGCGCCAGCTCGGTGAGGCGGTCGCGAACGTGCTGACGCGATTTCTCTGCCGACTTCAGGTTCTTCTCCAGCGCATCGATGTGGCTGAACAGCTCATGCTCCATCGTGAACAGCAACTGGCGAGCGCGCGCACGCATGATCGGATCAGGCGGCATCAACTGAGGATGCGGAAAGCGCTCGTCGATGTACTCGTTGATAATATTGGACTCGTAGAGAACGAGGTCGCGGTCAACAAGAACGGGGACGCGGTTATAGGGATTGATCACCGCGATATCCTCAGGCTTGTTGAACAGATCGACGTCGATCACCTGAAAATCCATCTGCTTCTCGTAAAGAACGATGCGGCAGCGATGGCTAAACGGGCACGTGGTGCCCGAGTACAGGTTCATCATGGTACTCG
>CAZCPD010000025.1:0-21961 GCA_964500425.1 uncultured Rhodocyclaceae bacterium
CTCGCCATGCGCCAGGCGCCATGCTCTCGCTTGGCATCGTACATCGCCGCATCGGCGGACTTCTTCAGCCCCTCGATCTCCGTCGAGTCGATCGGATAAAGGGCAAAACCGAGGCTACCGCTGATCTTCACGATGCCGGCGCTCGTCGAGATCGGGGTGGCGATGGCCGTCAGTATGCGTTGCGCCGTTGCCTCGACGAGCGTCTGGTCTTCGACCGTGTCGAGGCACAACATGAATTCGTCGCCGCCATGACGACCAACGAAATCGGCGTCGCGCAAGGCCCCGCGCAGGCGATCGGAAACCACGCAGAGCACTTCGTCGCCGACAGCGTGGCCATATTGGTCGTTGATCGGCTTGAAGCCGTCCAGATCGAGATAGCCCAGCGCAAAGCAGCGCGGCGGCGTGGTCTTGTCATCGCGGGCGAAACGCTGCGCCAGCATCGCATCGAAGCTGCGTCGATTGGCCAGGCCGGTCAGCGGGTCGGTCCGGGCCAGATGACAATAGCGTTCATGCTCGGCATCGCGTTCCAGTTTCAGCGCGTTCGAGGTCACCTCGTAAATGAATGCGAGGGCCGAGACGCCGCCGAGATTGACGAGGCTGACGATCATGCGCGCCAGATTCAAGTGCGCCTCGCTGCCCACGCTCTGGATGAAGGGGATGCCGGCAAAATGCAGCGCATACAGGGCGGCCAGACTCAGGAAGGTGGCGACGACGGCGTGACGCCCCCAGCGCAGGCCGCCGAAGAAATGCCCCATCAGCGGCGGCACGACCAGCAACTGAACGGCGGGGGACGCATCCGGCCCACCCGACACGACGATGCCGGAAACCATCGCGAGCAGCGTGGCGAGCACCGCGCCGAAGCTGCACGCCATGAAGGCGCCCTTGCGGCGCAACAGCATCAGCAGGCCAATGAACCAGGCGACCGCCGACAGACAGATGATGCTGCCGTACATCATCGGGATCGAACTCGCCAGCGCCAGCAGGCAGGCCAGCAGCGCCAGCAGCGCGAACGCCAGCATCACCGCGCTGAGGATGCTCGCGCGACGATGCTGATCGCGGTCGGCGCACAGTCCGGGATGGACGAAGGACTCGATGATCGAGGAAACGAGCGGACTGATGGACATCACTGCATGGTTGCGAAGCGTGGAGCGCGCGCCGGCCGTGGGTTCGGCCTGTGCGGAACGAGTATCCGCAAGCGCAGCGTGGGCGGCGAAGCTGGTACTATACCGGGCTTCCCGGACTTGCGGACCGCGTGCCGGCATCGCCCGCGGATGCGCCGCTACCGCCCCCCTCGTCCATGAACAACAGACGCCTCGACTGCCTCCGCCGCCAACTTCTGTCCAGCCTCGGCGCCATCGCGCTGTTGCTTGGCGTCGGCATCGCGCCGGCGCATGCCGCCGATCCGCAGAAGACTCTGCGCTGGGTCTTCTCCGCCGCCGAGACCGGCTTCGATCCGGCCGGCGTGCATGACTACTACTCGGGCACCGTCATCGAGGCGATCTTCGAGACGCTGCTGACCTACGACTACCTGGCGCGCCCGGCCAGGCTGGCGCCGCTGACCGCTGAAGCGCTGCCGCAGATCAGCGACGACGGTCTGACCTGGACGCTGAAGATACGCAAGGGCATCCGCTTCGCGCCCGACGCGGCCTTCGGCGGCAAGCCGCGCGAACTGACCGCCGAAGACTACGCCTATGCGCTGAAGCGCCTGATCGACCCGAACGTCCGCTCGCCCTACGCCTTCCTCGTCGAAGACAAATTCCTCGGCCTCGACGAGCTCGCCGAACAGGCGAAGCAGTCCGGGCGCTTCGATTACGCGGCACGGATACCCGGCATCGACGCCGTCGACCGCTACACGCTGCGCCTGCGCCTCAAGCGGGTCGATCACAACCTGGCGTATCTGCTCGCCTTTCCGCAGACCAGCGCGGTGGCGCGCGAGGTGATCGAGAAGTATCGCGACGAAAGCGGCCGGGCGATGGCCAACCCCGTCGGCACCGGACCGTTCCGCTTGGGCAAGTGGGTGCGCGGCTCGAAGATCACGCTCGATGCGAATCCCGAATATCGCGGCCTGATCTGGGACTTCGCGCCGGGCGATGACCCCGCCGACCGGGACATCGTCCGCGAGATGAAAGGCAAGCGCATGCCGACCATCGCCCGCGTCGAGATCGCCATCATGGAAGAGGACCAGTCGCGCTGGCTGGCCTTCCAGAACGGCGAGCTCGACGCCATGAACATGGACGGCCCGCTGGCGCCGCGCGCGCTCGAAGGCGAACGCGGCGACCGGCTCAAGCCGGAACTGGCGCAGCGCGGCATCAAGCTCTCGCGCATCGTCGATCCCGAGATCGTCTACCACTACTGGCAATGGGACGATCCCGTCGTCGGCGGCATGGGCAAGGCACAGATCGCCCTGCGCCGCGCCATGGCGATGGCCTACGACGTCGCCGAGGAAATCCGCGTCGTCCGGAACAGCCAGGCGTTCGCCCTCGAATACCCGATCCCGCCCGGCGTCGTCGGCCACGATGCGGCCTGGCGCAGCAGCGTGCGCAAGGATCTCGCCACCGCCAACGCCTTGCTCGACAAGTTCGGCTACCGGAAAGGCCAGGACGGCCTGCGCAACCTGCCGGACGGCAAGCCCTTCGCCATCCGGTACGCCAGCCGCCCCGATTCGACCGGCCGCCTCCAGGAAGAGATGTGGAAGAAGGCCTTCGATGCGCTGGGCATCCGCATGGAATCGCAGAAGATGCCCTTCCCCGAACTGCTCAAGCTGGAAAAGCAGTGCAAGCTGCAGATGCGCAGCGCCGCCTGGATCGCCGACTACCCCGACGGCGACAACTTCATGCAGCTGCTCTACGGCCCGCGCCGCGGCCAGAGCAACGGCGGCTGCGTGCGGATTCCCGAATACGACCGGCTCTACGAGCAGTCGAAGCAGCTGCCCGCCGGCCCCGAGCGCGACCGGCTCTACCAGCGGATGACGCGCATCATCGAGGTCTACGCGCCCTGGCGCATCAACCTGGCGCGCGTCCGCAACATGCTGGTCCAGCCGCGGGTGATCGGTTACCGGAAGCATCCGATCCTGCATGCCGAATGGCTTTACATGGATATCGAGAACCGGAAGGCGCCAAACAAATGACGACTCCGCCGAAGCGCTCATGGAGAGCGCACGCCACCCTGCTCTGCGCACTGCTGCCACTGGCCGCCGCCGCCGAAACCGCGCGCCCGACCCTGCCGCTGTGGGACGCCGCGAGCCTGACGCAAGCCTGCGACGACGGTCTGGCCAGGCTGGCGCGGCAAGTGGCGACCCTCGAAGCACTGCCGCTGGCGCCACAGCAAAAGGCCGGCGCAACCACGGTGTTCGCCGACTGGAATGAATTGCAGATCACCCAGCAGGATGTCGAAGGCCCGGTGTATCTGCTCAACAGCGTGTCGCCCGACCCCAAGGTGCGCGAGGCGGCCGATGCCTGCCTGCTCAAGTACAACAAGTTCGAGGCCGGGCTGTTCCAGAACGCCGCGATCTACCAGCGCGTCCGCGCCGTCGCCCCGCAGGATGCGGTGGACGCCAAGCTGAAAAAGGATCTGCTCGAAGCCTTCGAGGACACCGGCGTCGGCCTGCCGCCCGCGAAGCAGGCGCGCATGAAGCAGATCATCGAACAGATGGAACTGATCCGCCAGGAATTCGCGCGCAACATCCGCGACAACAAGACGCGTCTCGTCTTCACGGCGGAGGAGATGCGCGGCCTGCCGCAAGGCTATCTTGATCGCGCGAAACGCGACGCGCAAGGCCATTACCTGCTCGGCTTCGAGTACCCGGAATACGTGCCTTTCATGGAGAACGCCGTCGATGAGGAAGCGCGTCGCCGCTACCAGAGCGCCTTCACCAGCCGCGGCGGGCCGCGCAACATCGAGCTGCTCAACCAGGCGGCAACACTGCGGCGCGAGATGGCCGGACTCTACGACTTTCCCAGCTATGCCGATTTCGTCACGCGGCGGCGCATGGTCGGCAAGCCGGCGGTGGTGCACAAGTTTCTCGATGAAGTGATGGCGACGGTGCGCGAAATCGAAACGCGCGATCTGGAGGATCTGCGCCGGGCCAAGGCCGCCGCGCTGAGCCGGCCGGCGGCCGACGTGAAGCTGAACCGCTGGGACGTCGCCTACTATCAGGAACGCCTCAAGCAGCAGCGCTACCAGGTCGACCAGGAAGCGTTGCGCCGCTACTTCCCCGCCGAGGCGGCCGTCGACTGGGCGATGCACGTTTCCGCCCGCCTCTACGGCGTGGAATTCCGCCTCCGCCCGGCGGCCGTCGCGGTCTGGCATCCCGAGGTGCGCTATGTCGACGTCGTCGACAGCGACAGCGGCGCCCTGCTCGGCGGCATCTATCTCGACCTCTACCCGCGCGAAGGCAAGTTCAGCCACGCCGCGGCCTTCGGCGTGCGCGGCGCGAGCCGTCTCACCCATCCCACCCGTCCCGCGCCGCGCACGCCGATCTCGGTGCTGGTCGCCAACTTCAATCGCCAGGGCCTCGACTTCAACGAAATGGAAACCCTGGTGCATGAGTTCGGCCACGTCATGCACGGCGTGCTCTCGCGCACCCGCTACGTCGGCCACGCCGGCACCAGCGTCGAGACCGATTTCGTCGAAGCGCCCTCGCAGATGTACGAGGAATGGGCGCGCAAGCTGGAAGCCATCGGCCTGATCGGCAAGTTCTGCAAGGACTGTCCGACCATCGACGCGCCGATGATGCAGCGCCTCAACGCCGCGCGCAATTTCGGCCGCGGCATCCGCTATGCGCGCCAGCATCTCTACGCCAGCTTCGACATGGCGCTCTACGGCCCGCAACCCGCCGAGGCGATGGCGCTCTGGCAGCGCATGGAAGGCGAGACGCCGCTCGGCTACACGCCCGGCACCGCCTTCCCCGGCCAGTTCGACCACATCATCCGCAACTACGGCGCCGGCTATTACGGCTACATGTGGTCGGAAGTCATCGCACTCGACATGCTTTCGCAATTCGGCGATAACCTGATGAACCCCGCCGTCGGCCGCCGCTTCCGCGCCGCCATCCTCGAACGCGGCGGCGAGCAGACCGGCGCCGAACTGGTGCGCGACTTCCTCGGCCGCGAGCCGTCGCCGCGGGCATTCTTCGCGGAGATCCGGGGGCAGCGGCGGTGACGACGGCAGCCACGGATGCATGCCAAGCGGTTTCGCTCCCCTCTCCCGCGTGCGGGAGAGGGGCCGGGGGAGAGGGGAGCACAATGCGTTCGAGATTCCTCCGGGAAAGAGGAGCCGTCGGAGAAGGCGCCGCCCACGCATGATGACTACCGTTCTCGACAACGCCAAAGAGCTCCGTCAGCACCAGACCGACGCCGAACAGCGTCTTTGGTACCACCTGCGCGCCCATCGCCTCATGGGCTTGAAGTTCAAGAGGCAGAAGCCCGTGGGGCGCTACATCGTCGATTTCATCTGCATGGAACAGAAACTGATCATCGAACTCGACGGCGGACAGCATGCCTCCCAAGAGCAATACGACCAACAACGCGACCATTGGCTGCGCGAGCAAGATTTTGCCGTGATGCGCTTCTGGAACCACGATGTGATGCAACGGCTGGATGACGTGCTGGAGCAGATACGCCTGGCCGTCGTTCCCCCCTCTCCCCCGGCCCCTCTCCCGCTTGCGGGAGAGGGGAGCGAATCATGACCGCCTTCATCCTCCGTCGCCTCTGGCAGATGTTGCCGACCATGCTCGGCGTCGTCCTGCTGGTGTTCTTCCTGTTCAACTGGGTGGGCGGCGATCCGGCCTATGTGCTGGCCGGCAAGATTTCCAACCCCGAGCAGATCGCCAACATCCGCAAGCAGCTGGGCGTCGACGAGCCGGTCTGGGTGCAGTTGTGGATCTTCGTCAAGCAGATCGCCACCGCCGACTTCGGCGCCAGCTGGAGCACCAACGAGAGCGTCGGCAACATCATCGCGACGCGCATGGGCCCGTCGCTGACGGTGCTGGTGCCGCTGCAGATCCTCGAAGTCCTGATTTCCATCGCGCTCGCGCTGGCCGTCGCCTATGTGCGCGGCTCGCTGACCGACCGGCTGGTAATGATCGCCTGCACCGTCGGCATGTCGGTCAGCATCCTCGTCTACATCATCGTCTTCCAGTACTTCTTCGCCTACCAGCTCGGCTGGTTCCCGGTGCAGGGCTGGGGTGACGGCGTCTGGCGCAATCTCGTCACCTATGCGGCGCTGCCCATCATCATCGCGCTGGCCGTCAGCATCGCGCCCAACCTGCGCCTCTACCGCACCTTCATCCTCGACGAGGTCGGCCAGGACTACGTGCGCACGGCGCGCGCCAAGGGGCTGTCGGAGAACCGCATCATGTGGGTCCATGTGCTGCGCAATGCCGCGATTCCCGTCATCACCCACGTCATGGCCAACCTGCCGGGCCTGCTGATCGGCGCCTTCCTGATCGAGCGCTTCTTCTCGATCCCCGGCATCGGCCGCGAGATCATCATGGCCGTCGAACGCTCCGACTTCCCCGTCATCAAGGCGATCACGGTGTATGTCGCCTTCGCGACGATGGCCTTCAACCTGCTGGCTGACGTGATGTACCGGCTGGTCGATCCGCGGGTGCAACTGAAATGACGCACGCCGTTTCTCCCGGCCTCTGGGCGCTCGCCTGGCGCCGTCTGCGCGCCGACCGTCTGGCGATGCTGTCGCTCGCCATCGTCGTCGGCTTCCTGCTGCTGATGCTGGCCTCGGTGAGCGGACTCGTCGCTGGCGACTGGTCGCGCGAGGTCGGCGTGAATTACGCGCCGCCGGGCTTCCTCGGCATCCAGGCCGATGCCATCGATGGCGCGCCGGGCCGCGATGCGGCCAAGGCAGCCGGGAGCGATGACGCGCCGGCCGACAACCCGCTCGATCCGCTCGCCGCCGAGATTGCCGAACTGCGTGCCGAACTGCGCGCCGAGCGGCATGGCGGCGCAACTGGCGCGGACGCCGCCGTGAGTGACTACGGCATCATCGACCCACTCGCCGAGGAGCTGAAGGAAATCCGCGCTGCCCTGGGATCAAGCACTGGCGCGACTTCCGGGGCCGCACTGCCCGGAGAGCGGCTTCCCACCTTGCTCTTCGGCGGCGACAAGTGGGGGCGCGACATCGTGCAGAAGACCATCAAGGGCTCCGGCACCTCGATCTTCGTCGGCCTCGTCGCCGCGCTCGTCGCCACCGCGCTGGGCACGCTGCTCGGCGCGCTGGCCGGCTATTTCGGCAAGTGGGTGGACGACCTGCTCAACTGGTTCTACAGCATCTTCACCTCCATCCCCTACCTGCTGCTGATCCTCGCCATCGCCGCCGTGGTGCCCAAGGGCAAGGGCCTGCTGAGCATCGTCCTGATCCTCGGCCTGACCGGCTGGACCGGCGTGTTCCGCCTGGTGCGCGCCGAGTACATGAAGCACAAGTCGCGGGAATACGTGCAGGCCGCCGACGCCATCGGCGCCTCGGACCTGCGCAAGATGTTCGTGCATATCTTTCCCAACGTCAGCCATGTCGCGCTGGTGCAGCTGTCGATCCTCGTCGTCGGCTTCATCAAGTCGGAGGTGATCCTCTCCTTCCTCGGCTTCGGCGTGCCCGTCGACGCCGTCTCCTGGGGCAGCATGCTCAACGAGGCGCAGAACGAGCTGATCCTCGGCAAGTGGTGGCAGCTCGTCGCCGCGACGACGGCGATGGCGCTGCTGGTCACCGCCTTCTCGCTGTTCACCGACGCGCTGCGCGATGCGCTCGACCCGAAGCTCAAATGACATGGAGCGCACGATGACCACGACCCCGCTGCTCGCCGTGCGCGACCTCGCCGTCGGCTTCCGCGGCGACCGCAAGCAGCCGCCAGTCGCCGCGGTGAAGGGCATCGGCTTCGACATTCCGGAAAATGCGACGGTTGCCCTGGTCGGCGAATCGGGCAGCGGCAAGTCGGTCACGGCGCTGTCCATCCTCGGCCTGCTGCCGCCCGAGAACTCGGTCGTCGAGCCCGGCAGCCAGGTGCTCTACGGCGGGCGCAACCTCATCGACCTGCCGCAGGCGACGCTGCGCGAGCTGCGCGGCAAGGACATCTCGATGATCTTCCAGGAGCCGATGACCTCGCTGAACCCGGTGTTCACCGTCGGCACGCAGATCGCCGAAGTGCTGCGCCTGCACCTGGGCATGACGCCGCGCCAGGCCATGGCGCGCGCCGTCGAGCTGCTCGACGAGGTGGGCATCCCCGATCCCGTCGCCAAGTGCGCGGCCTATCCCTTCCAGCTTTCCGGCGGCCAGCAACAGCGCGTCATGATCGCCATGGCCATCGCCTGCAATCCGAAACTGCTGATCGCCGACGAGCCGACGACGGCCCTCGACGTGACGATCCAGAAGCAGATTCTCGAACTCATCGCCGACCTCCAGCAGCGCCATCGCATGTCGGTACTGTTCATCACCCACGACCTCGCCGTCGTCGGCGAAATCGCCGACCAGGTCATCGTCATGCGCCATGGCGAAATCCGCGAACAGGGCGACACCGCAAGGGTATTCGGCGCACCGCGCGACGCCTACACGCAGGCGCTGCTGCAATGCCGCCCGACGCTGGGGCAGCGGCCGAGAAGGTTACCGGTGATCGAGGATTTCATGCGGTCCTCCCTCTCCCCCGGAAACGGGGGAGAGGGTCGGGGAGAGGGGACGTTGAAAGACCCTCGCCCGTTGGATACAGTTCCTCTCCCTAACCTCATGCCCGGGGAGAGGGGACGAATGGTGGAACGCCCGCGCGGCGTCAGCGAAGACGACCCGGTGATCCTCGACGTGCGCGGTCTGGGCAAGAGCTTCTACAGCCGCGAAGGCCTGTTCGGGCAGCGCGAATTCAAGGCCGCGCAGGACGTCTCCTTCCGCTTGCGGCGCGGCAAGACGCTGGGCATCGTCGGCGAGTCCGGCTCGGGCAAGACCACGCTGGGCCTGACGCTGATGCGTCTGCACGAGGCCACCACGGGCGTCGCGCTGTTCGACGGCAAGGACATCCTCGCCATGTCCAAGGCCGAATTCAAGGCCTACAAGCGGCGCATCCAGATCGTCTTCCAGAATCCCTACGCCTCGCTGAATCCGCGCTTCACGGTCGGCCAGATCCTCGACGAGCCTTTGCTGATCCACGGCATCGGCGGGAGCGAGGGAGAACGCAGCCGCCTGGTGCGCGAACTACTCGAACGCGTCGGCCTGCCGGCCAGCGCCGCCGACCGCTACCCGCACGAGTTCTCCGGCGGCCAGCGCCAGCGCATCGCCATCGCCCGCTGCCTGACGCTGAAGCCCGACATCCTGATCTGCGACGAATCCGTCTCGGCACTCGACGTCTCGGTGCAGGCCCAGGTGCTCAACCTGTTGCAGGACTTGCAGGACGAGTTCGGCCTCTCCTACATCTTCATCTCCCACGACCTCGCCGTCGTCCGCTACATGTCCGACGAAGTGCTGGTGATGCACGAGGGCCGCGTCGTCGAATGCGCCAATGCCGACGACATCTATGAACGGCCGCAGCATGCGTATACGCGGAAGCTGCTGGGGGCGATACCGCACGGTCGGGCTTGAATCCTGGCCTTTTGGCTGGCCTGGTGTGGCGCTCTTGAAATGACGATGCCGCCAAACGCTCGCATCGTCATTCCCCCAGCGAACGCTATGCCGTATAGATCAACTGTCGCCCGTGCTTCAAAGCCAGCAGTACCACATCGGTTGCCGAGTGCGCGTAGAGCACGATGTGCTGACCGACGACATACTCGCGCAGGTGCGGTAGTCCGGCTTGCTTTGCCAACTGCCTCACCCCTTCCGCTTTCAGCCGTCCTTGCGCAGATCGAGCGGCCAGGAACCGGGCGGGCCTCCCGGCAGAGGGCGACCAGGCGAGTATCGCAACCATTTCCTTGAGCGCCACCTTCAGCTTGGCTTGGCGGCCATCCGCAGTATCCGCATCCTGCGTCTTGAAGAATTCATAAGCGGCATCCAGGTTGGCCAGAAAATTGGGCGCCGCCTCGACCTTGGCATTCCGTGGCAATGTCATGACGTCAGGACAGGGCTTTCAGAAGCTTGGCGGTCGATACGCGCTTGCCGGCAAGGAGTTCACGCAGACCCTTTTCCGCTTCGTCCAGCAACACGAGGCTGGCGTGCTCCTCTTCCAGCGCATGGTAATAGTCGAGTTTCCTGGCATCCACGATCGCCACATAGGCGGCTCCGTTCTTGGTCAGCAGCTTCTCCGCACCGCCCACCACTTCGTCGGACAGTTCAGTCAGGCGAGCGCGCGCTTCGCTGATGGGAACGACATCCCGAGTGTTGAAGCTCATGATAAATCCTTTAACGAAAGCGTTAACGGTTAGTGTATCAGATGCCGTGCCGCCTGGCCCTTTATATCCCGCGCAGAGCCCCAGGCGCACCGAGCGGCACCGGCTCGCCACTTGTTCCTTGAAATGGCGATGCCGCCAAACGCTCACCTCGTCATTCCCGCATAGGCGGTAATCCATGGGCCGCATGGGCCGACTGGATTACCGCACCCCAAGGGTATTTCCTTCGAGGCACTTTCGTGGGAATGACGGAGAATTATCGAAGGTTCGGTAGTTTGACAAGCGCCACACTGGCAAGCCGGCCGGCATGGAGGCACAATGCCGCCATGACCTTCCGCCTCCAATCACGTCAGGAACTCAAGGCCCGCGCCATGCTGCTCGGCGACCGCCTCGATCTGCGCGCGTTCAAGATCGCCGACTGCCTGGCGACGACACCGCTGACCGTCGAAGTCGACGCCGACGGCGGCATCGCCGTGCTGTTCCGCTACGGCGTGGTGGTGCTGTTCGGCGTCAAGAGCATGGACGAGGTGCGCTTCATCGAATCCGTGCGCAAGCTGCTGACGAACCCCTACGCAGAACCGGAGATCGAGGAACTCGACATCCACGGCGGCGAAGGCGGTCGCGGCGGCCACGGCGGGCCGGCCGTGCAGAGCGGCACGGTATCGCTGGAAGCCATCTCGCTGGAGAGACTGCAGATCATCGCTGACGCGCTGAGCAAGCATCTCCTGCTCACGCTGTACGAGAAGAAAGTCGGCGGAGAGTTCGACAAGATCGAACCCCTCGCCCAGGAGCTCGCCACGCGCGGCAGGGTCAGCGCCGGATCGCGGACACTGCTGTCCAAGATCGGCCACATGCTGCTGATCGAGCATCGCATGGTCGGCCGCGCCGAGATCGGCGACAAGCCGGAAACCCTCTGGGAGCACCCGGAACTCGGCGGCTTCTACGCCAGCCTCGAAGACGAATACGAGCTGCTCGAACGCCAGTCAGCCCTCGACCGCAAGCTGAACCTGATTTCGGACACCGCCCAGACGCTCGCCGACGTCTGGGACAACAAGCAGCTGCACAAGCTCGAATGGTATGTGATCGCCCTGATCCTCTTCGAGATCGTCATCAGCCTGTTCGAGCTGGCCGACAAACTGCACTGGATTTGAGTGCGCACCCTGCGCAAGGCTGCCAGCCTGATCCGCGTAATCTCGGCGCGGCACATGCATCGAAAGGAGCAGAACATTGATGAACAAGCCAGCCAAGAAACTACCCAAGTCCACCAGCGAAGCCGCGGAACGGACGTTCTGGGAAAAGCATGACTCGACGGATTATCTCGACTGGTCGACAGCTCAACGCGCCACCCTGCCCAATCTGAAGCCGACGACCAAAACCATCTCGCTGCGTTTACCGCAACACTAGCTCGACTCGATCAAGGCCGCCGCCAACGCCCGCGACGTGCCTTATCAATCGCTCATCAAGATCTGGTTGCAGGAGATACTGCACAGCCATTGAGGCTTCGGCTTTTCCGACACGCCGGCCCGATATTCGTAATATTCGAACACGGCCCCTTTAATGTTCGCTTCGCAGCCGGCGCCTTAACGCGGCTCTCCGGCCTATCGTTCGGCGCCGAGCAGTTCCGTGGCCAGGCAATCGAGCACGAGCTGCCGCGCCTCGTTGATGAAGAAGTGGTCGCCGTCGAACCAGTGCTCGCGATAGGCGACGCTGGTTTCCTTCTGCCAGGCGCGCAGATCCCCGGCTTCGACGTGCTTGTCGTTCTTGCCCGACAGCGCGGTGAGCGGGATGGGCAGCGGCGCTTCGGCTTCGTAGTGGTAGTCGGCGCCGAGCGCGAAGTCGGCGCGGACGGCGGGCAGCAGCAGGCGCATGAGGTCGCGGTTGTCGAGAATTTCCCGTGGCGTGCCGTTGTAGTCGCGCAGTTTCTCGATCAGCTGGTCGTCGGGGAGTTCGTGCAGGCGCTTGGACTTGCCGCGCAGCGGCGGCGCGTTGCAGCCGGAGACGATCAGATGCACGGGCATCGGCAGCTTGTGGCGGCGGCAATGGCGCGCGAGCTCGAAGGCGATCAACGAACCGAGGCTGTGGCCGTAAAAGGCGAAGGGGCCGGCGCCCGCCTCGTTCTGCGTCCTCAGCATTTCGCCGAGCGCCTGGATCAGCGCCTGGAACGAGGTGTAGGGCGGTTCGCGAAAGCGCGCGCCGCGCCCGGGCAACTGGACGGCGCAGACTTCGATGGCGGGATCGATTTCGCGCTGCCACGGAACGAAGGCGGCCGCGTTGCCGCCGGAATAGGGAAAGCAGTAAAGCCGCAGGCGGCGCGGGCCGCCAGGCGGACGGATCAGCCAGGGTGTGGATTGCATGCGGTTGTTCAATTTGCGGAAATGACAGGCTCTTCGACGAAGCTGCGCCGAGTTTGTCGAGGGAACGAGGGCGACCGCCGGCCGCCCCTACGCGCTCAGCCCTTGTACGCGGGATTCGAGGGCTTGCCTGTCTCGTAAAACTGCTTGAGACCGAGGCCGACCTTCTTCATGTTGCTGCGGATGATCATGTTGAGCAGCAGCTTGTCGAGCAGCGCGCCGAGCGCGCCGAACTTGATGGTGTAGGTCATCGTCGGACGGAACAGCGTCTTGCCGCCCGGCGCATCCTCAAGGATGTAGTGGAAGCGGCCTTCGGTGAAGATCGGCGGCGGCGGCTTGGCGCCGTCGTGCAGCTTGATGACGAAACCCTTGCCTTCATTCCATTCGATGACCGTCTCATCCATCTCCATGCCCGAGGTGGTGTACACGCGGCGGCTGGCGCCGACGCCCTCCTTCTTCTCGGTGGTCATGCGGCAGTCGCGCAGGCCCGGCACATACTTGTGCGGGATGGTCAGGTCGCGCAGACGCTGCCAGACTTCGGCGCGCGGCAGGTTCACGATGACTTCGGCTTCGGCTTTGCTTTTTTCCATGCGTCTGCTCCAAAAAAATTAACCGCGCCGGGCGTCGGTGACGCCCGGTACCTCATGCACCAGATTCAGCAGCCGTTGCAATTGCGTGGCGCTGCCAAGTTCGATGGTGAACGCCATGCGCGCCGTTCCGCTGCGCGACAGCGTCTTCACCGCCGTGACGTTGATCCGCTCGCGCGAGAGGACTTCCGAAATATCGCGCAGCAGCCCTTGCCGGTCCTGGGCATCGACGATGATGTCCACCGAATAGACACCGTGACCATCGACGCTGCCCTTGCCCCAGTCGGTGCTGATGACGCGCTCCGGGGTGCGCGCGGCAAGGTTCTTGAATGCGCGGCAATCCGTGCGGTGTATCGAGACACCCTTGCCGCGCGTGACGAACCCGGCGATCGGGTCCGGCGGCACGGGCTTGCAGCAGCGCGCGAGCTGGGTCAGGAGCTTGTCGACGCCGACGACGAGGACGCCGCCGCCCTCCTCCGTGCGCGACACGCGTGTCGGCCGCGTCTGGATTTCCGGCTCGGCGACCGCCTCTCCGGGCTCGTTGCGCAGCCCCGTCTGCAAAGTGCGCTGACCGACCTCGCCGCGCCCGGCGGCGCGATAGAGGTCGTCGGCGCTCTTGTAGCCGAGCTTGTGGGCCAGCGCGTCGATGTTGGCCTGGGTCTGTCCCTCGCGCTGCAGCTCGCGGGCGATGACGACGCGGCCCTGCGCCAGGAGGTTTTCCTCGTCCTGGGCGGCGAACCATTGCCGCACCTTCTGCCGGGCGCGGTGGGTGGCGAGATAGCCCTGCGACGGATTCAGCCAGTCGCGCGACGGGCCGCCCTGCTTGGCGGCGACGATCTCGACGCGCTGGCCGTTGGCCAGCGGCGTGTTGAGCGCCACGAGTTGCCCATCGACGCGCGCGCCGCGACAGCGGTGGCCAAGGTCGGTGTGCAGCCGGTAGGCGAAGTCCACGGGCGTCGCGCCGCGCGCCAGGTCGAAGACGCGGCCCTGCGGCGTCAGCACATAGATGGTGTCGTCGAGCTCGGCGCGCTTGTAGTGTTCGACCCATGCGCTGCTGTCGGCGATTTCGTCACGCCAGGAAAGCAGCTGGCGCAGCCAGGATATCTTGTCGTCGTAGGCGGCATCGGCGCGGCTCGACTCCTTCGACTGGCCGGTCTCCTTGTAGCGCCAGTGGGCGGCGACGCCGAGCTCGGAGTGGTAGTGCATCTCGTAGGTGCGGATCTGCACCTCGAACGGCCGGCCGTCCTCGGCGATCACCGCCGTGTGCAGAGAGCGATAGTTGTTGCCCTTCGGCTGAGCGATGTAGTCGTCGAACTCGCCAGGCACCGGCTGCCAGCGGTGATGCACGACGCCGAGCGCGGTGTAGCAGTCCTTGACCTCGGCGACCAGGATGCGCAGGGCGCGCACGTCATAGACCTCGTCGAACTCGATGCGCTTGTTGCGCATCTTGTTCCAGATGCTGTAGATGTGCTTGGGCCGGCCCTGCACTTCGGCCTGGATGCCGGCGGCGGCCATCTCGGCCTTGAGGCGGGCGATGGTTGTCTCGATGAAACGTTCGCGCTCGACGCGGCGCTCGTCGAGCATTTTCGCGATGCGCTTGTAGGTCTCAGGCTCAAGGAAGCGGAACGAGAGATCCTCGATCTCCCACTTGATCTGCCAGACGCCGAGCCGGTTGGCGAGCGGCGCGTAGATTTCCATGCTTTCATGCGCCAGCAGCTCCCGCACCGGGCCGGGATGACCGGTCATGTAGCGCAAGGTCTGGTTGCGGCTGGCCAGGCGCAGCAGCACGACGCGGATATCCTCGACCATCGCCAGCAGCATCTTGCGCAAGGTTTCCGCCTGGGCCTGGGCTTCGGGCGATGCGCCGCGCTGGCCGCGCGTCAGGAGGCGCAGGGCGTTCAGGCGATGCAGACCGTCGATGATCCGGGCAACGGCGGGCCCGAATTCGGCGATGATCTTTTCCTGCCAGTCGTTCGCCGGCCCCACATAGGCTTCGGCCTCGGCCAATCCGGCGACGCCGAACAGCAGCGCTGCGAGACGCGCATCGAGATCGAGATTCAGCACCGCGCAGGTCCGCGCCATGCCGACCGCATGGTCGAGATACAGCTCGCCAGTGCCCAGCGTGGCGCCGGCGTAGCTCTCGCTGGCGTAGTGCAGGGCGCGTTCGAGAAGCGCGCGGTTCTCGACGGGCAGCCCGGCGCTCACGGCATTGAGCAGGCCCAGGTCCATGACCTGGGCGTCGCCGGGAACAGGCGCCGAGGGGGACGGGGCAATGCCGGACGGTTCGGAGGGAGGAGCAAACGCAACCATCCGTCAATTATCCCAGATTGAGAGGCCTCGCGGCGCCGAAAGGGAATCGCGGAAATCCGGCATGAACCAAAATATTCCGGTGCAGCCATGGTTGCGGAACTCAACTTTTCTTAGAATCGGCGATGGCTTGCAAATGATGTTCTCGAAATCCAACCCGTCGACGCGCCGCCGCGGAGCCCGCTCATGTCAAGCATACGCAGCCGTACCCCGTCCATCATCGCCGTGTTCGCCTGCGGCCCGTTGCAGATCGGACGGCTGGGCATCCAACCGATCACCCGCCTGGCGCGGAAAGCAAAAATGCGGCTTCGCCGCTTCATGAAGGTTGCCACCCCGGCAGCAGCCGTTCTGCGGGTTCTGGCGCAGCAGCATGACATGGTGACGGAGTTCCAGACCTGATGCTCGGTTTGCGCAAATGGCTACAGCGCCGCCGCGCGGCAGCGATTTCCGTCGCCCCGGAACAATGGGCGCGCGTCGAGGGGCGCCTGCCCTTCCTCGCCCGTCTCGATGCCGAAGAACGCCGGCGTCTGCGTGACATGGCGCTGGAATTCCTCTCCGAAAAGCAGATGTGCGGTGCGCAGGGACTGGCGCTGCACGCCGACATGCAGCTGTCGATCGCCCTGCAGGCGTGCCTGCCGGTGCTGAACCTGGGCCTCGACTGGTATCGGGGCTGGCTCGGCATCGTCGTCTATCCGGGCGACTTCGTGATCCCGCGCGCGGAAATGGATGAATACGGCGTGGTCCACGAGTTCGACGACGCCGTGCTCGGCGAGGCCTGGGAGCATGGTCCGGTGCTGCTCTCGTGGTTCGAGGAGACCGAGGCGCTGGATGGTATCAGCATCGTGATCCACGAATTCGCCCACAAGCTCGACATGAGGAACGGCATCGCCGACGGCCTGCCGCCGCTGCACGAGGACATGTCGCGCCGCGCCTGGCGAGGGGCGTTCGAGCCGGCCTACGCCGACTTCCGCGCCCGCGTCGATGCCGGCGAGGACACGGCCCTCGATCCCTACGCCGCCGACGCGCCAGCGGAGTTTTTCGCCGTCATGAGCGAAGCCTTCTTCGAGACGCCGCAACTGCTGCATGATGAATATCCGGCGGTCCATGACCAGCTGCGCCTGTTCTACCGGCAGGATCCGCTGGCGCGAGTCGGCTGAAAACGGCGTCGCGCCAGATCCGCGACAGGCGACGCTCCTCCAGACCCGGATCAACATGCCCGGATTGGGCAGATCGGCAAACGCCCCCCGGTGCAAGTTACTTGCGTGTAAATTCCAGCTTTGGGTATATTGATATCCGCTTATCAACAACCCCGAGGAGCAGGCACATGAGCAACGGCATCGGTCTCAACGAAGTCAAGGCGGTCTATAACGGCGCTGAAGGCGATCTCTGGGAACTCATCATGGGCCACCAGATTCATATTGGCGGCTTCCAGTCGTCGATGGATCTTTCCGAGCGCGCCGGCATCGCCGGGGCCAGGCACGGCGTCGATCTGTGCTGCTGCAACGGCGCTGGCATGCGCTTCCTGGCGCGCTTCCGCAATGTCGGGAAGATGACCGGCGTCGATGCCTCGGAAACCGTGCTCGATCGCGGCCGCCATCGCTGCGCCGAGGAAGGGCTGGGAGAACGCACCGAGTTCGTCCATGCCGACGTCACCCACAGCGGCCTGCCCGACGGCTGCGCCGATTTCGTCTGGGGCGAGGATGCCTGGTGCTATGTCGTCGACAAGGCGGCGCTGATCCGCGAAGCGGCGCGCCTGGTCAAGCCGGGCGGCACCATCGCCTTCACCGACTGGGTGCTCGGCGAAGTGCCGATGAGCGCCGAGGAAAGCCATCGCTACCTGTCGTTCATGAAGTTCCCCAACGTCCAGTCGATCGCCGGCTATTCGCAACTGCTCCAGGAAAACGGCTGCACGGTGATCGAGGCCAACGATACCGGCCGCTTCGATCCCTACGTCGATCTGTACCTGGACATGGTCGACAAGCAGTTCACCTACGATGCGCTGCGCATCCTCAACTTCGACACCAACATGCTCAGCGCCGTCGCTGCCGAAATGATGTTCCTTGGCCAGTTGGCGAAGGCCGGCAAGATCGCCCAGGGTCGCTTCGTCGCCAAAAAGCCCTGATCCACCAGGCCGGGATCGGTCATGCGCGGCGGGCGCGATTCGCCGCGCGCTTCCTGACCCCGGCCCCCACGGTCGCAACGCCCGCCGCCCCGGCCGCACGGCCTGACGCGGCGTGCCGGAGGACTCCCCCATGCACTGGCTATACCTGTTTGCGGCAATCGCTTTTGAAGTTTCCGGCACGACCTGCATGAAGCTATCCGAAGGCTTCACCAAACTGTTGCCATCGATCGGCATCTTCGTCTTCTACTGTTCGAGCATCGTCAGCCTGACCATGGCGGTCAAGACCATCGACATCAGCATCGCCTATGCCATCTGGTCGGCGATCGGCGTCGCCGTGATCGCAAGCATCGGCGCCTTCTACTTCAATGAACAGCTAACGCCGATGCGCATCTTCTTTCTTGCCGTCATCATAATTGGCGTAATCGGACTCAACCTCAGCGGCCGTCAAACGGGCGTTTGATAAAGGGTTTCGGCGCTCGTCGAGTCCTCTTCGGCGGATTCATCCGCTATAATCGACGAGTTGAATTACTCGGGATCGCAATATGGGTTTTCTCACCGGCAAACGCATTCTTATCACGGGACTGCTCTCCAATCGCTCGATCGCCTACGGCATTGCCCAGGCGATGCATCGCGAGGGCGCCGAACTGGCCTTTACCTTTCAGAACGATCGCGTGCAGGATCGCGTCGCCAAGCTGGCATCGGATTTTGGCGACACGCCGCTGTTTCCCTGCGACGTCGCCGAGGACGCGCAGATCGACGCCCTCTTCGCCAGCATCGGCAAGGAATGGGGCGGCCTCGACAGCCTGGTTCATTCGATCGCCTATGCGCCGAACGAGGCGCTCGAAGGCGACTTTCTCGACGGCATTTCGCGCGAGGCCTTCCGCATCGCCCACGAAGTGTCCGCATACAGTTTCCCGGCGCTGGCCAAAGGCGCGCGACCGCTGATGAAGGGCCGCAACGGTTCCTTGCTGACGATGAGCTACCTCGGCGCGATCCGCACCATGCCCAACTACAACGTCATGGGCCTGGCGAAGGCCAGCCTCGAAGCCTCGGTGCGCTACATGGCGGCCAGCCTCGGCCCGGAAGGCACGCGCGTCAACGGCATTTCGGCCGGCCCGATCAAGACCCTGGCGGCCTCCGGCATCGGCAGCTTCGGCAAACTGCTGTCGTACAACTCCCACCATGCGCCGCTGCGTCGCAACGTCACCATCGAGGAAGTCGGCAATGCCGCCGCCTTCCTCTGCTCCGACCTTGCCAGCGGCATCACTGGCGAGATCATGTTTGTCGATGGCGGCTTCAACACCACCGCCCTGGGCAACGCCGACCCGATGAGCAACGGCCAGCAATAGGTCATCCCTGACGCACCAGCGAAAAGGCCCGGTCGTTTCGACCGGGCCTTTTTCATTCCCATTCCATCCCGTCGACGCTAGTGGCCGACGGCGGAACTTGCGTTACTGCTTTTCCTTGCCCTCCAGCACCGCCTTGTTGATCTCCAGCGGGTACTTCAGACGCAGCGAGGCGAGCCAGGCGGTAAACTCTTCTTCGGCGACTATGCGCGAATAGTCCTGGCGCAGCTTCTTGGCGCGCGCATCGTCGGCGCCGACGGCGTGGGGCTTGACCTGGGCAATCCGGTACAAGACATAGCTGCCATCCGGCAGCGTCACGCCGGCATAGGCTGGCAGCTTGGCTACATCGGCCTTGAAGATGGCGCGTAACGCCTCGGCCGGCAGGCCTGCGCTTTCGGCGCGGGAAACGCCGCGCGCGGCGCCCCAACTCATATCGACCGCGACCGATTCGCCCTTGCCAAGCCGGGCGAGGCGCGCCTCGCCTTCCTTCTGCGCCAGCTTGACCGCCTCTTCGCGCAGCAGGCGCTTCTCGATCTCGGCCTTGACTACCTCAAGCGACACCTGGCTGGCAGGCTTGTGCTCGAGCACACGCGCCGCGATCAAGGTGTTCGGCGCGACTTCGATGGCTTCGGTATTGCGCTTGTTCTTGACCGCGTCATCGCTGAACAGCGCCGCCAGCAGCTTCGGATTGCCGAGTTGGCCCGGCGCGCCATTCTTGCCCAGCCAGGCGCTTTGCTGGATGGCCAGCTTGAATTTCTCGGCGGCCGGATCGAGGCTGTCAGCCTGTTCGTAGACGGTATTGTTGAAGGACTCCGCCAGTTCGGCGTATTTCTTCGCCGCGGACTGGCGCTTGATTTCATCGACGATTTCGCCGCGCACCTGAGCAAGCGGCTGCATCTGCGCTTCCTTGACGGCGATCAGCTTGATGATGTGAAAGCCATAATCGGAGCGTACGATGCCGCTGATCTCGTTCGGCTTGAGCGCGAAGGCGGCATCCTCGAACGACTTGACCATCATCCCGCGCGCGAACCAGCCGAGATCGCCGCCTTTTTCGGCGGAGCCAGGATCCTGCGAATGCTGTTTGGCCAGCTTGGCGAAATCCGCTGGCGTACGCCTGACCTGAGCGAGAATATCCTCGGCCTTGGCCTGCGCCGTCTTCTCGGCGGCTTCGCCGGCATCCTTGGCCGCCGTAATCAGGATATGACCGGCATGACGCTCCTCGCCCTTCTTGTAGCGATCGGCATGCGCCTGATACCAGTCGGCGATCTCCTTGTCGCTGACCGTGATCTGGCTGGCCAGCGCATCCTGGCTGAGCACCAGGTACTCGGCGCGCAACTGTTCGGG
This sequence comes from uncultured Rhodocyclaceae bacterium, assembly GCA_964500425.1. Lineage (GTDB taxonomy): Bacteria > Pseudomonadota > Gammaproteobacteria > Burkholderiales > Rhodocyclaceae > Sterolibacterium. The sequence continues at coordinate 20,368 of CAZCPD010000025.1, forward strand.
CGCTTCGAAGAGCTTGGGATTCGCCTCGTAATACTTCCTGGCGGCATCTCCGGCGAGCTTGACCTGCCCGGCGAACTGCTCCGGCTTGAGCTGCATGTCGCTGATCTCGCGCACCTCTTGCAGCGCTGCAACCCAGCGATCGGCCGAGGCATTGGCGGCCACCACGCCCTCGCGCACCGCACCGAGCGCCTGCTGCAGTGAAATTTCCTGACGCAGGCGACGTTCGAATTCCGCCTGACTCATGCCCTGAGCGGCGACGTAGGCATCGTAGCGCTGACGCGAGAACTTGCCATCGTCATCATGAAACGCCTGAATGCCCTGGATCGACGCGCTCAACTGGGCATCATCGACCGTCAACAGGGACTTCGCTGTGTGCTGGGCAAGAACCCGCTGGGTCACCAGCGTATCGAGCACCGCGCGGCGAATCTCGGGGCTTTCGAGCATCGCCGCCGGGATCTCGCGACCGAACTGCTGACGCATGCGCTCCTGCTGTTCCCGCAACGCCTGCTCCAGTTCACGCTGCGAAATCTTGCTCTTGCCGACCGTGGCCACGGTATCGGCGCCGCCGGAACTGCTGACAAACGACTCAATGCCGAAGAATGCGAAAGGCAAGGTGATCAATACCAGAAAGACCTGGACGATCCTGCGATTTTTCTGAACAAAATCAAACATGCGGCTCTACCGAAAACGTGCGGCGGCAATCCACAACGCGAGACCTGCTGATGGGGATCGGCCGGAGGATGAAAAAGAAAAAGCGCTTCGCGTTGCGCTCTGGAATTCCGGGAAATTCATAGTCATGGTTACTGCGCGGAGCAAACGATAGCCGGACCCGGCCCAGACAGCCATCCGAATCCCGATTCTGGATGTCATGCAATCCGTTCGTCGGTCAGTCAGCCAGTCGCTCCGATCACGATCACTCCTCGCGCTGCGGTGGACGCGCCCGCCAAGCAGGAGAAACGGGATACACAAAAGAAGACACGCGCCGACGGGAGCCAGGCGGCCGCCGCCAGCGCGTGCGATCCGAAGCTGGGTGGCGCCGGACGCCACCCCTTCAAATTATTTCTTGGCAGCTGCCTTCTTCTTGCCAGCAACAGCCGACTTGAACGCGGCGCCGGCCTTGAACTTCGGCACGGTGGTGGCGGCGATCTTGAGTTCCTTGCCGGTCTGCGGGTTACGGCCGGTACGAGCTGCGCGCTTCGAAGAACCGAAAGTGCCGAAGCCGATCAGCGTCACTGTATCGCCCTTGGAAACCGCCTTGGTGATCGCAGAGAGAATCGCATCCAGCGCATTGCCGGCTGCAGCCTTGCTGATGTCAGCTTCTTTTGCCGCGACTTCAATGAGTTCAGACTTGTTCATGGATTTTCCTTTGGTTTAATTGAAAACTCTGTCTAGAAGCGCCAGTGATAACACCCAACAAGGTGATGGCTCGGCGATTGTAACCCTGCTTTTGCGCATCTGACAATGCGCGAATCAAGAAAATCGCATATCTGCAACGCACCAAAATGAAAAAAAGGAGCCGCGCGGGCTCCTTTTTACTTGATACTGGGGTGGCCGATGGGACTCGAACCCACGACGACTGGAATCACAATCCAGG
>CAZCPD010000026.1:0-14624 GCA_964500425.1 uncultured Rhodocyclaceae bacterium
CGCTGCAGCGCTACAAGGAACTGCGCGACATCATCGCGATTCTGGGCATGGACGAACTGGCCCCGGAAGACAAACTGGCCGTGGCGCGCGCGCGTAAGATCCAGCGTTTCCTGTCGCAGCCGTTCTTCGTTGCCGAGGTGTTCACCGGTTCCCCGGGCAAGTACGTGCCGATCAAGGAAACCATCCGCGGCTTCAAGATGATCATCAACGGCGAGTGCGATCACCTGCCCGAACAGGCCTTCTACATGGTCGGCACCATCGACGAAGCCTTCGAAAAGGCCAAGACGCTGCAATAAGGCGATCCGTGGCGGGGCTCCCGACGAGCCTCGCGACGCTCCCTTGAACGGAGAAGCAAATGGCGATAACCATTCATGTTGATGTAGTCAGTGCCGAGGAGTCGATCTTCTCGGGCCTGGCTGAATTTGTCGTACTGCCGGGCGAGGCGGGCGAGCTGGGCATCATGCCCGGACACATGCCGCTGATGACCCGCATCAAGCCGGGCGCTGTGCGCGTCAAGGTGCCGAATCAGGAAGCCGAGGAGTTGTTCTTCGTCGCCGGCGGCATGCTCGAAGTCCTGCCGAATCTGGTCACCGTGCTCGCCGACACGGCGATCCGCGGCAAGGACCTCGACGAGGCCAAGGCGCTCGACGCCAAGCGCCGCGCCGAGGAAGCGATGGCGAACCGGACCTCCGAACTCGATTACGCCCGCGCCCAGTCCGAACTGGCGGAAGCGATCGCCCAGCTCGCGGCGATCCAGAAGCTGCGCAAGCACTGATGGCGTGTAAATAGCGGGTACGCGACCGCAACATTGAAAAGGCAGCTTCGGCTGCCTTTTTTCTTTCCGGTTCACAGCGCCTCGAAAATCGGATAGACTGGACCGTCCAGTCCAGTCCAAGTGTGGCCATGGCCCATCCGCCCGACCCCAACTCGTCCGATACCCGCGCCCGCCTGATCGAGGCCGCTGCGGAAGCCTTCTTTGCCGGCGGCTACACGGCCAGCATGGAAGCCATTGCCGCGCGCGCCGGCGTTGCCAAGCAGACGCTCTACAATCATTTCGCAAGCAAGGATGCCCTCTTCGCCGAGGTGATCCGGCGTGACGCCGAGCGCATGGTGACCGCGCTCGGCGACGATGGCGGCGACCTGAGGGCTCGGCTGATCCGGTTTTCCGCAGCCTTCCGCGCCCTGGTTCTCGGCCCGCGCTGCATCGCCTTGTATCGCACGTTGATTGCCGAATCGACGCGTTTTCCAGAAATGATGCAGGCGTTTTACGACTCCGGGCCGGCGCACACCCGTAACGAACTGGCCGGGTTGCTCGAATCCGAAATGCGCGCTGGTCGCTTGTGCGGCGATGGCCCGGCCGCAGCCCAGTTCGCTGCGGACATCCTGCTGGGAATGCTCACCGGCAGTGAACGGACACGCTACCTGCTGGGCATCGAACAAGGGCCGCCGGTGAACGACCAGGCCAGGGCCGTATGCATCGTCGACAGTTTCCTGCGGGCGTTCGCACCGGAGGTTTCGTCGGACGCTGCCAAAAATCCACATCGAGAACACCCCTAGGAGTACCGTAATGGCCTCTCACCCCTTTGCCCCCAAGCACGTCCTGACCGCCGGCCTGGTCACGCTGATCCTGGCCGCCTGCAGCGGAGAAGCCCAGAAAGCGCCTCCCGGCGCCAGCCCCGGGCCGGGCGCTGGCGGACCGCCGCCCGCTGAAGTCGAGGTCATGACCCCGCAGCACAGCACGTCGACGCTCACCCAGGATTTGCCGGGTCGCTTGCAGGCGGTGCGTACCGCGCAAGTGAGGGCTCGCGTCGAGGGAATCCTGGAAAAGCGCCTGTTCGCGGAAGGCAGCGAGGTGCGCCAGGGGCAGACCTTGTTCCAGATCGACGACCGCAATTACAAGGCCGCGGCGACTTCGGCGACCGTGGATGTGGCGGTGCTGAAGAACGCCCTCGCGCGCTATGAACCGCTGCTGCCGAGCAAGGCGGTCAGCCAGCAGGAATACGACCAGGCCCAGGTCAAACTGCTGCAGACCGAAACCGCGCTGACCCGCGCCAGGATCGACCTGGAAAACACGCGGGTTCCGGCGCCCATCGCGGGCCGCATCGGCCGCGCCCTGGTCACCGAGGGCGCCCTGGTCGGCAAGGGCGAGGCAACCCATCTGGCGACCATCGAGCAGATCGACCCGATCTATGCGAACTTCACCCAGTCGAATTCCGAACTGCTGCGTCTCCAGCAAGCGTTCAAGGCCGGCAAGATGAAGCGCGCCGACCAGACCCGCGTCGAGCTCGTGCAGGAAGATGGCAGCGTTTACCCCCTCCCTGGCAAGCTGCTGTTTACCGATCTTTCGGTCGACCCCGAGACCGGGGCGGTGGCGATGCGCGCCGAATTCCCGAATCCGAAGCGGGAGCTCCTGCCCGGCCAGTTCGTCCGCGTCCGCATCAACCAGGCGCAGATCGACCAGACCATCAAGATGCCGCAACGTGCGGTCATGTCAGGAGATCGTGGACAGTATGTACTAACTGTTAATGCCGAAAACAAGGTCGAACCGCGCCCGGTCACGACGACGGGCATGAGCGGTCCCGACTGGCTGGTGAGCGGCGGTCTCAAGGGTGACGAGAAGGTCATCGTCAATGGCGTGCAAAAGGCGCGCCCCGGTTCTCCGGTCAAACCGGTTCCCTGGACTCAGCAAGCCGGAGCCACCCCGGCTGCCGCGCCGGCGTCGCAGACTCAGCAGCCGGCTCAGCCCAGGCCAGCCGAAGAATCCAAGCCAGAAACGAAGCACTAGAAAGCCGGGGACACCATGCTCGCAAAGTTCTTTATCGATCGCCCCGTCTTTGCCTGGGTGATCGCCTTGATCATCACCCTGGCCGGCGGCCTGGCACTGAAGAATCTGCCGGTCACCTCCTACCCGGCCGTGGCGCCGCCTGCCCTGGCGATCGCCGTCAACTACCCGGGCGCCTCGACGCAGGTCATGGAAGAAACCGTGACCACGCTGATCGAGCAGGAGATGAACGGCATCGAACACCTGACCTACATCGATTCGAACAGCGAGCAGGGCACCGCCACGATCAATCTGGTGTTCGCCGCAGGCACCGACCTGGATGTCGCGTCGGTGGAAACCAACAACCGCATCAAGCGCGTCGAGGCACGTCTGCCCGAAGAAGTGCGGCGGCTCGGCATCACCGTCTATAAGTCGGCACGCAACTTCCTGCTGATCGCCGTGCTGCATTCGCCGGACCAGAGTCACGACAACGTCGCCCTGGGCAGCTACGCGGCAGCGCACGTCCTGGAGAACCTGCGCCGCGTGCCGGGCGTCGGCGAAGTCATGATGCTGGGCACCGAATACTCGATGCGCCTGTGGCTCAAGCCGGATCGCCTGCAGGCCTACAAGCTGACGCCGGGCGACGTGACCCGGGCGGTGCGCGCGCAGAACGTCCAGCTGGCGACCGGCGAAATCGGCCAGTTGCCGGCGGCGCCGGGTCAACAGCTCAACGCCGTGATCGTCACCAAGAGCCGTCTGAGCACGCCAGAAGAATTCGGCAATGTGATCATCCGCGCCAACCGCGACGGTTCGACGGTGCGAGTCAAGGACATCGCCCGCGTCGAACTCGGCGCCCAGGATTATTCGGTCAAGGCGCGCATCGACGGCCAGCCGGCCATCGGCATTCCGGTGCGCATCACCCCGGGCGCCAATGCGCTGGAAACCGCGAAGGCCGTCAAGGCCAAGTTCGCCGAACTCGCCAAGACCTTCCCGCCGGGCATCGACTGGGCCCTGCCGTATGACACCTCCCTGTTCATCGACGTGTCGATCAAGGAAGTCGTGCATACGCTGATCATCGCCATGCTGCTGGTCTTCGTGGTGATGTACCTGTTCCTCGAAAACCTGCGCGCCACGCTGATTCCGGCGATCGTCATGCCGATCACCCTGGCCGGCGCGCTGACGGGGCTGTATGTATTCGGTTACTCGATCAACGTGCTGACCTTGTTCGCCATGGTGCTGGCGATCGGCATCGTCGTCGATGATGCCATCGTGGTCGTCGAGAACGTCGAGCGCATCATGCGCGAGGAGGGCCTGCCGCCGCGCGAAGCGACGCGCAAGGCAATGGGCCAGATCGTCGGCGCCATCATCGCCATCACCCTGGTGCTCTCGGCGGTGTTCGTGCCGATGGCCTTTTTCAGCGGCTCGGTCGGCACGATCTATCGCCAGTTCGCCGTGACGCTGGTGATCGCCATGGGCTTCTCGGCGCTGCTGGCGCTGACCCTGACGCCGGCGCTGTGCGCCACCATGCTCAAGCCCCATGTGCATCAGGATCTTCACGCGCAGCGTGGCTTCTTCGGCTGGTTCAACCGCTTCTTCGCCCGCACCACCAACCGCTATCAGTCTGGCGTGGCGAAAATCCTGCGCAAGACCACGTTCTACCTGATTCTCTATGGCGTGCTGATCGCCTGCGCCGTGGCGATGTTTGCCCGGCTGCCGAGCGGCTTCCTGCCCGACGAAGACCAGGGCTATTTCATCGGCCTGATCCAGCTGCCCTCGGGCGCCAGCCAGGAACGCACGATCGAAGTCCTCTCGCGTGTCGAACAGCTGTATCTCAAGCAACCCGAGGTCGCGCATGTGATCGGCGTGGCCGGCTTTTCCTTCATGGGCCGCGGCCAGAACACCGGCACCAACTTCATCAACCTCAAGCATTGGGATGAGCGCCAAGGCGAGGAGAATTCCTCTGCTTCGATCGCCAAGCGCGTCAACATGATGCTCTATGGCATCAAGGAAGCGATGGCGTTTGCGGTCAACGTGCCGTCGATTCCCGAGCTGGCGGCCGTCGGCGGCTTCGATTTCCGCCTGCAGGATCGTTCCGCCCAGGGCCGCGACAAGCTCATCGAGGCGCGCAACATGGTGCTCGGCATGGCGTCCAAGCATCCGGCGCTGGCCGGCGTGCGACCCGAAGGTCAGGAGCCGGGCCCGCAGCTGCAACTCGACATCGACCGGCACAAGGCGCGCGCGCTCGGCGTCGACATCGCCGAGATCAACGAGACGCTGCAATCGACGCTGGGTGTCGCCTACATCAACGACTTCGTGCGCGAAGGGCGCATCCTGCGCGTGCAGATGCAGGCCGAGCCGCAAACGCGCAGCCGCGCCGAGGAAGTCCTGCAGCTGACCGTGCGGAATGCGCGCGGCGAACTCGTCAGGCTCAGCGAAATCGCCACGCCGCGCTGGATCGTCGGTTCCTCGCGGCTCGACCGCTACAACGGCCTGCCAGCGATGAAGATTGCCGGTGGCCCGGCGCCCGGCCACAGTACCGGCGAGGCGCTGGCCGCCATGGAGGAAATCGCCGCCAAATTGCCGCCGGGTTTCGGCTACGAATGGTCGGGCACCTCCTTTGAAGAGCGCGCCTCCGGCAACCAGGCGCCGTTCCTCTTCGCCGTTTCGCTGATCGTGGTTTTTCTCTGTCTCGCGGCGCTGTATGAGAGCTGGTCGATTCCCGTCTCCGTGATGCTGGTGGTGCCGCTCGGCGTCTTCGGCGCACTGGCGGCGGTGCATCTGCGCGGCCTGCCCAACGACGTGTTCTTCAAGGTCGGCCTGATCGCCATCATCGGCCTCTCCTCGAAGAACGCCATCCTGATCATCGAGTTTGCCCGCGACCTGCAGGAACGCGGCATGTCGCTGGTCGATGCCACGCTCGAAGCCTGCCGCCTGCGCTTCCGGCCGATCCTGATGACCTCGATCGCCTTCATCTTCGGCGTCCTGCCGCTGGCCATCAGCAGCGGCGCCGGCGCGCAAAGCCGCCATGCGCTCGGCACCGGCGTGATGGGCGGCATGATCGCCGCCACTTTCCTTGCCGTACTGCTGGTGCCGGTGTTCTTCGTCGTCATCCGGAAGATCTTCCCCGGGCATTCCCGTCACCGCTACGAACCGGCAAGCGCTGCGGCAGAGAACGGAAAGGAGAGCTCGCATGCATAAGCTCGTGAAACACGCCGGTCTGGCGACCCTGTTGCTGGCCCTGGGCGGCTGCGCCAGCGGTCCCGACTACAAGCGGCCGACGTTCGCCTTCCCGACGCACTGGTTCGCGTCTTCCGGTTCTGCCGCGGAAGGCGTCGCGTCGACCCCATTGCCCGACTGGCGCGCCTACTTTACCGATGCGCGCCTGCAGGCGCTGATCGACCAGGCGCTCGAACACAACCATGACTTGCGCATCGCCACCGCGCGGATCGCCGAAGCGCGAGCCCTGCATGGCATCCAGCGTGTCGGCAAGTTTCCCGAATTCGATTTGTTCGGCCGCCGCGAAGCCAGCCTGACGCCGGGCGACCTCAACATGCTCGGTCGCCCGCTCAATGCCCAGCGCTATGACGTCGGCGTCGAGCTGCTCGATTACGAGCTCGACTTCTGGGGGCGCGTGCGGCGCCTCGACGAAGCCGCGCTGGCCGCCTATCTTGCCAGCGAGGAGGCGCAGCGCGCCTTCCGTCTGTCGTTGATCGCCGATGTCGCCAACGCCTACTTCAGCCAGAGCGAGCTGCGCGAGCGCGTGCGTCTGGCGCGCGAGATCGCCGAGAACCGCGGTGAAGTGACCAGGCTTTCCGCGCAACGCCGCGAAGCCGGACTGATCGGCTCGATGGAATACCTCCGCACGGCGGCCGCCGATGAAGCGGCGCGCAGCGAAGTCGCCGCGCTCGAACAGGCCAGCGCCGCCGCCGATCACTGGCTGCAACTGCTGACCGGCACGCTGGCGATCAAGAAGCAGGCGCCGCCGCCGGAGCACGGCCTGACGCTTGCCGAACAGGGAATGCCGCGTCTCGCGCCCAATATTCCCGCCGACGTGTTATTGCAGCGTCCTGACGTGCTGGCCGCCGAGCAACGTCTGATTGCCGCCAGCGCCAACATCGGCGCCGCGCGCGCCGCCTTCCTGCCGCGCATCACGCTGACCGGCGCGCTGAGCACCGCCAGCGGCGGCCTGTCGGGGCTCTTCGAATCGGGCAGTCGCGCCTGGCTGTTCAAGCCCAAGCTGCGTCTGCCGCTGTTCGATGGCGGGCGCAACGACGCCAGCGTCGACGTGGCCGAGGCGCGCAAGAACATCGCCGTCGCCGAATACGAAAAGACCCTCCAGCAAGCCTTCCGCGAAGTCGCCGACCTGCTCGCCGGACGCGAGGCGCTGACCGAGCAGCTGCGCGCCCAGGAGGCCAACCAGCGCATCCAGGAGGAGCGCGCCAGGCTCTACGCGGCGCGCTATCAGGCGCAGATTTCGCATCATCTCGAAGTACTCGATGCGCGTCGCGATCTGCTGGCCGCCGGGCAGGCGGTTCAGCAGGCGCGCCGCGCCGCGCTCGCCAACGCCGCCCAGCTCTACAAGGCGCTCGGCGGCGCGGCGGCGGAGATCGGGCCCGCAGTGCCGCAGATGGCAGCGGTAGAATAGCGCCTCCCGTTTTCAGGATAGCCAAGATGGCGGCAGCAGCAGACAACCTCGTCGAACTCAGCGGCGTGCACTTCGCCTACGGCGAGCGCAAGGTACTGAACGGCATCGACCTGTCGATCCAGCGCGGCAAGCTGGTGGCCATTCTCGGCGTCAGCGGCAGCGGCAAGACCACGCTGTTGCGCCTGCTCGGCGGCCAGATCAAGCCCGACCGCGGCAGCGTCAAGGTGGCCGGCAAGGAAGTGCCGCGGCTCGAATCCGCCGGACTCTACGAGCTGCGCCGCGACATGGGCATGATGTTCCAGATGGGCGGCCTCTACAGCGACATGTCGGTGTTCGACAACATCGCCTTTCCGATGCGCGAGCTGACCGACCTGCCCGAGGAGCTCATCCACGACCTGGTGCTGATGAAGCTGCACGCCGTCGGCCTGCGCGGCACGGCGAAGATGATGACCGGCGAGCTCTCCGGCGGCATGGCGCGCCGCGTCGCGCTGGCGCGCGCCATCGCCCTCGATCCGATGCTGATCATGTACGACGAGCCCTTCGCCGGTCTCGACCCGATCTCGCTCAACGTCATCGCCAACCTGATCCGAACGCTCAACGACGCGCTCGGCGTGACGTCCATCGTCGTCACCTACGACATGTCGGAGTCATTGAAGGTGGTCGACTACGCCTACTTCGTGCACAACGGCGTCGTCGTCGCCGAAGGCGTCGCGGCCGAGATGTTCGATTCCGACAATCCCTTCGTGCATCAGTTCGTGCACGCCAAGCCCGACGGCCCGGTGGCCTTCCAATATCCGAGCCGGCCGTATCCGCAGGATCTGGGCATCAACAACGTCAAGTAGTCGTTGCGTCAAACGAGCTGCACCGGCCCCGGATACTTCGCCATTACTTCATCCGCCGTCAGCAGGGTGATGCCTTCGACGGTGGCTTGCGCGACCAGGAGACGGTCGAACGGGTCCTTGTGCAGCGGGGGCAGGCTGTCGATGGACACTGCGTGTTCGCTGGTAATCGGCAATTCCAGGTAGCCGTTGTCGAGCAAGCCGCGTCGCAGCACGCGCGGGTCGACCTGAAAATCCGCACGTCCCAGGCCGCGCTTGATGGTGATTTCCCACAGGCTGGCGGCGCTGAACAGCGGTTCGTTGAGCGGATCTTCGAGCAGAGCCCGCACCGCGGGCAAAAGCCGCTCCGGCGCGCCGGCCGCCCAGAGCAGAAGATGGGTGTCCAGCAACAACTTCATTCTGCATCGCCGAACAGCGCTTCGATTTCCGGGCCGCCCATGCGGTCGAAGTCGTCGGGCACCGCGATCTGTCCGGCCAGAAAGCCCAGGCGGCGGGCTTGTCCGGCAGCGGGCGCGTCCAGGCGCGTGACCTTCACCAGCGGTTCGCCGGCTTTGGCGATGATGAACGGCTCGCCCTTGACGGCCTGGTCGATCAGCTTCGAGAGTTGGGTCTTGGCTTCGTGGATATTGACGGTTTGCATGGCGCGCCTCATTGAACTAAGTTCGATGGACTAAGTCTAGCAGCAGAGTGCCGATTTGCAAATCGACATTCGCCGAGCCGGGTGACACGGGGATTTCCGTAATGGCATGCCTGGAATCAAGCATCCATGCGGGTCTCGGCCATGCCATCGTGGAGAGCAAGAATTGGCGCCCCACAGGGATGGCCCAAGGCCACTTCCTTCGGGGCGTTCCCTTCGGTCACGGCTTCCAGGGCAGGGTGTTTCAGCGGTCGTTCGTCAGCCGGGTGAGACGGGCTTCCAGCGCACCGATCTCGGCGTCGAGCTCTTTCACGCCGTCGGCGAATCGGGCGATGGCGTCGGGTTTGGCGATCAGCGGCTGTTCCTCGGTGAAGTACTCGGCGAGGTTCTCCGCGAGGTTCCGCTCCGCCTTCTGCTGCCAGCGGAACAGGCCGCCGAGCTGGGTGGAGATGCGGTGGGCGGCGATGTCGCCGACGACCTTGCTCAGGTCTTCCTCGTAATCCCAGCGCAGGTTGCGCAGCACGAAGCCGAGGGTGTTGGCGAAGTCGACGCTGCCTTCGATGCGTGCGTCGCCGATCGCTGCGTCCATGCCTTTCAGCAGGCGCAGCGGCGTCGCGGCGGGCAGCGTGATGGTGACGTCGAAGTCGGTGGCGCCGGTGGCGGTGACGTAGCCCTCGGCGTCCACCACCAGCGCCAGATCCAGCGGCGCCACCGCCAGCCGCAGTGTGCGGCCGGCGAAGGGCGCGAGACGCACGCGCGCCCAGTCGGCGCCGGCGAGCAGATGGTTCAGCGCGGAGAGTGCGGCGTGGTCGAGCATGCGCCAGGAGGCGTCAATTCATCTGCTCGATGCCGGCGATCACCCAGCCGCTGCTGCCGTCGATCGGCCGCGTCAGGTGCCAGACTTCGTCGAAGGCCTGCGGCGCGGCATCGGTTGCCTCGCGGATCGTGCCGGAGAAGCGCACGCTGGCGATCTGCCGGGGGGCTTCGTCGGTCACGTCGAGCAGGGCGGCGTCGAGCTGCATCACGTCGGTTTCCTGACGGGCCTGGCCGCGCTCCCGATACTGCATCTGGATTTCGGCAAACATCTCCGGCGCGGTGAAGGCGCGGATGTCGTCCATGTTGCCCGCATCGTTGGCGGCCTGCAGACGGATGAAATTCAGCTTGGCCTGGCGCAGGAAGCCGTCGGCATCGAAGCCGGCCGGAATGTGCGCGGCGTTCGCAGCGTTCGCGTTGCTGGCGGCGGGAGAGGGCGCTGCGCTGGCGCCGCCAGCCGGCATCGTCAGCGGTTCGAAGCGTTGCACGTTGCCGCCGCCGTAGGCGCCGGCCGGCTGCATCCGTGGGGCCGTGCTGGCGTTGCGGCGCATGAAGAAGCGGATGGCCAGGAAGATGGCGACACCGATCAGCAGCATCATGACGAACGATCCCATTTCGGCGCCGAGGCCGAGGTGCGAGAACAGCGCGGCGAGGCCGATGCCGGCGGCGAGGCCGGCGAGCGGGCCGAGCCAGCGGCTCATGCCGGAGCGCTGCGGCGTGGCGGCGGCGGGTGCACCGGCTTGGGCAGGGCGTTGAGCCATGTTCTGCGCCGGCGCGGCGGGCGACGGAGCGGGCGTGGCACTGCGTTGCGTGATGCTGCTGTCGCGCTTCATGCCCGAAGACATGCCGCCGCCGAGACGGCGGGCTTCGGCGTCCTGGGCGGTGAAGCTCAGGCCGAGCGCTAGGATCAGGGTGAACAGGAAGGCAGTGCGTTTCATGGAATTCTCCGGTGTTGTTGCAGACTATCGCTGCGTCTCAAAGCTTGTAACCACGATGCAGGGCGACCACCCCTGCCGTCAGGTTGAAGAATTCGACCCGCTTCAGGCCGACTTGTTCCATTATTTTCTGCAGCGTCTCCTGGTCGGGATGCATGCGAATCGACTCGGCGAGATAGCGGTAGCTCTCGGCGTCATTGGCCACCTTCTGGCCGAGCCAGGGCAGCAGCTTGAAGGAGTATAGGTCGTAGGCCCCGGTCAGCGGTTCCCAGACCTTCGAGAACTCCAGTACCAGCAGGCGCCCGCCCGGCTTGAGGACGCGGCGCATCTCGGCCAGCGCCTTGTCCTTGTGCGTCATGTTGCGCAGGCCGAAGGCGACGGTGACGCAGTCGAAGTAGTCGTCAGGAAAGGGCAGCTTCTCGGCGTCGCACTGGGCGGTCGGCATGATCACGCCGTCGTCGAGCAGGCGGTCGCGGCCGACGGTCAGCATGGCGTTGTTGATGTCGGTGAGCCACACCTGGCCGCCGGTCTTGTCGAAGGCGCCGACGCGCTTGGCGAAGGCGCGCGCCAGGTCGGCGGTGCCGCCGGCGACGTCGAGCACGCGCTCGCCCTTGCGGACGCCGGAGATCTGGATGGTGAAATGTTTCCAGAGCCGGTGCAGGCCCAGCGACATCAGGTCGTTCATGACGTCGTACTTCTGTGCGACCGAGGAGAAAACCTCGGCGACGTGCGCCGCCTTTTCATCCTCGGCGACCTGTTTGAATCCGAAATGGGTTTGTGGCTTGCTCATTTTTTGTGTCCGCAGCCGCCGCTGCGCGGCGTGCTCTTGCTGTTGGTGGTGTCGCTGACGTCGATATCACGGCTGGCGCCGGCGTTTTCGAGGCGTGCCAGGTAATCCTGCCAGAGCGCATCCTGCTGGTCGCCAAGGCGGTAGAGGATGTCCCACGAGTAGATGCCCGTGTCGTGGCCGTCGGAAAACACCGGCTTGACGGCGTAATTGCCGACGGGTTGCAGGTCGACGATGTCGACGTTGCGCTTGCCGGTCTGTAGCACTTCCTGGCCCGTGCCGTGGCCGCGCACGGCGGCCGATGGGCTGTAGACGCGCAACAGCTCGAATGGCAGCGAAAACTGCCTGCCGTCATTGAACGTCACTTCGAGCAGCCGCGACTTCTGGTGCAGCTTGATCTCGGTGGGATGAGGGGTATGTTTGTCCAGACCGGCCATTTTGGAGTGACGAATGCTGAATGCGGGATGTGGAAAGCCTGGCTCTCCAGAACGGGCTATCATAGCGCGAAACCGCCTGCGGGTCAGCGGGGCGTCCTGCTTTAGCGCGAAAGAGCAATATGGCGCTGGGTCAAATGAACGAACCTAGCGAGCAAATCAGTACCCCGGTCCCGGGGCGGGCAGGGGTGGGGGCAACTCCCTTCTATTGTGTTCTTTCATGACACGGGGTGTCGAGTTCCCGCACATGAACGTTCGGCTGTCATCAAATTGTCACCGGCCGGAAATACACTGCGGACATCGCTTATCATCGAATTCCAATATGCCCGCACATATCCTCATCGTCGAAGATGAACCGGCCATTCAGACCCTGATTGCCGCCAACCTGATGCGCGCCGGCCATGTCACGCTGGCGGCGCTCGATGCCGAGAGCGCGTTGCGCCAGATCCGGCAGGAGCTGCCCGACCTGGTCCTGCTCGACTGGATGCTGCCGGGCATGAGCGGCGTCGACCTGGCGCGCCGCCTGCGCGCCGAGGAGCGCACGCGCGAAGTGCCGATCATCATGCTGACGGCGCGCGGCGAGGAGCACGACAAGATCCTCGGTCTCGAAGTCGGCGCCGACGACTACATCACCAAGCCGTTCTCGCCGCGCGAGCTGCAGGCGCGCATCAAGGCCGTGCTGCGCCGGCGTGCGCCGCAGGCGACCGAGGACGCCATCGAAATTGCCGGCGGCAAGGACCTGCCGGGGGTGCTGCGTCTCGATCCGGTCAGCCACCGCGTCAGCGCCAACGACCAGCCGATCAACCTGGGCCCGACCGAATTCCGCCTGCTGCATTTCCTGATGGCCCACGCCGAGCGCGTGCATAGTCGCGCCCAGCTGCTCGATCAGGTGTGGGGTGATCACGTATTCGTCGAGGAGCGTACCGTCGATGTGCACATCCGTCGCCTCCGCGCCGCACTTGAAGAGAGCGGCTATGACCGGCTGATCCAGACGGTGCGTGGCAGCGGCTACCGCATCTCGACGACCATGGCATAGGACTTCGTCGTCGTGGGGTCCTTCTGGTTCGAAGCGTTGCTCGTCGCCATCCTCACCGTCATGGCGGCGCTCGTCGCGTGGCTGTTGTGGAGCCCGTTCTGGGCGGTGCTGGTTGTCGGCCTGTTCGGGCTGCTCTATGGGATGCACCACCTGTGGCAGATGTCGCAGCTGCTTGCTTGGCTGGAACAGCCCACCGGCACGCCGCTGCCGGAGGGGCGTGGCGCCTGGGAAGGCGTTTTCGCCACGCTGCATCGCCGTGCCAAGCGCTCGGCTGAGGAGCGCCGGCAGTTGAACGAGGCGCTCGAACGTTTCCGCAATGCCGGCCAGGCGTTGCCCGAGGGCGTGGTCATTCTCGATGCCGATCGAACCATCGAATGGCTCAATCCGAGGGCCGAAGGGCATCTGGGCCTGAGCATGAAGCATGATATCGGCAGTCCAATCACCAATCTCGTGCGCGAGCCGGAGTTCGTCGCCTACATTGAGGCCGGCCAGTATGCGGAACCGCTGATCCTGCATCCGCTGCGCACACCCGGACGCACGCTGGAGCTTCAGGCCGCGCGTTTCGGTGAAGCGCAGAAGCTGCTGCTTTCGCGCGACATCAGCAAACTCGACAAGCTCGAAACCATGCGCCGCGATTTCGTCGCCAACGTCTCGCACGAACTGAAGACGCCGCTGACCGTGGTCAGCGGCTTCATCGAGACCTTGCTCGACAGCCTGCCCGAACTGAGTCACGAAGACGCGATGCATTTCCTTGGTCTCGCGGACCAGCAGTCGCAGCGGATGCAGCATCTGATCGACGATCTGCTGACGTTGTCGGCGCTCGAAACCGACAGTCCGCCGCCCATCGAGGAGCGTGTGCCGCTCCCCATTCTGTTCGCAGACATCCTCGACGAGGCGCGCGCGCTGTCCAGGGGACGTCATGACATAGGTGTCGAAGCCGCACCGCCGCCCGACGTCTGCCTTCTTGGCAGCCGCAAGGAATTGCGCAGCGCTTTCGCCAACCTGCTCGGCAACGCCGTGCGCTACACTCCTGAGCGCGGTTTGATCCGCTTGTCATGGCAGGCGTCGGGCGATGGGGGCGGCGTGTTCAGCGTGACCGATAGCGGCATCGGCATTGCCAGCCAGCACCTGCCGCGTCTGACTGAACGCTTTTATCGCGTCGATCGCGGTCGCTCGACCGAGACCGGTGGCACCGGGCTCGGTCTGGCGATCGTCAAGCACATCCTCGAACGCCATCAGGCGACGCTGGAAATCCACAGTCAGCTCGGCCAGGGCAGCACCTTCGCGGCGCGGTTTCCGGCGCGGCGGGTGGCGGCGTGACCTCTTGCGAGGTCTGCCTCAAACGCCCTGTCCGGTCAGGAAGAATGCAGCCCAGAAGAACGGATGGGGAAACTTGAGGCGAGTGTCCATCTGGGCCTGACGCAGCGCCAGCTTCTTGCTCATCCCGGTCTTCAGCTTGGTATAGAAGCTCCTCATCAAATCGGCGGTGGCAAGGTCGTCGACCTGCCACAGGCTGGCGACGACGTTGCTGCTGCCGGCATAGAGAAAGCCGCGCGTCAGGCCGACCAGGTCGTCGCCGTTGAGCACTTTGCCGAGGCCGGTTTCGCAGGCGCTCAGGGTGGTCAGGTCGACATCGAGATTGATGTTGTAGAGCTCGCCGACGGTCAACGAACCGTCCTGCGCGGCATCCTTGCTGAGCAGCAGGCGTGAATCGAGCGCCTTGTCGGCATTGAACTG
>CAZCPD010000026.1:14724-21524 GCA_964500425.1 uncultured Rhodocyclaceae bacterium
AGATAGTCCTTGCCATCGTGCAGGGCGACGAACGGCAGGTAGTGCAGGGCGCCGTGCGGCACGATCAGCAGGTCGCGGCTGCCGATGTCGCTCTCGAGCGGGCGCAGCAGCGTGTCGTACAAGGCGCGAGCCTGAATCGCCACGCCATCGTGGCGTCGTTCGATCTGTTCGCGGAAGCCGCGGATGCGCTCTTCGAGACCCCGGCCATCGATCTTGGCGGCGCGCACGCCGGCGCCGGACAGGGTCACGGCGTACAGGTCCTTTTCATGGAAGTAATATTCGACGATCGCCTCGTTGGGGGCGAGGCGCGCCAGGATTTCCTGCAGCGGCACCGAGGTGACGGAAACCAGCGAAGCGAGCTCGGGGGCGACGCTGTTGAGTTCCGCCCCCTTCTTGACGACCAGGTTGCGCTGCCCGGATCGGGTTGTTTGCGACATGTCCAGCGGCATCTGCGCCAGCGCCTCGCTGTCGGCGGCCCGGTAGTTGGCCAGCAGGGTGGCCGCCTGTTTCGACGCGAGCGGCGGAATCGCGAAGTCCTGCTTGTTGGCGAGCAGGTCGACCAGAGCCCGCGCCTTGGCGCGTTCGATGTATTCGTAGGCTTCCACCGGGCGCTTGGCCTTGAACAGCACGGCGACCAGCTTGCCGTAGACGGCCTGTTTGTCGCCGACAAAACCGATCTTGTTGGCCTCCGTGTTGATGGTCGAGCGCTGCGATTCGATGACTTCGATGGCCTGCTTGTAGAGATCGATGGCGGCCGCCTGGTCGCCTTCCTGTTCGGCAATGCGGGCGCGGTCGTTGAGGATCAGCCAGTAGATCTCGCCGTTTTCCCGAACCTGCGGAATCTTCAGCAATTCGTCGAAGCCGGCCTTGGCTTCGGCCTGCCGGCCGGTTTCGAGCAGGGCCTTGTTGATCATGAAGCCGCGCGGCAATTCCGCCCAGGCCCAGTTGCTCACGCCGCGAAACAGGGCGCCGCTGACCAGGTTGTCGATAAAGGCCTTGAGCTTGAAGGTGCTGTCGCTGTGGATGCCGTCAAGCGCCCGCTGGTATTCGCCGAGCGCCATGAATACGCGGCCGAGCGCCATCGCCCGGGCGTTGGCGTAGTCGGAACTGCCGAGCGTCGAGGTGTTGATGCGCGTCAGTTCGTAAGCGTAGCGTTCGCCGTCGGCGCGGTTGCCGTCCAGCGTCGACGCCAGCGACAGGGCCGCCACGCTGTGGATCACCATGTCGAGGTCCTCGCTGTCCTCCTCGCGCAGCCACTTGAGCGCCTTCTCCGCCTCGGCGATGGCCGGTTTGTACTGGCCGAGCTCGATGAGCGCGTCGGCGCGCATGATGTGGATGGTCGGCGTGGCGTCGTCGAGGCCGAACAGACGGGTGCGCAGATCGCCCTTGCGGACGTTTTCGGCGAGCTTGTCGAGGCAGGGCAGCAGCTTGTTGTAGCGTTTGGTCTTCGAGTAGGCGAAGCACAGCGCGTGGCGGTCGCGGGTGTTCAACGGATGTTTCGCCTCATCGCTTTCGATGAGCTTCTGCAGCTCGTCGAAGCGGCCATTGGCGGCGTATTCGAACTGCTTGCCGCTGCTGTCGGCATGCGCCGGCTGCAACGGCGCAACGGACAGCGCGATGGCGAAGGCCAGCGGAAAGAACCGGCGGAGTGTCGTTTGGCGCATTTTTCTCACCCATGAAAAAGGGTGCGCACGCGCACCCTTCGTTGCCCGATCACGCCGGGCGGGCAATGCCGCGCCCGCCCGGAGCGGTTCAGAACCAGTAGCCGATGTTCAGCGTGAAGCCGTCCATGTCCTTGCCCTGGATGTAGCTCAGGCCGGCGCGGAAGAAGTTGCGCGAGGAATAGGCGCGCTTGTTGGTGCCGATGGTGATGCCGATTTCCTGAGTGTTGTCGGCATAGATGTCGGCGCCGGTGTAGCGCGTGTCGATGAAGGAGTATTCGACGGACATTTTCTTGCCGCCGAACGATACCGGCTGGGAGAGCATCACGCCGTTGCGCAATACGGTGGTCTGGATGTCCGGATCGAAAGAATAGTCGCCGGACTTGAACTTCATGGTCTGGTTGTAGGAGACCATGTTGCCCATCGCCACGTCGAAGCTCGGGAAGGTCCAGATGTAGGTGCTGGTGATCGACAGCGAGTAGAGGCCGGCCACCGTTGCCAGATCTTCCGAACCGACCACCGAAACCCTGCCGGACGGCGTCAGCGTCCAGCTGTCGTTCATCGGCAGACGGTAGGCCGCGCCCAGGGCGGTCTGGTAGGACTTGGCGCCGTTGGTCTCGACCTGGGTGATCGGCATGCTGAGAACCAGCTGGCGGCGCGGGTCGAGATCGTTGCGGATGGTGTACGACAGCGGGATCGAGGTGACCTTGGTGTCGCGATCAAGCGCGGTCAGCGAGCTGTAGGACAGCGCGATGCCGATCAGGTTGGGGGTCGTCTTGTCCTGCGTGGCGGCGCTGGCCTCGCTGGACGGCCCGGCGATGTTGGTCGCGGTGTCGGTGAAATTCTGGTTGAAGTCGCCGGCCACCATGCTCGGCACCAGACCGCCGGCGCCGGTGATCGGGCTGGTCGGCGTGTTGGCCGCCTGGTATTTCATGATCTGGCCGATGATGTTGGTCTTCTTCAGGTAGTCGCTCATCAACTGCTTGCTGGCATCGCGGTCGGCGCCGTTGAAGGTCTGTTGCACGCCCAATGCCGGGATGGCCAGATTCAAGGTGGCGCCCGTGCCGGTAAAGCCGGTGTTCGGGAAGGCGAGCGTCATGCCCAGCGAGTTGAAGTTGGCGCCGATGGTTGCCGCCTGCGTGCCGTTGTAACCCAGATCCACGGATTGCAGACCGGAGGTCGTCAGTTTGTCGAGAAACTCATTCGCCGTATCGGTGGCGACGGAATGGCAGGTGCCTGCGACGGTCACCGACAGGCCGTAGTTGGAGTTCGTCGGCGTTGCGCAGGCCGTTTGCGCGTTGGCCTTCGCCGCCGGCAGGGCGGCAAGGGCGGACAGGATCAGGGTGGCAAGCAGTTTCTTGTGTTGTTGACTGGACATGTTTGACCTCTTGGTTGGAGAAAACGGGGAATCGTACTCGAATATGATACAAATTTTCCCTTCCCGCTGAAAATGAGCAGGATCAAGGCATGCGGGTTTTCGCCCCCTGCATCGCCTGCCGGCCAATATACCAAAATCGGGGTGGCGAGGTCAGGACGGCGGCGTCAACCGGCGGTGATGGCGGTCAGAGTGTCTCAAAAGCGCAGCGGTCATAGTCTGCGCCGCGCTCGAGCAGGCGTGTCAGGCGCACGGGCTGGTTGCGGTCGGTCCTGATCTCGATGACGTGGTTGGCCCGGAACCAGCCGGCCGGTGTCAATACCGTGGCCAGCTGGTTGAGGCCTTCGATGGCGGGCAGGCAGAAACCGCGCGCATACTGCGATTTCGCGGTTCCCGAGCCGGGGTTCTGCACGGTCACCGCCGTGGGTGCGCCGGGCAGCAGGTGGATGCCGGCGCGCAGAACGGCCGCGCCGATGTCGAGGCATAGCCAGGTGATCTTGCCGAGCTGAAAGCCGACATCGTCCTTGTGGC
Source organism: uncultured Rhodocyclaceae bacterium (assembly GCA_964500425.1). Taxonomy (GTDB): domain Bacteria; phylum Pseudomonadota; class Gammaproteobacteria; order Burkholderiales; family Rhodocyclaceae; genus Sterolibacterium. The sequence goes on from CAZCPD010000026.1 coordinate 18,292, forward strand.
GCACGCCGACCAGCTGATCGAGCGTCAGCGCGCCGCCGGGCTGGCCGAGCGGCCGTTCGAGCTGGATGTTGACGACACTTTCTTCGACCGAGCGCCAGCCTTCGACGACGTAGCTCGACTGCTGTTTCTTGTCTTCCTCGAAGCGCGTGGCGATATGGCCGAAGGTGGCGATCTCCTCGTGGGCGCGCTTGCTGAGATAGACCGATGCCTCGGGCGAGCGGAACAGCTGGCCGCTCAGGTGAAAGTGAATGGCATCGACGCCGGCCAGCAGTTCGTAGTCCTTGCCGCCGCCGTCGCTGGAGCCGCGGCCGCCTTTGCACCAGTCTTGATAGACTTGACGCAGCAACAGCTCGCAGGCCGGTTGCACGCAAAACTTGCCGAGTTTCAGTTCCTGTGGCGAAACTCCTTCGCCGAGTTTGACCAATCGTTGCTTGATGGTCTTGCGCAGTTCACCGAGATCCAGCCAGCGCAACGTTGCAGCGGCGCGCGGCGCGGAATACTCGCCTGGCGCGCCACGCGCCAGATCAACGCACAGCGGTGGCGTACGCAGATCTTCGGGAGGTGTGCGCAACAACGGCGCCTTGGTCGCCCAGCGATGCGCCCAATACACCACGTCGACGAACTGTTTGGGCCGCAGCTCATGCGGATGCGCCGCGGCAAGCAGCAAGGCTTCAACATAGGTGGCTTGCGCCGTCATTCCCGTCGCGTGGCTCAGCTTGTCGGCGACGGGGAGCTGGGCGGCTTCCAGCCGCTCGGCGATGAAGTGGATCTTGTGCAGGCGGTTCCAGAAATCGCCGCTGGCGACCAGGCCAACGCCGCAGTGATCGAGATAGCTGGCCAGCGCCGTCGTCAATGCCCGCGTCGCGGCGAGCGCCGCCCGCTCGCAGTCCTCGGCGCCGAGCGGCGCGCTGGCGGACTTGTCGAGCAGGCTTTGCAGGCAATGCAGGAAGCCGGTTTCCAGCGTCCGCCAGAGCGCCTGGCTGGCGTCGAAGGCGGCCTGTTCGACAGTCCCGAGCGGCAGGGCGGGACGCTGCGCGGCAAAGCGCTTGGCGCACTCGCCATGCACGAAATAGCAGGGGCTGCGCAGGTATTCGACGATCTGCAGGCGTTCTTCGGCCGGCAACGCGTAGCGGTTCAGCAGGTCGAGCTGGCGCAGCAGCTGCGCCTGCGCCAGTGGGGCGTTGGTGATCGCAATGCCGGCCAGCCACTGCTTGCAGGCGACCAGCGTCGTGAATTGCGGCGCCTGTTCGCTGGTGAGAGCGGGCAAGTCGAGACGGGCGAGGTTGGTCAGCAGATCGTTGGTGGCGTCGGCATTGCTCATCAGAAGCTTCCTCCCTGTTCTTCGCAAAGCGCGCCGACCAGGTGGTCGCGCAGTGTCTGCACGGAGATGAGCGGACGGCTGCCGGCAGGCGCTGCGGCGCGTTGCGCCGGCGGCGTCGCCCAGATCGGCGCGGGGAAATTGCGGTCGTCGGCCCAGCGGGGAATGACGTGCCAGTGCAGATGCGGCGTGACGTTGCCGAGGCTGGCGAGGTTGATCTTGTCGGGCCGGCAGAGTTCGCGCAGGGCGACCTCGGCGGCGAATACCACACGCATCAGATGGCGGCGTTCGGCGCCCGCCAGATCGCTCATTTCGCGGACATGGCCACGCCAGATGACGCGACAGAAGCCCGGGTAATCGGCGCCTTCCGCCCCGCCGACGCGCACCACGCGGCACAGTTCATCCTGCCAGACGAGTTCGCCGCCCGTTGATTCGCACAGCTCGCAACCGCTCATCTCAAGGGCCTCCCGTTCGAGAACAGACGCGCAGCGTCTCATGCTGCACCCCTCTCCCCCGGGGGGAGAGGGGATGCACGAACCTACAACAATATCCGCTCGATCCCGCCACGATTGGCGCTGGTCACATACTCTACCATCCAGTCGGGGCCGAGCAGCTTGCGCGCCATTTCGACGACGATGAAATCGGCGCTGCTGCCGGCATCGTCGTCGAACCGCGATAATCCCTGCAAACACGACGGACAGGCAGTGAGAATTTTCACGGCGCCGTCAAAGCCGTCGTGACGTAGGGCCGCGGCGCCCTTCTCCATCTCCTCCTGCTTGCGGAAGCGCAGCTGGGTCGATACGTCGGGGCGCGTCACCGCCAGCGTGCCCGACTCGCCGCAGCAGCGGTCGTTCAACGCCACCGGCTGGCCCATTAGCGTATTCACCACCTTGAGCGGCGCATGCGTCTTCATCGGCGTGTGGCAGGGGTCGTGGTACATGTAGCGCGTGCCCGCGACGCCGTCGAGCTTCACGCCGCGTTCCATCAGGTACTCGTGGATGTCCAGCAACCGGCAACCGGGGAAGATCTTGTCGAACTGGTACTTGAGCAGCTGGTCCATGCAGGTGCCGCAGGAGACGATCACCGTCTTGATGTCGAGATAGTTGAGCGTGTTGGCGACGCGGTGGAACAGCACGCGGTTGTCCGTCGTGATCTGGCGACCCTTGTCTTCGTCGCCGCCGGCGGTCTGCGGATAGCCGCAGCACAGGTAGCCGGGCGGCAGCACCGTCTGCACGCCGAGGTGGTAGAGCATCGCCTGCGTCGCCAGGCCGACTTGCGAGAACAGCCGCTCCGAGCCGCAGCCGGGAAAATAGAACACCGCCTCGGCATCGCCGTTGGCGATCTTGTGGTCGCGGATCACCGGCACCACGGTGGCGTCCTCGATGTCGAGCAGCGCGCGCGCGGTGCGCGTGGGCAGGTTGCCGGGCATCGGCTTGTTGAAGAAGTGGATCACCTGCGCCCGCAGCGCCGGCTTGCCGACGGTGGCCGGCGGATGGTTCACGACCTGGCGCGTCAGCCCCGCCGCCTTGACGAGCTTGTGCGCGATGCGCTGGGCGCGGTAGCCGACATCGATCATGCCGGCGCGTAGCGTCTTGATGGTGGCCGGATCGGCGGCGTTGAGGAAGGCCATTGCCGCGGCGGCGCCGGGATTGAATTTCTTCTTGCCTTGCAGGCGCAGGAAGTTGCGCATGGCGATCGACACGTCGCCGAAGTCGATGTCCACCGGGCAGGGTTTCACGCACTTGTGGCAGACCGTGCAGTGGTCGGCGACATCGGAGAATTCGTCGAAGTGCTGCAGCGAAATGCCGCGCCGCGTCTGCTCTTCATACAGGAAGGCCTCGATCAGCAGCGAGGCGCCGAGGATCTTGTTGCGCGGGCTGTAGAGCAGGTTGGCGCGCGGCACGTGGGTCGAGCA
>CAZCPD010000027.1:0-21488 GCA_964500425.1 uncultured Rhodocyclaceae bacterium
AACTACGGGATGCTGATCGGCGAGACCACCGCCGAACTCATCAAGAAGACCATAGGCTCGGCCTTTCCGGGGTCCGAAGTCAAGGAAATGGAAGTCAAGGGCCGCAACCTGGCCGAGGGCATTCCGCGCAGCTTCACGATTTCATCGAACGAGATCCTCGAAGCACTCACCGATCCTCTCAACGCCATCGTCTCCGCCGTCAAGTCGGCCCTCGAACAGACTCCGCCGGAACTCGGCGCCGACATCGCCGAGAAGGGCATGGTGCTGACCGGCGGCGGCGCGCTGCTGCGCGACATCGACCGCCTGCTGATGGAAGAGACCGGCCTGCCGGTGATCGTCGCCGATGATCCGCTGACCTGCGTGGTGCGCGGCTCGGGCATGGCGCTGGAAAAAATGGACCATCTGGGCAGCATATTTGCCAATGAGTGAGTAAGGAGTGAAGGGTGAGGAGTGAAGCGTATCCGTGCCACAGTGGCCTTCCTCTCACCCGTCACACGTCTTTATTTTCGCCATCGCTCACGCTCAGGCGAACCCTGAGGAGCAGGGCTGTGGCGGTTGTTCACGCATCGACTCCTTACCCATTACCCCTCCCCCTTCACTGCATCAATGGCCGTTGTTGACCGCCCGCCACCGCCATTCTTCAATCGTGGCCCAGCGCCTCTGGTGCGCCTGGCCTTCTACGTCGGACTCTCGCTGACCTTGCTGGTGGTCGACTTGCGCTTCCACATGCTGGAATGGGTGCGCCAGGGCGTTCACACCGCGGCCTATCCGCTGCAACTGCTGGCCTATGCGCCAGTGCAGGGATTGCAGGAAGGCGGCGGCTATCTGGCCAGCGTGGTCAGGTTGCAGCGGGAAAATTCGCGGCTGCGTCAGCAGCAGCTCGGTACCGCGAATCTCTTGCTGCGCCAGGATCATCTCGAACTCGAGAACCAGCGTCTGCGCGCCCTGCTCGACATGAAGCAACGTCAGCCGGTGGCTGGCCAGGTGGCGGAAATTCTCTACGCGGCGCGCGATCCGTTCGCCCGTCGGGCCATTCTCAACCGTGGCGCGCAGCACGATATTGCGGCCGGTCAGGTGGTGGTCGATGAACTCGGCGTGGTCGGTCAGATCACGCGGGTGTTTCCGATGCTTGCCGAAGTGACCCTGATTACCGACAAGGAGCAGGCGGTGCCAGTGCAGATCGTACGCAATGGCCTGCGCTCGGTGTTGTTCGGTAGCGGAGACGGAAATCTTGAACTGCGTTTTCTCGCGGCCAACGCCGATGTGCAGGAAGGCGACACCCTGGTAACGTCCGGACTCGACGGCGTTTATCTGCCGGGCTTGCCGGTGGCCACCGTCAAACACGTCAACCGCGACAACTCATATGCTTTCGCGCGTATCCAGTGCGAGCCGATCGCGGGTGTCGAGCGCCATGGCCAGGTGTTGATCCTCGGCCGTCGCGAACCGTTGCCGCCGCCCCCTGATGCCGGGGGAACGGGCGTGCCGGAAAAAAGCGACAAGGCAGGTAAATAATGCAGCCCACCCATTCCTCGAATCGCATCCTTCGGCCGGTCAGGGGCTGGTTCCTCTGGCTGTCGCTGCTGCTGGCCCTGTTCATCAACATGATCCCGCTTGGACGTCTGCCCGGTTTTCCCGATTTCGTGGCTCTCGTGCTGGCGTTCTGGTGTGTCCGCGAACCCCTCAAGATTGGCATGGGCGGCGCTTTCCTGCTGGGCCTGACGATGGATGTTCTCGATGCCAGCGTGATCGGCCAGCATGCGCTGGCGTATGTCATGCTCGCCTACACGGCGAACAGCCTCTCGCGTCGCATCCTCTGGTTTCCGCTTGTCGAGCAGGCCTTGCAGATCCTCCCGTTGCTGCTGCTCTCCCAGATGGTGATGCTGGTGGCGCGCATGCTGGCCGGCGCCGAGTTCCCCGGCCTGCTGTATTTTCTCGGCAGCTTCAGTGCAGCCCTGCTCTGGTATCCGTTGACCTACCTGCTTCTGCTGCCGCAATACCAGCCGCACGAGAAGGACGAGAACCGTCCGATCTGATCGGGCCGCGCGCGACTCTCGACTCACCACCGTGGAATTCAAGAACCCCGAACAGGAAATAGAACGCTACCGACGTCGGCTGCTGGTGGCGCTCGTCTTCGTCCTTGTCGCCTTTCTGTTGCTGTTCGCCCGTTTCTTCTGGTTGCAGGTGATCCAGCATGACTACTACAAGACGCGCGCCGAGGAAAACCGGATTTCCCTGGTGCCGATCCTGCCGAATCGGGGACTGATCCTCGATCGCAACGGCGTCATCCTGGCGCGCAACTATTCGGCTTACACCCTGGAGATCACACCATCTCGCGTCGGTCATCTGGAGACGGCGATCGACAGACTGGCGGAAGTCATCGAAATTCGCCCGAAGGACCGCAAGCGGTTCAAGAAACTGCTCGAAGAGAGCAAGAATTTCGAGTCCCTGCCCATCAGAACCCGTCTTTCCGACGAGGAAGTCGCCAAGTTCATCGCCAATCGCTATCGCTTTCCCGGCGTCGATATCAAGGCGCGCCTGTTCCGTCAGTATCCCTACCTGGAATCCGCTTCGCACCTGATTGGCTACATCGGTCGCATCAACGACCGGGACATTGCGCGTATCGAGAACAAGGAGCAGGAGGACAACTATCGCGGCACCGACCACATCGGCAAGACCGGTCTGGAGCAGCGCTATGAATTCGATTTGCATGGTCAGACCGGCTTCGAGCAGATCGAGGTCGATGCCGGCGGTCGCGCCGTGCGCGTTCTCTCACGCATCCCACCGGTGGCCGGCAGCAACCTGACGCTGACGATCGACGCCAGGCTGCAGGCCGTTGCCGAGAAAGCTTTCGGCAACCGCCGCGGCGCGTTGGTGGCTATCGAGCCGGCCACCGGCGGCATACTCGCCCTGGTTTCGGTGCCCGGCTACGATCCCAACCTGTTCGTCGATGGCATCGACACCCAGAATTGGGATGAACTCAATACCTCGATCGACAAGCCGATGGTCAACCGCGCCCTCAACGGCGCCTACCCCCCCGGGTCGACCTTCAAACCATTCATGGCGCTGGCTGCCCTGGAGCTGGGCAAGCGCACGCCCGGTCAGACGATTTCCGATCCGGGCTTCTACAATTTCGGCGGCCATCATTTCCGCGACGACAAGAAGGGCGGACACGGCACCGTCGACATGTACCTGTCCATCGTCGCCTCCTGCGACACCTACTACTACATGCTGGCGAATGACCTCGGCATCGACAACATCGCCGCCTTCATGGCGCCGCTGGGTTTTGGCAGCCCGACCGGCATCGATATCGACGGCGAGTCGTCAGGCGTTCTGCCTTCGCCCGCCTGGAAGAAGAAGCGCTTCCGCAAACCCGATCAGCAGCGCTGGTACGCCGGCGAAACCATCAGCATCGGCATCGGCCAGGGCTATAACACCTACACGCCGATCCAGCTTGCGCAGGCGACCGCGACGCTGGCCAATAACGGCGTCATGTTCCGGCCGCACCTCGTCAAGTTCATCGCCGATACCAAGACGGGCGAAACAAGGCTGATCGAACCGCATCCGTTGCGCACGATTCCGCTCAAGCCGGAGAACATCGAGGTCATCAAGCGGGCGATGGTTGGGGTAAACAAGGAGGGCACCGCGGCACGCGCCTTCGCCGGCGCCGAGTACGTCTCCGCCGGCAAGACCGGCACGGCCCAGGTATTCAGTCTGAAGGGCGAGAAATATCAAGAGCGCCGCATTGACGAACGGCTGCGCGACCATGCCCTGTTCATCGCTTTTGCACCGGCGGATCAGCCGAAGATCGCCTTGGCCGTGCTGGTCGAGAATGGCGGTTTCGGCGCCCAGGCGGCGGCGCCGATCGCCCGCCAAGTGCTCGATTATTATCTGTTGGGCAAGGAGCCACAGGAACCGGCGCCCACCGACGGGACGGAAGTGGAGGCGGATTGAGATGAATCTCAAGCATCTATTGCGGCGCCTGATCGATCCCATCGACCCGTGGCTGATGCTGTTCATGGGGCTACTGCTGTCCTATGCCCTGCTGGTGGTGAGCAGCGCGTCTCCAGATCGCATTGGCGCGCAACTGATCAACATGTGCGTCGCCCTCGTCGTGATGCGCGTTGCCGCCGAGTTTCCGCCGCAGAAGCTGCTGCGCTTTGCCCTGCCGATCTTCCTGATTGGCGTGCTGCTGCTGATCGCGGTGGCGCTGTTCGGCGACATCACCAAGGGTGCGCGGCGCTGGTTGAATCTTGGATTCATGCGTATTCAGCCCTCCGAGCTGATGAAGATCGCCATGCCGTTGATGCTGGCCTGGTACTTCCAGAAGCATGAAACGCATTTAAGGCTGCGCGAATATGCCGTGGCGGGCCTGATTCTGCTGTTGCCGGTCGGGCTGATCGCCCGCCAGCCGGATCTCGGCACGGCGCTGCTGGTGCTGGGCGCCGGCTTCTACGTGATCTTCTTTGCCGGACTACCCTGGCTGGTGATCGGCGGCATCGCGCTGGCCTTTGCGGCTGCCGCGCCGCTGGCCTGGACTTATGTGCTCCACGATTATCAGCGCGATCGCATCATGACGCTGTTCAATCCCGAAGCCGATCCACTCGGCAAGGGGTTCCACATCATACAGTCGACCATTGCCATCGGTTCCGGTGGGGCACTCGGCAAAGGCTGGCATCAAGGCAGCCAGACCCAGCTGGAATTCCTCCCCGAGCGCCACACCGACTTCATCTTCGCCGTGATGTCGGAAGAGTTCGGACTGGTCGGCAATTCGGTATTGCTGCTGATGTATGTATTGTTGATCGGCCGCTGCATGATGATCGCCGCGAATGCGCCGACGCTGTTTACGCGGCTGCTCGCCGGCAGCATCACGATGATTTTCTTCACCTACGCTTTCGTCAACATGGGCATGGTCAGCGGGATCCTGCCCGTGGTCGGCGTACCCCTGCCTTTCATCAGTTACGGCGGGACGGCGCTGGTAACCCTGTCGTTGGGGATCGGCATCCTGATGAGCATCCATAAGCATCGCATGCTGTTGCAGAAGTGAAGGGCGTCTTCATTACCATCGCCATGACTGCCGTGGCGCTTTCCGCCTGCACCGACCGGCCGCGTCGGCCGGTGGTCGATCGCGCATCGCCGAGCGAATCGGCCAGGCCGGCTTCCGCTGCGGCGCGACCGGCAGCGCCGCCGAAACGAGGCGGCGGCTACTATCTCGACGATGGTCCGGGCGACAACCAACCGACACCGGAGATGCTCGCGGCGATTCCCGATGCCGAACCCAGGCTCGAACAGCCGCATCGCTTCGCCAACCGGCCGTATGTGGTCTTCAACCGACAGTATGTGCCGCTGACCGCCGTAACGCCCTACAAGGCGCAGGGTATCGGTAGCTGGTACGGACGCAAGTTTCATGGCCAGCGCACCTCGAGCGGAGAAATCTACGACATGTTCGGCATGACGGCGGCCCATGCGACGTTGCCGATTCCCAGCTACGCGCGGGTGACCAATCCGGCCAATGGCAAGTCGGTGGTGGTGCGTGTGAATGACCGCGGCCCGTTTCATTCCGGGCGGTTGATCGACCTGTCGTACGCCGCCGCCTGGAAGCTCGGCTATGTCGGCAACGGCAGCACGCTGCTGGAAGTCGAAACCATACTGCCTGGCAGTACGTCGCCGGCTGCCCCAGCGCCTGTCGCCATGGCGCAGCGCGGCGATCCGCTTGGCGACCTGATCCAGCGTGTCGATCAGGAAGTCGTGCCGGCAGCAGGACAGGCCGCGCCGCTGCTGCCCGAACTGAAGGAATCGCGCGGCGTTTTCCTGCAACTCGGCGCCTTCGGCAATCCTGACAACGCCGAGAGTTTCAAGGCTCATCTCGGCCGCGAGCTGTCAGGACAGGCGGGGATCACCGATGGCGTCGAATTGAGCGGCAAGCTGCTGGTACAACCGCGCGCCGGAATCTACCGGGTGCAGCTTGGTCCCTGGCCGGATCAGGCCGAGGCGCAGCGCGTCGCCGAGCGACTGCGCGAGATGTTCGAAATCAAGCCGGTGGTCGTCAGGCAATAGCCCGCCAATAGCCGGGCCATCTTCCGCTCAGATGGTTGTGAAAATTTTTCGCGAGCGCCATGCTTGAAGGCATGTATCCGCGGGAGCCCCACAGGGGTTTCCTTCGGTCACGGCCTGCCGGCCGCGAATGGTGGCCGTGCGCACCGAGCGATTCGCGGCCGGGAGGCCGCTCCCACGCAAACAACGTTGGGTTGGCGCAAATGAGGTGATATCTTCACAGCCTTTCAATGCAATTGCCGCAGAATCAGCGCCGACATGGCGGCGGCCGGCTCTGGTTTACCGAACAGATAACCCTGCATGAAATCGCACTGCCTCTCGACCAGGAATTCGCGCTGCGCTTCGGTTTCCACGCCCTCGGCGACCACGCGCAGACCCAGGTGATGCGCGAGGGCGATGGTGGCGTTGCAGATCGCGACATCGCCGGCGTCGGCGTCGATGTCGCGCACCAGCGATTGGTCGATGTTCAGGCTGTCGATAGGCATCAGCTTGAGGTAGTTGAGCGAAGACGAACTGGTGCCGAAATTGTCGATCGAGAGACGCACGCCCAGATTGCGCAGTTCGCGCAAACGGCCGATGCTGGTTTCCGGATTGTCCATCAACACCGCCTCCCTGATGTCCACCTCAAGATCGGCGCCGTTCAAGCCGTGTCGTTTCAGCACCCGCGCCACATGGGCTGGCAAGGTCGGCGAATAGAGCTGACGTGCGGAAACATTCACCGTCATGCCGATGCCCTGTAGCCCCTGATCGCGCCAGGCGCGCAGCTGACGGCAAGCTTCGTCGATGACCCATTCGCCGAGCGGCAGGATCAGGCCGCTTTCCTCGGCCACGTCGATGAATCGATCCGGCATCAGCAGCCCCTCTTCCGGGTGGAGCCAGCGCAGCAGGGCCTCGACACTGACGAAGCGGCCGCTGCCGCCGTCGAGGCGCGGCTGGTAATGCAGTTCGAATTGGCGCTCACTCAACGCCATATCCAGCTGGTGTTCCAGACGCAGGCGCTCGCTGGCGAGCGTGTTCATTTCGGGAGCGAAGAACTGAACGTTGTTGCGCCCCTTTCCCTTGGCGTGATACATCGCGGTATCGGTGTTCTTCATCAGCGTCGCGCTGTCGGCGCCGTCGTTCGGAAAGAAGGCCACGCCGATGCTCGGGGTCGAATGGACTTCATTCCCGCCGATGGCATAGGGCTTGCCGAGCGACTGGAGTATCTTCTCGGCGACGCGGGCAACCGCGGTTGCGCCTTCGACTTCCGTGAGCACGACGACGAATTCGTCGCCGCCGAGCCGGGCGACGATGTCGCTGCCACGCACAATCTCGCCGAGCCGCCGAGCCACGTCGATCAGAAGCTTGTCGCCTGCCGCGTGGCCGAGCGTGTCGTTGACGGTCTTGAATCGGTCCATGTCGATGAACATCACCGCCAGCTGATGCTCTTCGCGGCGCGCGGTGGCCAGCGCCTGTTCGAGCCGGTTGGTCAGACTCAGCCGATTGAGCAGGCCGGTCAGCGTGTCGTGGTGCGCCAGATGGGTGATGCGCTCTTCCGCGGCCTTGCGTTCGGTGATGTCGAGATAGCTGATGATGTAATGGCGGACTGCGCCATCGGTATCGCGCACGGCGGAAAGCGACATCCAGTTCGGATAGACGCCGCCGTCCTTGCGGCGGTTGCGTATCTCCCCCTGCCAGAAACCGTTGCCGCGGAGCGCAGTCCTGACTTCTTCATAGAGGGGCGAATCCGATGACTCCGCCGTCATGCTGCGCGGGTCAGCGCCAAGAATCTCCTCGGCCGCATGGCCGCTCATGACTGAGAACGCTGGATTGGCCGCGAGTATGCATCCATCGCTGGCGCAGATCAGCATGGCTTCGCCGCTATGTTCGAAGACGCTGGCATAGAGGCGCAGGGTGCTTTCGGCGCTGCGGATTTCACTGACATCCTGCACGCTGGCGATGAACATGTGGCGAGCGCCGAGATGGCTTTCGGAGAGTGAAATGCGCAGCGGGAAGGGCGCGCCGTCCTTGCGATGCGCCATCACTTCACGACCACTGCCAATTCGCGCCTTGAGTTGGGCGACAGTGTCCAGAAGCGGCGTGTTGACCGATTCCGCGGATTCGACGGAAAACGCTTCCGGCATCAATTGGCCGATGTTCATGTCGATTGCATCTTCGGCGGTGTAGCCGAAAATCCGCTCGGCGGACTTGTTGAACGATTCGATGACGCCCTGTTCGTTGAACGAAATGATGCCGTTCAGCACGTTGTCGACGACCGAGCGCATCCGCTCCTTTTCCCATTCCAGGGCTTCGGTGCGCTGCACGACCTTTTCTTCCAGGCTGTCGCGCGCTTCCTGCAACGCGCGCTGGGCATATTCCAGGCTGTCCGTCATGCTGTTGAAGGCGCCGGCCAACTGGCCGATTTCATCGTTGCGCGAAATCCTCACCCGCTCATGCAGATTGCCGCCGGCGATCTTGGCGGCCGCCTTGGTGAGGCCTTGCACCGGGCGGATAATCGACCGACCGAGCCAGAAGGCGATGGCGGTCGCCAATACCAGGGTGGCAAGCAGCATCAAGTGCGCCTGCGTCCGCAACTCACGGACCGGAGCGAATGCCTCGTTTGCATCCATCTTCACCACCAGGCCCCAGCGGGTATCGGGCATGTAACGCCAGGCGGCCAGCACTGGAATCTGCCGATAATCGAGTGCTTCACCCTGGCTGTTTTCGCCGGTGAGTGCGCGCGCCAAGGGGAGCGATTGACCAAGCGACAGCTGGGGCAGGCTGCTGGAAAAAAGGCCGGATTCGGCCTTGTCGTCCAGCGATGTGAGGATGCGCGGCGGATCGCCGGCGCGCTGCGCCAGCATCGTCGTCCCGGTTTCGCCCAGCCCTTTCTTGTCGTTCAGAACCTGCCGGATCGCATCGGGGGCGATCTGGATGGCAAGTACGCCCACCACCCTGGCGCCATCGAGCACTGGCGCCGTAATGAAGGCGGCATGTCCTTTGGAAGGGGGATACCACTCGAAATCCGATACGCCGCTATCCAGCGCCAGCAGGCTCTGTTGAATGGTCTTGGCGAGCTGGCTGTTGCGGTACGGACCGCTGAGCAGGTTGGTGCCGAGATCGGCTTCCTGCAGGTACGAGAGGACGACCTCGCCCTTGGCGGTGATCAGCAACAGATCATGAAATCCCGGCGCCTGCATCAGTTTTTCAATGCTCGCCAGATAGGGCTTGCGCAATTCGCGGGTGTGTCGGGAAAGCAGGCCCGGCCTGCCGCCTGAACTTTCCGCAACATTCAGGGCTTGCAGCGTGGCGGGGAATCTCGCCAGCAGCGTCGCGTTATTCGCCTGGCGGGCGATGATGGTCTGGATCTGTTCGACCTTGTGGTCGCCGATGGCGCCGAGATTGCTGGTGATCTTGGCGTGCATTTCGTCGGCGAAGCGCTCGGTCAACGATTGCTGCAGAAAAATCAACGGCAGCAAGGTCGCCAGCAGCAGGCTGGCGAGCAGGCGGCCGAAGATGCTCCGGCGGATCATCGCAGCCCCACGCCCCGCAGACGTTCATCCCACTCGACGCGGGAACGATAGGTCGGGTAGGGTTCCGGACAGATCGGCGAACTCGAGGACCAGACGATTTCGAACTGGCGGTTCGCGCCCAGCCTGCCGATATGCGCGCTGCGCCACAAGCGGCGGTTTTCCTCGTGAAACGAAACGATACCCTCCGGTGCGGCCATGCTCTGCTTGAGAATGGCGTTGCCAACTTGTCCGGGCTGATCGGTACCGACCTTCTGCACCGCCTGAGCCCAGAGTTTTACACCGACGTAGGAAACCTCCATCGGATCGCTGATGACGCGAGTGTCCCCGAAACGCCGGCGGAAGGCCGTCACGAAGCGCTGGTTGGATTCTCCGGGGAGCGTCTGGAAGTAGCTCCAGACCGCGTAGTGTCCGGTCATGGCATCGCCGAACATGCCCAGGGCGCCGTTTTCGTCGATGCTGGTGGATATCACCGGCAGCTCGCGCGCGCTCAAGCCGGCGCCGGCGAGCGCGACGAACAGTACCTGGTTGGCGTCGCCGGTGATGGTGTTGATGACGACATCGGGTTGCAGACGGCGCAGTTCGTCAACGGCTGCGGCGATGCTCGGCGGGATGATGCCGGCCTCCTGCGGCAGAAGGCGTTCGCCAAGCACCTGACCGCCGTGGGCTTCGATGATTTCGCGCATCACCAGATGAGCAGTGCGGGGTCCGCTGAAATCCGAGCCGAGCAGGTAGAAACGCCGGCCCAGTGTGTCGAGCGCCCAGCGTACGGCGGGGATCAGCTGCTGATTGGGCGCCGCGCCGAGGTAGGCGATATTGGCCGAGCGTTCCATGCCTTCATCGTCGAGAGGATAGAAGAGCAGGTGGCGCTGCCGTTCAACCACCGTCCTGACCGCCTTGCGGCAGCTCGATTCCCAGCAGCCGAACAGGGCGCTGACATGTTCCTCGCGGATCAAACGCTCTGCCTCCTGACTGCAGTGTGCTGCGTCGGAGCGGCAGTCGGCCACCCGCATTTCGACGCGCCGACCAAGCAACCCGCCCGCGTCGTTGATTTCCTCCACGGCGAATCGCAGGGCATCGACCAGCGGGCGCTCGTAAAGGGCCATGCGGCCAGTCAGCGAATGCAGAACGCCGATACGGATCGGTTGCGGTTGCGGCTCCTTCACCCATAGCCAGCCCCCTCCCGCAAGCAACAGGACAAGAACGCCGACGATCGGGAGACGGATATGACGCATTGGAACATTGTAACCATATGTACGGTTGCCCGGGGCAAGAGATTTTCTTTCCGCATTGCGAAAAAACCCATTTAGATCAATTGTCTATATCGAAAGTAGAGTACCTGCCGGCAGACCGTGTTTATGCGATTGGCACGTCCGCCGACCTCCTTCGGGGCGACGCCGACAGGCAGAACCCTTATAATCTCCCGTTTATCTCCGTGACACGTCCCATGCTTCGTTTTCTCTCCCTGTTGTTGCCGTTCCTGGCCATGTTTGTCGCACTTTCCGCCCAGGCACAGCTGGCCGCGCCGCCGGTTGCGATCGCCGCGCGCTCCTGGTACCTCTACGACTACAACTCCGGTCAGGAGCTGATCAGCACCAACCCGGACGAGCGGATCGAACCGGCCTCGCTGACCAAGCTGATGACCGCCTACCTGGCGTTTGCCGCGATCAAGCAGGGTTCGCTCAAGCTCAACCAGACCGTGCCGGTTTCCGAGCGCGCCTGGCGCACCCAGGGCTCGCGCATGTTCATCGAGCCGAACAAGCCGGTGACGGTCGACGAGCTGCTGCGCGGCATGATCGTCCAGTCCGGCAACGACGCCTGCATCGCCCTGGCCGAGATCATCGCCGGCACGGAAGACGGCTTTGCGCAGTTGATGAATCGCGAGGCACAGCGCCTCGGCCTGAAGAACACCCAGTTCAGGAATTCCACCGGCCTGCCCGATCCGCAGCACTATTCGACGGCGCGCGATCTGGCGCAGCTGGCGACAGCGCTGATCCGCGACTTTCCCGAGTTCTACCCGCTCTATTCGATCAAGGAATTCCGCTACAACAACATCACCCAGCCCAACCGGAACCGCCTGCTGTGGAGCGATCCGCACGTCGATGGCGTCAAGACCGGCCACACCGATGCCGCCGGCTACTGCCTGATCGCCTCGGCGAAGCGCGATTCGCGCCGCCTGCTTTCGGTCGTCATCGGCACCAGCTCGGAAGCGGCGCGCGCCAGCGAATCGGCGCGCCTGCTCGATCATGGCTTCCGCTACTTCGATGGCGTCAAGATCTACACCGGCGGCCAGGTGGTCTCGCAGCTGCCCGTCTACAAGGGCGTCAAAGGCACGGTCAAGGCCGGATTCACCAGCGATTTCATGCTGTCGGTGCCGAAGGGCCAGGGTAACCAGCTCAAGGTCCAGTTGATCAGCCAGCAACCGCTGCTGGCGCCGATTGGCGCGGGCGCGCGCGTCGCCACACTGAAACTGTTCCTTGGCGACAAGCCGCTCGGCGACTATCCTGTGGTAGCGCTGGAAGCCGTGCCGGTCGCCGGCATTTTCGGCCGCGCCTGGGATACCCTGCGCTTGTGGTTCGAATGACGCCGGCCTGATGCCCGACAACACGCCTGACTGGAGGTTGCGATGATTTATCTGAACGGTGAATTCATGCCGCTGGCCGAAGCCCGCGTGCCGGTGCTGGATCGCGGCTTCCTGTTCGGCGACGGCATCTACGAAGTCATTCCCGTCTATTCGCGCCGGCCGTTCCGCCTCGCCGAGCATCTGGCGCGCCTGCAGAAGAGCCTCGACGGCATCCGCCTCGCCAACCCGCTGGGCAACGCCGAGTGGACGACGCTGATCGAGAAGATCGTCGCCCACAACGAAGGCGACGACCAGCAGGTGTATCTGCAAGTCACGCGCGGCGCCGACACCAAGCGCAACCACGCCTTTCCCAAGGGCGTTGCGCCGACCGTATTCATGATGAGCGAGCCGTTGCTGCCGCCGCCCGCGCCGCAGCGCGAACAGGGCATCGCCGCCGTCAGCGCCGCCGACAACCGCTGGCATCGCTGCGACATCAAGGCTGTCTCGCTGCTCGCCAACTGCCTGCTGCGCCAGCGCGCCATCGAAGCCGGCTGCGTCGAGACGCTGCTGCTGCGCGACGGTTTCCTCACCGAGGGCGCGGCGTCCAACATCTTCGCAGTGAAGAACGGCGTGATCCTCGCGCCGCCGAAGAATCACCTGATGCTGCCCGGCATCACCTACGACGTGATCCTCGAACTGGCGGCGCAACACGGCGTGCCGTATCAGGTGCGCGACGTGCTCGAAGAAGAAGTGCGCAGCGCCGACGAACTGTGGATGACCTCGTCGACCAAGGAAGTGCTGCCCATTGTTACGCTCGACGGCCGCCCGGTCGGCAACGGCCGCCCCGGCCCGCTGTTCGCGCAGATGCTCGGCTGGTATCAGGACTTCAAGCGCGCGGTGATGCGCGCCAGCTGAGTCCATGAGCAAGACCGAAACCCTGCTCGAATTCCCCTGCGACTTCCCGCTCAAGATCATGGGCGCGCGTCGCGACGACTACGCCCAGGCGGTGCTGGCAGTCGTGCTGCGCCACTTCCCCGACTACGATGCCGCCAGCATGGAGATGCGTCCCTCGGCGAAGGGCAACTACCTGAGCCTGACCTGCACCGTGCGCGCTACCTCGAAGGCGCAGCTCGACGATGCTTACCGGGAACTCACCGCGCATCCGTTGGTGAAGGTGGTCTTGTAGTGAGGAGTAAGGGGTGAGGGGTGAGGAAAAGCACCTGTGGGAGCGGCCTCCAGGCCGCGAATCCGCCGCGTGCGACGCCATTCGCGGCCTGGAGGCCGCTCCTACGGACGCTGCATCCGATGCCTCACTAACTATCCGCACGCTCGGCCGCGCCGACTACGAACCCACCTGGCGCGCCATGCAGGCCTTCACCGAGCAACGCACGCCCGCAACCCCGGATGAAATCTGGCTCTGCGAGCATCCGCCGATCTTCACCCTGGGTCAGGCCGGCAAGCCCGAGCACCTGCTGCGCGACATCGGCGTGCCACTGGTCAAGATCGACCGCGGCGGCCAGATCACCTACCACGGCCCCGGCCAGCTGGTCGTCTATCTGCTGCTCGACCTGCAACGCCGTAGCCTCAAGGTGCGCGAGCTGGTCACGCGCCTGGAGCAGGCGCTGATCAACATGCTCGCCGAATACGGCATCGCCGCCGAACGCCAGACCGGCGCGCCCGGCGTGTATGTCGGCGGCGCCAAGATCGCCGCGTTGGGCCTGCGCATCCGCAACTCGCGCAGCTACCACGGCCTCTGTCTCAACATCGCCATGGACCTTGCACCGTACGCGGCGATCAACCCCTGTGGCTACGCCGGCATGGCGGTGACGCAGATGGCCGACCTGTGCGGAGAAACAGATATGCAGCGCGTCGCCGCACGCCTGCTCCATCATCTACAGGCACAACTGCCATGACCAGCGAAAAGCAGAAGGGGGCGGCGAAAACCGCCCGCATCCCGATCAAGATCGTCCCCGTCGAGCGACTCAAGAAGCCGTCGTGGATCCGCGTCAAGGCCGGTTCCGACGCCTCGCGCTTCAACGAAGTGAAAAGCATCCTGCGCGAGCAGGCGCTGCACACCGTCTGCGAGGAAGCCTCCTGCCCCAACATCGGCGAATGCTTCGGCAAGGGCACGGCCACCTTCATGATTCTTGGCGACCTGTGCACGCGCCGCTGCCCGTTCTGCGACGTCGGCCACGGCAAGCCGCTGCCGCCCGATCCCAAGGAACCGCAGCAGCTCGCCGAAACCATCGCCGCGCTCAAGCTCAAGTACGTCGTCATCACCAGCGTCGACCGCGACGACCTGCGCGACGGCGGCGCCCAGCACTTCGCCGACTGCATCGCCACAGTCCGCACGCTGTCGCCGCAGACCACCATCGAAGTGCTGGTGCCGGACTTCCGCGGCCGCATGGACATCGCGCTCGACATCCTCACCGCCACGCCGCCCGACGTCTTCAACCACAACCTCGAAACCGTGCCGCGCCTCTACAAGCAGGCGCGCCCCGGCGCCGACTACGCGCATTCGCTGGCGCTGCTGAAAGCCTTCAAGGCGCGCAATCCCAAGGTGCCGACCAAGTCCGGCCTGATGGTCGGCCTCGGCGAGACCGACGAAGAAATCCTGGCCGTGATGCGCGACCTGCGCGCCCATGACGTCGAGATGCTGACCATCGGCCAGTACCTCGCGCCGTCCGGCCACCACCTGCCGGTGCTGCGCTACGTGCATCCCGACGTCTTCGCCATGTACGCCCGCGAAGCCACGGCCATGGGCTTCGCCCACGCCGCCAGTGCGCCGATGGTGCGCTCCTCATACCACGCCGACCTGCAGGCGCATGGCGCGGGGGTGGGGGCGGAGAGGTGAACGGTCGGTAGGGCGGATGGTTCGCGCCGGGCATAGGCCTGACCGCCGCGCCTATCCTTGTTCTCCGCATGGCACCCTGGAGAGCCGCATCCATGCTTGCTCTCCAGGCCACGTCGCTGTGCATTCCACGGCATAATCCTGCCGGATTGCCCCATGACAAACGGAGGAAGACTCGATCATGATCGTCAACCAGAACACCTCGACCGGCGCCGCGAGCGCCGGCCGCAAGATTGCCCTCGTCGTTGTCGCCTTGCTACTGCTCTACTGGGTGGCGCCGTTCGCCATCGTTGGCCCCGGCACGCGCGGCGTGCTGACGACGTTCGGCAAGGTATCGGACGAGGTGTTTGGCGAAGGCATCCATTTCGTGATCCCGGTCGTTCAGCACATGCACATGATCGACGTGCGCATCCAGAAGGGCGAAGGGGAGGGGGATGCCGCCTCGAAGGACATGCAGTCGGTGAATACCCGCGTCGCGCTCAATTACCACGTTCAGCCGGAGCAGGCCGCCGTGGTGTTCCGCGAACTCGGCCAGTCGGTGGGCGAGCGCATCATCGTGCCCGCCGTGCAGGAAGCGGTGAAGGCGGCGACGGCGCAATATACGGCCGAGGAGCTGATCTCGAAGCGGCCTGAGGTGCGCGAGCGCATCAAGTCGCTGCTGGGCGAACGCCTCGGCAAGCATGGCGTCGTCGTCGACGAGTTCTCGATCGTCAATTTCGCCTTCTCGAAGAGCTTCAACGAGGCGATCGAAGCCAAGACCACGGCGGAGCAGTTGAAGCTCAAGGCGGAGCGCGACCTTGCGCGCATTCGCGTCGAGGCCGAACAGAAGGTGGCGTCGGCCAAGGCCGAGGCCGAGTCGCTCGCCCTGCAGAAGCAGCAGGTGACCGTCGAGTTGATCCGCCTGCGCGAGATCGAGAACCAGCGCAAGGCGATCGAGAAGTGGAATGGCGTGCTGCCGAACGTCACGGGCGGCGCCGTGCCCTTCATCAACGTCGGCAAGTAACTGGCGGCGCCGCTCGCCGGCGGCGGCCGATAGTGGCGCGCCGCGTGTTACCCGGAGAGCCGCGCCAATGCTGGCTCCTGGCGCCAACCCCGTGGAGAGTGGCGTCGTTGCTTGCTCTCCGGCAAATTGCGTGGCGAACGTGTGCCGGATGTGCGTCGGATTGCGCCGACTCCGGCTTTGCGGATAGGATGCAGGCTTTGCGCACGCACCTGCCAGGATAGCCATTATGAATGTAACGCGCCGCCTCGCCGGCTACGCCAGATTCACGCCACTGCTGCTTGCCGCCACGCTGCTCGGCGGCTGCGTATTCGACAACGACGACGATACGGGGCGCCGCTACTCCAGCCAGGTGGTGTTCGGCGACAGTCTTTCGGATGTCGGCAGCTATGCGGTCGGGGCGGTTGCCGCGGCGCATGGCGGCAAGTTCACGGTGAATAGCATACCCGCCAGCGCGCAGAACTGGAGCGAGCTGGTCGCCGCACAACTCGGCCAGCCGAGGCCGTGCGCCGCGCAAACCGGTCTCGAAGGCGATCCGGCGCTGGGCTTCTACGCACCGATCACCGACCATCCCGAGTGCACGAGCTATGCGCAGGGCGCCGCACGCGTCACCGAGGCCATCGGTCCGCACAACAAGGCCGTCGAGCCGCAGCTCGGTTATCTGACGGTGCCTGTCGTCGCGCAGATCCGCAATCACCTGGCCAGGGTCGGCGGCAGTTTCTCCGGCGCCGAGGTGGTCTTCGTCTTCGGCGGCGGCGGCGATTTCATCTGGCAGTCGGATGCGCTGATTGCGGGGGTGATTGCCGGCTTGCAGCAGCAGGTTGCCAGCGACATCCTCGGCGGCGCCTGCGTGCCGGTCGATGCGACGGGCAGCAACTGCATCCCCGGCGCGATCGACAATGCGGTGGCGCGTCTTGCGCCGACCCACATCGCCGCGATGGCGCTGGCCGGCAGCGAGCTGGCGGCGCTGATCAAGGCGGACATCGTCGGCAAGGGCGCGCGCCAGGTGGTGGTGCTGAACCTGCCCGACGCCAGCAAGTCGCCTTCGATGCGCAGCCAGTCGGCGACCGTCCAGGCCGCCATCGCGGCGATGATGAACGCCTTCAACGACAAGCTCGCCGCCGGTCTGGCGGATGAGCGCAGCGGCCGCATCCTGCAGGTCGACCTGTTCGACCGCTTCGGCGCCTGGGCCGCGAATCCGACAGCCTACGGCTTCAGCAACTTCACCGATACGGCCTGCGACCTGACCCAGCCGGCGCCCAACCTGCTTGGCTCGTCGATCACCTGCAGCACGGCCAACACCATGACCGGCGACGTCAGCCGCTACGCCTTCGCCGATACCGTGCATCCGACGCCCTATACCAACTCGCTGGTGGCCGAGCTGGTGCTCTCGGACATGGCCCAGCGCGGCTGGCGCTGAAGGAGAAAACCATGAAGATCGATGCTCCCCTGCTTGCGCCCAATGCCCTTCAGGCGCGCGAACTGGCCCCGGCGCTGGAAGCCGACGGCTATGACGGCGCCTATACGTTCGACGGCCCCAACGATCCGTTCTTTCCGCTCGCCATCGCCGCCGAGCATACCGAGCGCTTGCAGCTGATCACCGCCATCGCGGTCGCCTTCGCGCGCAATCCGATGATCGTCGCCCAGCTCGGCAACGAGTTGCAGCAGATGTCGCAGGGACGCTTCGTCCTCGGGCTGGGCTCGCAGATTCGCCCCCACATCGAGAAGCGTTTCTCGATGCCGTGGTCAGCGCCGGCGGCGCGCATGCGCGAATTCGTGCTGGCGGTGAAGGCGATCTGGCGCAACTGGAATGAAGGCGCGCTGCTCGACTTTCGCGGCGAGTTCTACACCCACACGCTGATGCCGCCGCTGTTGACGCCGGGGCCGAACCCCTATGGTCCGCCGCGCATTCTGGTTGCTGGCGTCGGTCCGGCGATGGTCGAAGCGGCCGGCGAGGTGGCCGACGGGCTGCTGATCCATCCCTTCCATTCCGCCGCCTATCTCGACGAGCTGGCCATGCCCGCGCTGCTCAAGGGTGCCTCGCGGAGCGGGAGGGCGCGCGCCGACCTCGAAGTCTCGGCGCAACTGCTGGTCGCCTGCGGTCGCACGCCGGACGAGCTGGACGGCGCGATCGGCCAGATGCGCAGCCAGATCGGCTTCTACGGCTCGACGCCGGCCTACCGCCCGGTGCTCGAATCCATCGGCCGCGGCGCGCTGCAGGAAGAGCTCAACACGTTGACCAAGCAGGGCCGCTGGGACGAGATCGGCGCGTGTGTCGACGACGAGGTGCTGAACGCCGTGGCGCTCGTCGGCTCGCCGGAGGAAGTCGCGCGCCAGATCGTCGCGCGCTATCGCGGCAAGGTCGAGCGCGTCAGCCCGACGGCCTACATCGGCAATCCGGAAGTGGCGCGGGAACTGGTGGCGGCACTGCGGCGCGCGTTGGACAAGCCGGCGGCGTAAGGCGGAAAAGCAGAACGTCCCTCAAGGGATACCCTGCGATCACCTTCCGCGATTGCGGGGCTGTCTCAGCTCAGTGCAGGACACGCGGCACCGAGAGGACGAACTCGGCGATGGTCGCTTCGAAGCTGGTGCCGTCCTCGGCCGTCATCTGGTAGCTGCCCTTCATGGTGCCGACCGGCGTGGTCAGGGCGCAGCCGCTGGTGTATTCGAAATTCTGGCCCGGTTGCAGCAGCGGCTGGTGACCGACGACGCCGAGGCCGCGCACTTCCTGCACGCTGGCTTCGGCATCGGTGATGACCCAGTGGCGGCTGATCAGCTGTGCGGCGACGGTGCCGGTGTTGCGGATGTCAACGGTATAGGCGAAGACATAACGTCCCGCCGCCTGATCGGACTGGTCCGGGAGGAACTGTGTGCTGACGTTCACCGTGATTTCGTATTTCTTGCTTTCGGCCATCCCGGCATTGCACACGAAATACCTCCGGACCGAAGCCGCTAACTCGGCGGGGAATCCGTTTCATTTCCGGGCATTGCAGCGCGGCTCGGTTAAAATTGGCGGCTCTTCAAAGCGCCACCGTCAGGAAGTCCCATGAGCCCCCAATACCGCATCGCCCCGAGCCTGCTCTCCGCCAACTTCGCCAAGCTCGGCGAGGAAGTCGAGAACGTCGTCAAAGCCGGCGCCGACTGGATCCATTTCGACGTGATGGACAACCATTACGTGCCCAACCTCACCATCGGCCCGTTGGTCTGCGAGGCGATCCGTCCTCTGACGCAGGCGCCGATCGACGTGCATCTGATGGTCAAGCCGGTCGACCGCATCATCCCGGATTTCGCCAAGGCCGGCGCCAACATCATCACCTTCCATCCGGAAGCCTCCGAGCACGTCGACCGCTCGCTGGCGCTGATCCGCGACTCCGGCTGTCAGGCCGGTCTGGTGTTCAATCCGGCGACGCCGCTGCACTACATGGACCACGTCATGGATCGCCTCGACGTGGTGCTGCTGATGTCCGTGAACCCCGGCTTCGGCGGCCAGTCATTCATTCCGGAAACGCTCGTCAAGCTGCGTCAGGCGCGCGCCAGGATCGACGCCTACACGGCAAAGACGGGCCGCAAGATCCTGCTGGAGATCGACGGCGGCGTGAAGGTCGACAACATCGCCGAGATCGCCCGCGCCGGGGCCGACACCTTCGTCGCCGGCTCGGCCGTGTTCGGCGCCGGCAAGCCGGACGACGCGCACCGCTACGACAGTATCATCGGCGCGCTGCGCGGCGAGCTGGCGAAGGTTTGAGCAGGCCATGAACGCGGCGCTGCCAGCCGTTCCCGCATTCCATGTACGAGCGGTGCTGTTCGACCTCGATGGCACGCTGCTCGACACCGCACAGGATCTCACGGTGGCGGCCAACGCCATGCTTGCCGAGTACGGCCGAGCCGCCCTCGACTTGGCCACCGTGCGCAGCTACATCGGCCGCGGCATCGCCAATCTCGTGCGGCGCTGCTTCGGCGCTGACGAGCCGCCGGCCGACGCGGTCGAGGTGTTCCGCCGCCATTACCGCGCCAGCAATGGGCGCCAGGCCGTGATCTATCCGGGTGTCGTCGAAGGGCTGCGCGCCATGCAGGCGCTCGGGCTGCGCCTGGCCTGCGTCACCAACAAGGCCGGCGCGTTTACCCAACCACTGCTGGAGGCCGCCGGGCTGGATCACTGGTTCGAGTTCACCGTCAGCGGCGACACGCTGGCGCGCGCCAAACCCGATCCTCTTCCGCTGCTGCACATCTGCGAACACTTCGGCATCGCCCCGCACGAGGCGCTGATGATCGGCGATTCGCTCAACGACGTGAAGGCCGCGCGCGCCGCCGGCTGTCCCGTCATCTGCGTCCCCTACGGCTACAACGAGGGCGCCGCCGTGCGAGCCTCGGACTGCGATGCTATAGTCCCTTCGCTCGAAGCCGCCGCGCGGCTGCTCGCGCCTGCGCAGGCGTGAGTCCGCGCGGCGCCATGTCAATGTCAAATCGCCAAGACCATGCAAGAAACTGAATTCAACCGCTTCTCCGCTGAAGGTTACAACCGCATTCCGGTGACGCTGGAGACCTTCGCCGATCTCGATACGCCGCTGTCGGTCTACCTCAAGCTCGCCAACCGGCCGAACAGCTTCTTGCTCGAATCGGTTGTCGGCGGCGAGCGCTTCGGGCGTTATTCCTTCATCGGTCTTCCCGCCCGCACCTTGCTGCGCGCCAGCGGCTTCACCAGCGAAGTGGTTCGCGACGATGTCGTCGTCGAGCGCTCCGAAGGCAATCCGCTCGATTTTCTCGCCGAGTACCAGGCGCGTTTCAAGGTGCATGTGCCGGAAGGCTTCCCGCGCTTCTGCGGCGGCCTGGCCGGCTACTTCGGCTACGACGCGATCCGCTACGTCGAATCCAAACTTGCCCATTTCGACAAGCCCGATGAAATCGGCATGCCCGACGTGCTGCTGCTGCAAACGGAGGAACTCGCCGTCGTCGACACCCTGGCCGGCAAGATCTACCTGATCGTCTATGTCGATCCTGCCCAGCCCGAGGCCTGGCTGCGCGGCCAGGCACGGCTGCGCGAACTGGCGGGGCAGCTGCGCAGTCCGCTGGCGATTCCCGACAGCCGGCCCGCGCCCGGCGGCGATGCGATTCGCGATTTCAGGAAGGCCGATTACCTCGCCGCCGTGCTGCGCTCCAAGCAGTACATCGCCGACGGCGACATGATGCAGGTGCAGATCGGCCAGCGCATCAAGAAGCCCTTCGACGCATCGCCGCTGACGCTGTATCGCGCACTGCGCTCGCTGAATCCTTCGCCCTACATGTACTACTACGACTTCGGCGAGTTCCAGGTCGTCGGCGCCTCGCCGGAAATCCTCGTGCGCCAGGAGGCGACGCCGGACGGCCGCAAGGTCACCATCCGCCCGCTCGCCGGCACGCGACCGCGCGGCGCGACACCCGAGCAGGACCAGGCGCTGGCGAAGGAACTGCTCGCCGACGAGAAGGAGCGCGCCGAGCACGTCATGCTGATCGACCTGGCGCGCAACGACATCGGCC
>CAZCPD010000028.1:0-3859 GCA_964500425.1 uncultured Rhodocyclaceae bacterium
ATGCTGATCGACCTGGCGCGCAACGACATCGGCCGCATCGCGAAGATCGGCAGCGTCAAGGTGACCGACCAGATGGTCATCGAGCGCTACTCGCACGTCATGCATATCGTCTCCAACGTCGAGGGCTTGCTGCAGCCGGGACTCGACAACCTTGACGTATTCCGCGCCACCTTCCCGGCCGGCACGCTGACCGGCGCGCCCAAGGTGCGCGCCATGGAAATCATCGACGAGCTGGAGCCCGTCAAGCGCGGCCTGTACGGCGGGGCCTGCGGCTACCTGAGCTTCTCGGGTGAAATGGACCTGGCCATCGCCATCCGCACCGGCATCGTCAAGGACGGTGTGCTGCACGTCCAGGCGGCCGCCGGCATCGTCGCTGACTCGATTCCCGAGAACGAGTGGATGGAAACCGAGAACAAGGCCAAGGCGCTGCTGCGCGCCGCCGAGATGGCGGAAAGCGGCCTGGACACGCTCTTTGCCTGAGTGAATCAAGCGGGCGGCCGCTGTTGCCGCGCTGTTTCCATATTGATCCCGCCCAACAAAAAACCCGCCACAGCGGGTTTTTTGTTGGACCCTGCTCGGCTTACGGCTGACTCTTCTTACTCTTACTTCGTATTGAGGACGTAATCGACGAGCTGTTCGGCTTCGGCCTCGCTGACCTCGACACGATCGCTACCCTTCGGCATCTTCACGTTGCCCCAGTGGCGCGCCACGCCGGGGCCATAGGTGCCCGCCTGGATTTCCTTGACCAGTTGGCGCCGCGCGTTGGACTGACCGGCGAAGCGCCGCGCGATCTCCTGGAACGCCGGGCCGTGCTTCTCGCCCTTGATTTCGTGGCAGTGGAAGCACATCTTGTCCTTGGCGAGCTGTTCGCTTTCGATCGCGAAGGCTGGCGTCGAAAAGGCCGCGGTCAGAATCAGTGCGGCGGTGAGCTGCGGGGGCAAGCTGAATTTCATGGGTTCTCCTCCTCGATAACTTTGTGTGAAAAGACCGGAAGAGTCTTTCATCGTTGCTCACGGCTGTCAAGCTGCCTGACCTTTGCAGCGTTGCAGCGCAGACGCGGTGGCGCCTGATCGCTCGGCGTCAGCCCATGCTCATGATCACGGGGCCGCCCTTTTCCAGTGCCCTCTGCCAGGCCGGACGCGCCCGCAGCCGGTCTCGATAAGCGAACAGGGCCGGGTATTCGGCGGTTTTCTGCTCGATGCCGGCCAGTGCGGCTTCGACGGCGAAACTCATCTGGAAGTCGGCGATGCTCGGCGACTCGCCGGCGAACCAGCGGCGCCCTTGCAGATGCGACTCCATGAACGCCAGCGCCGCCTCGACGTTGGGATCGACCAGTTGGCGCAGAGTTCGGCGGCAGATCTCGCGGGCAATGGGGCGAACGAAAAATGGCATGGGCTGCGTTGGAATGGTGATGAATACCAGTTTCATCACCAGCCAGTTCATCAGCGATCCTTCGGCATAGTGCAACCAGAAGCGCGCCTGATGGTGCGCCGTCGAGCCGGCCTGCGGTTGCAGAGAGCCGAGATCGTTGGCGGTGGCGCTGCCGTAGCGCTCGACGAGATATTCGAGAATCGCGCCGGATTCGGCAACGACCAGGCCATCATCGACAATCACCGGCGACTTGCCGAGTGGATGTATGGCCTTCAGCTCGGGCGGCGCCAGCCGCGTAATCGGGTTGCGCCGGTAAGTCACCAGCTGATAGGGCAGGCCGAGTTCTTCGAGCAGCCAGAGTACGCGTTGCGAGCGCGAAGTTTCGAGATGGTGGACGCTGATCATGGCTGTTCGAGAAAAATCTCCAGAAGATCGTTGAGAAAGCGCCGGCCTTGCGCCGTCGGCGCAAGGCGTTCGGGGCTGACTTCAAGCAGACCGCGTCGCTGCGCTTCCAGTAGCGCGGCGCTGCGTGTCGCCAGCGGCAGGCCGGTGTGCGCTTCGAACAGCGGTGGCGCAAAACCTTCGGCGAGGCGCAGGGCGTTCATCATGAATTCGAAGGGCAGCTCGCCGCGATCGATGTCGCGCCGCTCCTGGGCAAACTCGCCGCGCGCGGCGGCTTCCATGTAGTCGCGCGGGTGGCGACGCCGCGTCTCGCGGACGATGCCGGTCGGCGAGCCCCCTGGGGCCTTCGAATCACGGGCTTTTTGCTCGGAACTGGAAGCTCTTCCCTCTCCCCCGGCCCCTCCCCCGGAGGGGGAGGGGAGGTTCGAGCGTTCCAGGGGAGCGGTGCTTGGAAAGGAAATCTTGCCGTGAGCGCCGGCGCCGATGCCCAGATAGTCGCCGAAGGTCCAGTAGTTGAGGTTGTGCGTGCAGCGCCGCCCCGGCCGGGCGAAGGCGGAGGTTTCGTAGTTCTCGTAGCCACGTCCGGCCAGCGTGGCCTCGACCATTTCCTGAATGTCGGCGGCGAGATCGTCGTCGGGCAGCGGCGGCGGCGCGTGGTGAAAGGGCGTGTTCGGTTCCAGCGTCAGATGGTAGGCCGACAGGTGCGGCGTGCCGAAGGCAGCCGCGGCTTCGATGTCGCGTTGCGCCTCGGCGAGCGTCTGTTGCGGCAACGCGTACATCAGATCGAGATTGACGTTGTCGAAATGCTTCTGCGCCAGGTCGATGGCGCGGCGAGCGTCGTCGGCCGAGTGGATGCGGCCGAGCGCGGCGAGGTGACGGTCGTCGAGGCTCTGGATGCCGAGCGAAATCCGGTTGACGCCGGCGGCGCGGAAGCCGGCGAACTTCTCCGCCTCGACCGTGCCGGGATTGGCTTCGAGGGTGATCTCGGCGTCCGAGAGCAGCGGCAGGCGCGCGCGGCACGCCATCAGCAGCGTGTCGACGGCCGGCACCGAAAGCAGGCTGGGCGTGCCGCCGCCGATGAAGATGCTGATCACGCGCCGTCCCCAGATCTGCGGCAAGGCGCTTTCGAGATCGCGGATCAGTGCGGCGACGTAGGCGTCCTCGGGAATGTCGTTGCGCGCTTCGTGCGAATTGAAATCGCAATAGGGGCACTTGCGCACGCACCACGGGTAGTGGATGTAGAGCGACAGCGGCGGCAGCGTCGTCAGGCCGCCGGTGGCGGGGGCGGAAGGCGAGGCAATGGGGATGACCGTGCGTGGCGTCATTGCGCCATCATCAGACCATGTGGCGCAGCCGCTCGGCCAGTCGCGCCATGGCCTGGCCGCGGTGACTCAGGCGGTTCTTCTGTTCGGCGGGCAGTTCGGCGGCGGTCAGGTCGAGTTCCGGGACGAGGAACAGCGGGTCGTAGCCGAAGCCATCGACGCCGCGCGGCGCCTTGATGATTTCGCCGTGCCATTCACCTTCGGCGATCAGCGGCTGCGGGTCGTCGGCATGACGCACCAGTACAAGCACGCAGACGAAATGGGCGCGGCGGTCGGTCTGTCCGGCAAGGTTTTCGAGCAGGCGCGCGTTGTTGCGCGCGTCGGATTTCGGCTCGCCGCCGTAGCGCGCCGAGAGCACGCCGGGGGCGCCGCCGAGCGCGCTCACGCACAGGCCGGAGTCGTCGGCCAGCGCCGGCAGCCCGGCGCTGCGACTGGCGTGGCGCGCCTTGGCCAGTGCGTTCTCGACAAAGGTGCCGTGGGGCTCCTCGGCTTCGGGGATGTTCAGCGCCGCCTGCGGCAGCACTTCGAAGTCGAACGGCGCGAGCAGCTGGGAGAATTCGCGCAGCTTGCCGGCGTTATTGCTGGCGAGGATCAGCCGCTTCATGCTGCCGCGGCGTTGGGATTCCTGGCAAGCGCGGCGCGTTGCGCGGCAATCAGGCGGACAATGCCGTTCTGCGCCAGTTGCAGCAGCGCGTCGAGTTCGAGGCGGGTGAACGGCACGCCTTCGGCGGTGCCCTGCACTTCGACGATGCCGCCGCTGCCGG
>CAZCPD010000028.1:3869-16126 GCA_964500425.1 uncultured Rhodocyclaceae bacterium
AGGACGAATCTTCCGGGGAGTCGAGATCGAGCACCGGCACGCCGTTGACGATGCCCACCGACACGGCGGCGACGAAGTCGCGCAGCGGGTTCTGCGCGAGCTTGCCGGCGGCGGTCAGTTGATCGATCGCATCGTGCAGGGCGACGCAGGCGCCGGTGATGGCGGCGGTGCGCGTGCCGCCGTCGGCCTGCAGGACGTCGCAGTCGAGGGTGATCTGGCGTTCGCCAAGCGCCTTGAGATCGGTGATGGCGCGCAGGCTGCGGCCGATCAGGCGCTGGATTTCCTGGGTGCGCCCGCTCTGCTTGCCTTTCGCAGCCTCGCGCGCCGAACGCGTGTGGGTGGCGCGCGGCAGCATGCCGTATTCGGCGGTTACCCAGCCTTCGCCCTTGCCGCGCAGGAAGGGCGGCACGTTCTCCTCGACGCTGGCGGTGCACAGCACGCGCGTGTCGCCGAATTCGACGAGCACGCTGCCTTCGGCGTGGCGGGTGAAGTTACGGGTGATGCGCACTTCGCGCAACTGGTCGGGCTGGCGCCCGGAGGGGCGCGCTGAACTGACTGCCTGGTTCATGCAGATTCCTGTCTGGCTTGGAGTGGGAGAACGGAGAAACGGAGGGCGCCGCGCGGCGGCGTCATTTGAGCTTGCTGGCAGGCACGGCCATGACGCTGTCGGGATTGGCGGGGGCCGGGCTGCTCTGGCTGACGAAAGGACGCACCGCGGGTCGCGTGGCGGCGTTCTGGCTGCTGGGCTCGGCGGAGGCGCTTTCCCACTGCATGGCCATCAGCGTCAGGTTGTCACAGTGCGAACCGGCATTCCTTTCGGCCTGGTCGAGCAGCCGTGGCACGGCGTCCATCGGCGTCTGCGTCGCCAGCGTGTTGACCAGAGTGTTGTCGGCAAACGGCGCCCAGGCGCCGTCGGTGCAGAGCGCGATGATGTCGCCTTTCAGCAGCGGCGTCTTGCGTGAGAACTCGATTTCCGGCGGGTTCGGGCCACCGAGGCAGCTATAAACGAGGTTGCGCGAGGGATGAACGGCGGCGGCGGCCTCGTCGATCAGTCCCTGTTCGAGCAGCAGCTTGACATGCGAATGATCGCGCGTCTGCGCCAGTATCTGGCCGTCGCGGATGGCGTAGAGGCGCGAGTCGCCGACGTGCGCCCAGTAGGCGATGTTGTTCTGGATGATGCAGACGATACAGGTGGTGCGCGGCGCATCGGCCAGGTCGCGTTCACCGGCGTGCTTGTTGATCGCCAGATGCGACTGGCTGAGTGTGCGCGAGAGAAACAGGAAGGGATCGGAGAGCGTCGTGCGCGCCAGATTCTTGAAGGTGTCGGTGATCGTCTGCACGGCGATCTGCGCAGCGATCTCGCCATGCAGGTGGCCGCCCATACCGTCGGCAACGACCATCAGCAGGGCGTCGCGCGTATAGGCGTAATTCATCCGGTCCTGATTGACCTTGCGCTTGCCGATGCGGCTTTCCTGGAAGATCGCGAATTTCATCGGGAGTCTCCCGGCTCCGGCTTGCTGGAAGTCGAGGGTTCGAACCATGACGGATCAACGAGATCGAGCAGTTCGCCGTTGAGCACTTTCTGCAGGGCGAACACGCTTTGCGGGCGTTCGGCGATCGGCAGTTTCATGCTCCAGTCGATCAGTTCCAGCAGTTGCAGGGAGTAATCCTTGCGCCAGCGTTCCTGGGCGGGGATCAGGAGCTCGCCCTTGGCGCGCAGATCGGCGGAGAGCGGCGTGCTGCCGGCCAGACAGGCATACAGCGTCGCGCCGACGGCGTAGATGTCGGTCCACGGACCTTGCGCCTCGCCCGAGCCCATCTGCTCCGGCGCGGCATAGCCGGGCGTGTGCACGGCGCCGAGCGAAGCATCGCCGCCGCCGAGACCCTGGCGCGTCGCGCCGAAATCGAGCAGCACCGGATGACCGTCCATGCGCAGGTAGATGTTGGCCGGCTTGATGTCCAGGTGCAGCAGCTTGTGCATGTGGATTTCGCGCAGGCCGTTGAGCAGGCGGGCGAACACGTTGCGGATGAAAGTTTCGGAGAGCACGCCCGGATGTTTCTGGATGTGTTCCTGCAAGGTGCGGCCGCGCTCGTAGCGCATCACCAGATAGGCGGTTTCGTTGGCCCGAAAGAAATTCAGGACTCGCACCACATTAGGGTGATCGAGGTGAGCGAGCACTCGCCCTTCCTCAAAGAAGCTCTTCATTCCCTGCTTGAAGGCGGCCTGGTTTTCGTCGCTGACGACGGGCACCGGGCTGGCCCCGGTGCGCACGGCGAGGCGCTGCGGCAGATATTCCTTGATCGCGACCGGTGCGCCCTTTTCGTCGTGCGCCAGATAGACGATGGAGAATCCGCCGTGAGAAAGTTGTCGATCGATGCGATAACCTTCCAGCTGGAAGCCGGGCGGCAACGGTTGAGTCAGTTGTGGAGGCATGGTGTGAAGGTTACACTGTTGCTTGCATTGTCGTTGTCGGGAGCGGCTCTCGTCAAGTCGCGCACGCTCATTACTATGGATTTCTCATCATGATTTACAGCATGACCGGCTTCGCCGCAGTGCAACGCGAATTGGGTCCGGTGACCCTGCATCTGGAGCTCAAGAGCGTCAACTCGCGCTATCTCGATATCAATTTCCGCATGGGCGAGGAGATGCGCTTTCTCGAAATGCCGCTGCGCGAACTGATCGCGGCGCGCATCGGCCGCGGCAAGCTCGAATGCCGCGGCGGCCTGAGCCAGGCGACGGGCGGTTCACGCGAACTCGCGCCCAACCAGGAATTGCTGACGCAACTGGCCGCCCTGCAAACCCGGGTGCGCGCCGTTCTGCCCGAGGCCGCGCAGCTTTCGGTGGCTGACATCCTGCGCTGGCCAGGCATCATCAGTGAGCAAACACTCTCGCAGGATGTCTTGCAGAATGAGTGCCTTGCCCTGGCAGCGGTGGCGATCGATGAATTCGTCGCGACCCGCGCACGCGAAGGCGGGAAGCTGGTGACGATGATCCTCGAGCGCGTCGTGCGCATGCGCGAACTGGTGACCCATGTTGCCCCGTTGCTGCCGCGCGCCTTGAGCGACTACCAGGATCGTCTGGCGGCCAAGCTGCGCGAAGCCGTCGCCAACCTCGACGAGGAGCGCATCCGCCAGGAAATCGGCGTGTACGCCGCGCGCATCGACGTGGCCGAGGAACTGACGCGGCTGAATGCGCATCTGTCGGAACTGGAAAGGGTGTTGCACAAGGGCGGGGCCGTTGGCAAGCGGCTGGATTTCCTGATGCAGGAACTCAACCGCGAGGCCAACACGCTTTCATCGAAATCGGTATCGGCGGACATCACCGCCGCCGCGCTGGAAATGAAGCTGCTGATCGAGCAGATGCGCGAGCAGATCCAGAATCTTGAGTAATGGCATGGCCCACGTCGTTTCGTCGCGGGCCCCTGTGTCAGGAAAGCACGCCTTCGATGACGTCGGCGGGGACCGCTCTCTTCTGCAGGCAGGAGGCGAGGAAGCCCCAGGCGATCGGCGGCAGGATGTGCTGGCGGGCCAGTTTGCGCGCCTGAATCATCTGGCCGGCCTGGATTGCGGCGACCAGCTGGTCGGCGAGATTGCGCAGTTGCGGCACCAGGCTCTGGCGTTCGCGGGGGGCAGGGACCTTGGTTGCACGGTGAGATGCCAGGGCTAGGCGTTGCATGTCGTCCTCCTCTTGATCTACAAACCGGCGATGATTGTTTAAACGGCCGGCCGAAGGGAAACTTTAGCTGGGCGAAGCTCTATCGTCTGTGAATTACGTCACACCCACTGGCGAATTGTCATGATGGCCAAAGAGGCCGAAGCACCGTTCATGGCCCGCAACCCATGCCAGCAGCGGAGTTCAAGATCATGGCAAGCGGTCACCTGCGGTTTCCAGGATAATTTCAGCTTTTGGCCGGTCGGATTGCTCCCATGTGCTCCCAGACAGTTACCGTCAAGTACGATTCGATCCAGGATCGGATTGCCGTCGTCGTGCGTTTGCCTGATTCGGCGTTTATCCTGCATCTGACCCGGCGCTTCACGTTTGGCCTGTTGGCGGCATTGTCGCGTCAGGTGCAGAAATCGCAGGGCGATGCGCGTCTGGCGAAGGCGGGATTGCAGGATGAGCTGCTGTCGATGAAACATGCCCGCGCGGTCATGCAGGTCAGGAACGCTCAAGTCGATGCTCCGCGGGCGCCCCCGGTTCCTGATGAACTGCCGGTGCGACTGCCGACGCGGGTCGATGCCAGTTACGCACCGGAGGGCATGGCGTCGATGGTGTTTTTCACCGACGACGCCGAAGTCGGGCGGCTGATTTTCCGAACTCGTGAGCTGCACTGGTTCATGGAGCGCCTGGTGGCGCATGCTCGCCAAGCGGGCTGGGCCGACGCGATTCCGGTGCCGGAATGGCTGGCGCAGGGGAAGGCCGAGGTGGCGGCATCGAGCACGTCGCCAGCGCTGGTGGTGCATTGAGGTTGTGCTGAACGACTTGACAGCCTTCGGGCTGGGTCTTTCACACCCGTGGTTGGCGCCCCCCCAGCATTCTGCGGTTTTCCGAAGAGCACGGTTCTTGCAGATCACGTCCCCTCTCCCCCGACCCCTCTCCCGCAAGCGGGTGAGGGGGGGGTAAATCAGCCACTTGCGAAATGTGTGCATACGATAGTCCACGAGGGGGGGAGTAGCGGCCATCGGTCTGCGTTGTGCGCGTTGTTCGCTGAGCGGGAAGCGCAGCGCCGGCGTTGCGGCCTGTGGGTCGCGTCCGGACCTGTCGGGCGAGTGGCTCATTGCTGTGCATGATCGTGGTCTGTGCCCGGTCAGTTGCGGGTTTTTTTCCGAAGACGAAGAGCACGGTTCTTGTAGATCAGGTCCCCTCTCCCCGCGCGGGAGAGGGACAGGGTGAGGGGGGCGACGCAGCCCCCGCACCCCCACAACCCCTCCCGCGAGGGAAGAGGGACGTCATGGTTATCGGTCAGACGTTGTGCTCGTCGCCCGCCGGGCAGCGTTCGATGAGCGGATAGCGCAGCGCCGTCCTTTCGGGCGCGGCGAAGGGGCTGGCGGGCGTGGCGCCGGGGGCGCAGTTGCGCGCCGTGACGTGGAAGCGCAATTCGCGGCGCCGGCGTTCGAACTGGCGTTGCGGATCGAGCAGGGCGCTGGTCTGGGCGGCGGGAGCGGGCGGGACGTCTTGTGCTTCGGTGGGGGGCGCCGGGGGGGCGACCTCGGGTTCGGGGTCGCGGCCGCTCTTGTCCAGCCACTGGTTGACCGTGGTGAGCTCGGTTTCGGTGAGCGCGCCGACCAGTCCTTGCAATTTGATGCGGGCAAGGATGTACTGGTGACGGGCGTTGGCGAGGTCGCGTCGAACGTTCATGCGCTGTTGCTGGGCATTGAGGATATCGACCAGGGTGCGCGTGCCGGCCTGAAAGCCTTTCTGGTTGGAGAAGACGGCCTGATCGGCGGAGCGCTCGGCCTGCTCCTGCGCCCTGACCTTGAGCACGCCCTGGGCGACGTTCTGGAATTCCTTGCGGATCGCCTGGTCGATTTCGCGCCGGCGCGCTTCGTATTGCTGTCGCGTCTTGTCGAGCAGGGCCTCGGCCTGTCGCACCTGGGAGCTGTTGTAACCGCCAGCGAACAGCGGGATGTTGACCTGCAGGCCGACGCTGTTGGTCAGATAGCCCTGGTTGATGGATGTCTCGCTGTCACTCTGCGTGCGACTGCGTTGGGCGATGAGATCAACGGTCGGGTGATGTCCGGCGCCGGCCTTGGCGACCTCGCGCTCGGCGGCTTCGATGTTGGCGCGCATGCTGCGCAGCTCGGCATTGATTTCCTCGCCTCGCCGCACCCACTCTTCGGGATCGGCGGGATAGGGGGCGACGAGTTCGATGCGCGTCGGCGCCAGTGCGGCGAGCTGGTGCACCGGCTGGTTGATGATGATCTGCAACTGTCGCCGCTGGTAATCGACGTTCTGTACGGCTTCGAGCTCCTGGGCCAGCGCCATGTCGTAGCGCGCCTGCGCATCGTCGATGTCGGTGCGCGTGCCCTGGCCGGCTTCGAAGCGGCGTTTCGCCGACTGCAGCTGGGCGACGTAGGCCTCCTTCTGGGACAGCACCAGGTTGAGCTGGTCTTCGGCCATCATGGCATCGAAATAGGCGCCGGAGAGCCGCACCAGCAGGTCCTGGAGGTTCCGGTCGAGATTGGCCTCGGCGCTGACGACCTGGGCCTGGGCCTGCTGATAGCTGACGAAATTGAAACGCCGGTAGAGCGGCTGGCGCAGGGTGAGGGCGTAGTTCGTGCTGATGTAGTCCTGGCGACGATGGATCGAGCCCCCGGCGAACCCGGGCGTCCAGACGCCCGACGTCTTGTCGCTGCGGAGCAGGTTGGCCGAGAGGTTCGGGAGCAGTTGCGCCAGCGCCTGTGGTTCGGCTTCGCGCGCGGCAGCGGCTTCGGCGCGTGCGGCCTGGTACCTGGCGTCGTTCTGGATCGCCAGTCGATAGCCTTGCAGCAGGTCTATGGCCTGCGCGGGTGAGGCCACCGCCGCCGCGAATAGTGCGGCGAGCAGCGTCCTGGCAAGCGGGGTGCGTGTTTTCATCGCCGGCTCACTCCTCTTTCATCGACGCGGCGACGCGCTTGACGAGCGGGTGCAGCAGGTAAGTGAGCAGCGAGCGTTCGCCGGTCTTGACGATGATTTCCGCGGGCATGCCGGCCTGCATCTGGCGATTGCCGAGCTGCTTCATGCCTTCGGGCGTGATCGAGACGCGCGCCAGAAAATAGGACTGGTTGATCTGCGGATCGGTGAGCAGATCGGCGGAAATACTATCGACCTTGCCTTGCACGACCAGCGCCGGGCTGTTGGCGAAGGCCGAGAAGCGCGTGTCGACGGCCAGTCCGGCATGCACCTTGTCGATCAGATTGGGCGGGACACGGGCTTCAAGGATCAGGGTTTCGTTCTGGGGCACGACGTCGGCCAGCTTCTGCCCGGGCGCGAGCACCGCGCCGACGTGCTGCACCGCCAGTCCGACCACCTGGCCTTCGGCCGGAGCACGGATCACCATGCGATCGAGATCATCCGTCACGGCCTTGAACTTGTCGGCATCCGCCTGCACTTCGCGGCGGATGTCGGCGAGCTGGGTGTCGACTTCCTTGCGGTATTCCTGCGTGCGCTGGATGCCGCGCATCTTGAGCTCGGCGATGTTGCGCTGACTGCGCAGGATGTTCCCCTGCAAGTCGGCAATGGCGCCTTGCGTCTGGGCGCTCTCCCGCTCGAGCTCCAGCTGGCGGTTGCGCGGCGCGTAGCCCTCCTTGACCAGATCGCGGATGCCGGCGAGTTCTTCCTGCAGGAATTGCAGCTGACGGCGGCGGGCGTCGAGCATGCCGGCCGCGCCCTGTATCGTCGCCTCCAGGCCTTCAATGGATTGCTTGATGACGTTGAGATCGGCTTGCAAGGCGCCCTGCCGCGACTGGATCAGCTGCTTTTGCTGTTCGGTGGTCTGCTGGATGTAGGGGTCGCTGGCGACCTTGACGAGATCCGGGTGGAATTCGATCTGGCCACGTCCGGCCTGTTCGGCGAGCAGCCGGCCTTCGGTGGCGCGCAGGGTGAAGTAATGCTGGCGGATCGATTCGTAGTTGGCGCGGGTAACGGCGTCGTCCAGGTTGGCGAGCGGTTCGCCCTGCTTGACGAGCTGGCCTTCCTTGACGAAAACGTTCTTGATGATGCCGCCGCTGAGATGCTGCACGGCCTTGCGTTTGGTTTCGATGGAAACGATGGCCTGCGCGGGAACGCCTTCATCGAGCGGGGCAAAAGCCGCCCAGAGCAGGAAGCCGCCGAAACCGAGGCCGAGTGTCCATAGGCCGATGCGCGTGGCGCGGCCGGTGTCGGTCGGCAGGGCGGCCTCGCCTTCGAGGGCGGCGGGATTAGGGCGGGCGGCCTGGGTGAGCTTGTTCTTCATTGCGTTCTGGAGTGCCATGTTCGGTATCCTGGATCAGGTTCTTTGGAGAAATTCTGTGGCGCCGACGGGTCAGGCCGGTTGCGGGGCCGGGGCGCCTCCGCCGCCGTCGTTGGCGGGTTTCGGCTTGAGGGCGGCGAGCACTTCCTGACGCGCACCGAGGTGCTGAATGCGACCGTCATTGAGCGTGAGGATGCGGTCGGCCAGCCCGACGATGCTCATGCGGTGTGTGACAAGAAACACCGTGCGTCCCTGCTGCTTGAGTTCCCTGACGGCCTTGACCAGGGCGGCTTCGCCGGCGTCGTCGAGGTTGGAGTTGGGTTCGTCGAGCACGATGACGGCGGGGTTGTCGTACATTGCCCGCGCCAGGCCGATGCGCTGGCGCTGGCCGCCGGAGAGCATGCTGCCAGCTTCGCCCATCGAGGTGTCGTAACCGCGCGGGAAGCGCAGGATCATCTCATGCACGCCAGCTCGCTGGGCGGCCGCGATGATCTTGTTGGAATCGAGCGGTCCGAAGCGCGCGATGTTTTCGGCGATGGTGCCTTCGAAGAGCTCGATGTCCTGCGGCAAATAGCCGATGTAGGGCCCCAGCTCGTCGCGATTCCAGCTCTGGATGGCTTCGCCGTCGATCAGCACCCGGCCTTCGACATTCGGCCAGATGCCGACCAGCGCGCGCGCCAGGGTGGATTTGCCGGAGCCGGAAGGACCGATGATGACGACGGTTTCGCCAGCGGGAAAGTCGGCACTGAGGTTCTTCAGGATCGGCTCGGTGCGGCTTGGTGCGGTGGCGACGAGATTTTCGAGGCGCATGTGGCCTTGCGGGGCGCCATGCACGAGACCGCTGTCGCGCTGCGGGCTTTCGGCGAGCAAGGTTTCCATGCGCAGGAAGGCCTTGCGCGCCGCGAGGGTCGACTTCCAGGCGCCGACCATCTGGTCGATTGGCGCGGTGGCGCGGCTGAGAAGTGCATTCACGGCGATCATCGCACCCGGCGTGATGTCGCCCTGGATCACGAGGATGGCGCCGGCCGCCAGGCCCAGAGACTGCTGGGTGAGGCGGACGAATTTGGTGAAGGCCTGTAGCCGGGTCGCCATGTCCTGGGCATCGTGATTGAGCGCGAGATGCCGGCGATGGCGTGTCTGCCAGCGTTGGCGCAGGCTGTCGAGCATGCCCATGGATTCGATGACCTGCGTGTTCTTCAGCTTGCTGTGAAGGTATCCGGTGACGTCGATGCCGGCTTCCGCCGCCATTTCGAGGCGCGCGGTGCTCAGTCGATGGCTGAGAAAGGCGATGCCGACCAGCAGCAAGGAGAACACGATACCGATGACGCCGAGCCATGGATGCAGCAGGAAGAGCACGCCGATGTAGATCGGCGTCCAGGGCAGATCGAGAAATGCAAACAGCCCCTGGCCGGTAAGGAATTGTCGGACGGTGGTGAGATCATTGAAGGCTTGGGCGGGATTGCGGCCGAGCTGCTTGAGATGGGACTCGAAACTCGCACCGAAAATCCGCGAATTGAGCGCCTCATCGAGCCGCACGCCGACGCGCACGAGCAGTCGCGCGCGCGACCAGTCCGAGAAGGCCATCACGGCGAAGAAGAACAGCATGACGAGAGTCAGCGCGCCGAGGGTGAAATCACTGCCGCTGATGAACACGCGGTCGAAAACCTGGAGCATGTAGATCGTCGGGGTCAGCATCAGCAGGTTGATGACCGCGGTGAAGATCATGCAGACGAAGAATTCGCGACGGAAATCCCACAGGACGCCGGCGAGTTCGCTGCGCTGGAAGAAGGCGGGTTTGTTCATGATCGTGGACCTGTCGTTCGGTTGTCGGTCAGGCAGCGGCGGGACGGGGCGCTACCGCGGGGGCGGCAGCGGCCTGCGCGCTGCGCTGGAGCGCGGCGAGCACTTCGTCGCGCGGGCCGGCCGCCTTCACCTGGCCTTCGTGGAGGATCAGCATGAGATCGACGGCCGCCAGGACGTTGGTGCGGTGGGTGATGACGATGACGGTGGTTCCCATTGCCTTGAGGCCGAGGATGGTCTGCACCAGCGCCTGTTCCCCCGCCTCGTCGAGGCTGGAGTTGGGCTCGTCGAGGACGATGAAACGCGGGTTACCGTAGATGGCGCGGGCCAGTCCGACACGCTGCCGCTGCCCGCCGGAAAGGAAACAACCTTCGTCGCCAATGCCAGTTTCATAGCCTTGCGGCAGGGCGAGAATGGTTTCATGCAAACCCACGGCGCGCGTGGCGGCCTCCACCTTGGCCATGTCGACGTCGCCGAAGCGGGCGATGTTTTCCGCCAGGGTACCGTCGAAGAGTTCGACTTCCTGCGGCAGGTAGCCGACGTGCGGGCCGAGCTCGGCCTTGTTCCAGGGGTGAATATCAACGCCGTCGAGCCTGACCTTGCCGCTGGCGGCCGGCCAGATGCCCATCAGCAGGCGCGCCAGCGTGGACTTGCCGGACGCCGACGGGCCGACGATGGCCATGACCTTGCCGGCAGGAACGTTGAAACTGACCCCGCGCAGGATTTGTGTGGTCGCCCCCGGCGCCATGGCGATGACATTCTCGACACTCAGCGCGCCCACGGGCGGCGGCAACGTCATGCCGGGCTCCTTTTCGGGGATGGCGGTGAGCAGCGAATCGAGTCGGTGATAGGCGTCGCGAGCGCCGACGACGTGTTTCCAGGCGCCGATCAACTGCACGAGCGGCGCCAGTACGCGGCTGCCGAGCGAAGAGGCGACGATCATCAGGCCGCCGCCGCCGACAAATTCGCCGCGGATCATCAGCCAGGCGCCGAGACCAAGCAGTAGCGAAGCCTGGGTCAGCTGGACGAAGCGGGCAGCGGCGGAAAAGGTACCGGCCTTGTCGGAGGCATCCGCCTGCAGGGCGAGAAATTCGCGCTGCTTCTTCATCCAGCGGCCGTGCAGGTTGCCCTGCATGCCCATCGCTTCGATCACCTGGGCGTTGCGCAGGCTGTTGCTCGCATAGTTTTGCGCGTCGTGCGCGGCACGATTGGCGGCGGTCAGCGGCGGCTGGGTGCCGCGTTCGTTGAGCCAGGCGATGACAACCTGCACCAGTGCGCCGAACACCGCCATCCAGCCCATCAGCGGGCTGATGACGAAGATCGCGACGATGTAGAGCAGTGCCAGCGGCACGTCGATGATGGCGAGCATGCCGGGACTCGCCATGAATTCGCGCACGGCGCGCAGATCGTTCAGCGCCTGGCTCGTTGAAGCCGGCAGGCGGCGCAGGTTGGCTTCGAAGACGGCATTGAAGGTACGCGCGCCGGTCGCCTGATCGAAGCGCAGGCCAGCCTGCTGAAGCAGACCGGTGCGCGACCATTCGAGGATTTCCATGACCACCAGGGCGCCGATGACCGCCAGCGTTTCCATCGCCAGGGTCATGGTGCTGCCGCTGTTGACGACTCGATCGTAGACTTCGAGCATGTAGATCATCGGCACGATCACCAGCAGATTGGTGAACACACTGAAGAAGACCGCGCGCCGGAACTGGGGCTTCAGCTTGAGAATCGCCGACTTGAGTTCGGAATCCTTGGCGGCGCCGGGTTTGTTGGATGCTGTTTGCGTCATGGGGCTGGCCTGTTCGAGCGTTTGGTTGTCTAGGCGGTAAGGGCGTCCGTGGGCGTGCGGGGCATGCTTTTGGCCGCGGCGGTTTGCGCGGCGTCGCTTTCCGGCAGGACGATCAGGTATTCGGGCAGTTCCGCGCTGGCATCCGCCGCTTCCTCGCGCGGCTCGCCCGTCTCGTCGGTCGCCAGGAAGGAGAAGGCGAGCTGATAGCACCGGGCGGATTTCGAGAGCACGATCTCGCGCAGCTTTTCGTGCTGGAAGCGGTCGAGATCCTCGGCTTTGAGGTCGAGCTGGAAGCGCATCCGCCCGTCCAGGGTATACATCGACAGCTTGCCGTTCTTGATGCTCAGGGTGTGGCGGTCGAAATAGACGGGAGCGCTTGGCGCGAAGCGGATCATGGGCAGCGGCGCATCGGGATGCTTCGCCACGTTGAACGGGCTGCGGGGATGCTGGTACACCTGACGGCTGGTGCGGCATACCGAATAGATGGCATTGCAGATCATCTGCGAACCGATGCGTGGGAAGCGCTCGCGCAGCGCATGGTAGGTCAGATGATGAAGGGTGACCCGATGCCAGCAGTGCTTTTCCCGCACGATCGGCGCCAGGGCATTGCAGACCTCGGCAAACGCCGTCTGCAATGCCTCCAGGCGCGCCGCCTGCTCGGCGGTGGTGTTGAGCGGAATGACCAGGCTGGAATTCATATAGGAGAAATCATATCACGGATTTTGTCCTATATGAAGTTT
>CAZCPD010000028.1:16226-21157 GCA_964500425.1 uncultured Rhodocyclaceae bacterium
GTTCAGGCGCGCCCGAACAGTCGCTTGAAGAAATTGACGATGCCCATCCACATGACCTTGAAGACCACCGAGCCCATGTCGATGGAGTCTTCCTTCTGCGGCGCGGGCGGTGCTACGGAAGCGGTCGCCTGCGCGGCGGCCGGCGCGCCAGCCGGAGAACCTTCGGCAGCCGCCGTGGGGGCGGTTTCTCCGCCCGGCACTTCGAGCATGCTGCGCACGTTGGCGATGTATTTCTTGACGATCTGGCCGGCGACGCCTTCGATCATGCCGCGGCCGACCTGGATCAGCTTGCCGGTCAGGTCGACGCTCGACTCGAACTGCACGTCGGTACCTTTGCCGCCTGCCAGTTCGACGAGCTGGCAGGCGATGGTGGCGGTCGCCGTGCCGCCGCCGCGCTCGTTGCCTTCAGCGAGCAGCTTCATGCGGTAGGCGCTCTTGTCGGCTTCGGCATAGGTGATGGTGCCTTCGTACTGCGCGCTGACGGCGCCGACCTTGAGCTTGACGGTGCCGATGAACTTCTTTGGATCGACGATTTCCTTGAGGCCCGCGCCGGGCATGCAGGCCACGACCGACTCCGGCTTCATCATGAAATCCCACACCTTGTCGA
The DNA here is from genome assembly GCA_964500425.1 of uncultured Rhodocyclaceae bacterium. Classification (GTDB taxonomy): domain Bacteria; phylum Pseudomonadota; class Gammaproteobacteria; order Burkholderiales; family Rhodocyclaceae; genus Sterolibacterium. Next base: position 16,834 of record CAZCPD010000028.1, read on the forward strand.
TCGGTGCGGCGACCTGGAAGGACTCCTTCATTTCAATGGCCATGCCTGTTCCTCGATATTGGTTGTAATGGAAGAATTCTGCTGCCGGCGCACCATCGTCCGTTCAGACGACGTGAACCGCCGGCGAATCCCGTAGATTATCGCAAATATCCAGGCACTATGAGGCACAACATGTCTTTTGATTTCTCGAATCGGGTTGTCTTGGTCACCGGCGGCGGCAAGGGCATCGGCCGTGGCATTACCGAGGCTTTCCTCAAGGCCGGCGCCAGGGTCGTCATCTGCGGGCGCACGGCGCCGGAAACGCCGGTCAAGGCCGGCGCCGCAGAGGCGGAATTTTTCCCCATCGACGTGCGCGATGCCGAAGCGGTCAAGACCTTCTTCGACCAGATCGTCGCCAAGTACGGCCGGCTCGACGTGCTCATCAACAACGCCGGCGGCAGCCCGAACGCCGACGCGGCGACGGCCTCGCCGCGCTTCCATGAAAGCATCATCCGCCTCAACCTGCTGGCGCCGCTGCACATGGCGCAGCTCGCCAACGCCATCATGCAGAAGCAGCCGGAAGGCGGCGTCATCGAATTCATCGGCAGCGTTTCGGCGTTGCGTCCCTCGCCCGGCACCGCTGCCTACGGCGCGGCCAAGGCCGGCGTGCTGAATCTCGTCAGCAGCCTGGCCGTCGAATGGGCGCCCAAAGTGCGCGTCGTCACCGTCAGCCCCGGCCTGATCCGCACCGAGAAGTCCGACATGCACTACGGCGACGAAGCCGGCCTGGCCTCGGTCGCCGCGACCATCCCGCTCGGCCGCATGGGCGAAGGCGAGGACATCGCCAACGCCTGCATGTTCATGGCTTCGCCCTGGGCTGCCTACGTCAGCGGCACCAACCTGCTGGTCCACGGCGGCGGCGAAAAGCCAGCCTTCCTCGACGCGGCGACGGTCAACAAGGACTGACGTGCCTGTTTGACATGTTCGACGGCAGATGGCGCATCATTTATAGCATCAACTGATGCTATACTTGGGCATCTTGTTAATGGAGATGCCGATGCGCACGACACTGGCCCTCGACGATGAATTGCTCGCCAAAGCCCAGGCACTTTCCGGACTATCGGAAAAAACCGCTTTGGTGCGCGAAGCGCTGCAAGCCTTGATTCAGCGCGAAAGCGCCAAACGACTGGCGTTGCTCGGCGGTTCCGAGCCGCAACTCAAGGACGTTCCGCGCCGACGCCCCAAGGCCGCATGATCGTCGTCGACACCTCGGTCTGGATTGATCACTTGCGCGCGCGCGACGCGGCGCTGTCGCGCCTGCTGGAAGCCGGGCAGGTGCTTGTGCATCCGTTCGTGATCGGCGAACTGGCGCTGGGCAACTTGAAGAATCGCCCCACCGTGATCGGTTTGCTTCAGGAGTTGCCCAAGACATCTGTCGCCACCGACGAAGAGATGCTGCAGTTCATTGATCGGCACAGCTTGTCCGGACTGGGTATCGGCTATATCGACGCACATTTGCTGGCCGCGACGAAGCTCGCCGCCGGCTCGGTTCTCTGGACGCGCGACAAGCGCCTGCAAGCCGTCGCTTCCCGCCTGGGTTTGGCTAACGACCCGGTGCACTGACGAAACCGTCCGGGCGCCCGATGCAAATTCCCCAATTTGGGGAAACATGCTTGCCACGCCCGGTCGTAGCCCGCAAACTCCCGTTTCTTTGCTCCCACGCTCGACTCTTCCCCGAAAGGTTACGCAAATGACCACGAATACTCATGACGCCATCGTCATCGGCGCCGGCTTCGGCGGCTCCGCCTGCGCCGCCCTGCTCGCCAAGCGCGGTTTCAAGGTGCTGCTGGTGGAAAAGAACAACCTCACCGGCGGCAAGGCGATGACGCTCAACAAGAAGGGCTTCACCTATTCGGCCTGGCCGGTGATGGGCGCGCCGGTGCAGGAGAACAAGTGCCAGATGCTCGTCGATGCGCTGGGCATCGGCGACAAGGTCACGCTGACGCCGTCCGAAGCTGGCAGCTTCTACAAGACGCCGGAAGGGAAGTATGAACCGATGCCGAAGATGGATGGCAGCGTCGATCCCGTGTCGCTGTTCGGCTGGCTCGGCATCGGCATGGAGGATTTCGAGAAGGCGATGACCTTCTTCGGCACGCTGATGGCCATGCCGCCCGAAGTGATCGACAGCTACGACGGGACCGACTTCGACAGCTTCATCAAGGCCGCCGACCTGCCGCAGTCGCTGTACGCCTTCATCGTCAGCCTGTGCCTCGACGGCATGTTCATGGTGCCGGTCGACAAGCTAGACGCAGCCGAGGCGATCTACAGCCTGCAGGACATCTTCGTGCGCGGTGGCGGCCTGTTCAGCGTTGGCGGCTACGGCAAGCTCTCCGATGCCTGCCTCGACGTCGTGCGCAACAACGGCGGCCAGGTGCTGATGCACACGCGAGTGAACAGCATCATCATCGACAACGGCAAGGCCCTCGGCATCGAGGTCACCGGCAAGGACGGCTCGGGCAATGAAGGTGTGCAGCAGTTCCGCGCCCCGGTCGTCATCAGCAACGCCGGCATCCAGCCGACCGTGCTCAAGCTCGCCGGCGAGGCCCATTTCCCCGCCGACTATGTCGCCCGCGTCAAGAGCCTGGTGCCTTCCGAATCACTGCTCGGCTACCGTTACTTCCTCAAGAAGCCGATCACCGACAAGGGCTTCGGCGTCGTCTTCTCGCAGACCAGCCCGTGGAGCGAGGCGCGCCTGCGCGCGGCGCACGCCGGCAAGGCTTCGCGCGAAGGCGTGCTGTATTTCGAAGTGCCGAACAACTACGACGCCAGCGCCGCGCCGGCCGGCAAGCAGGTCATCGTCACCGGCTCGTTCTGCCCGCCCGATCCGGACATGAGCAAGGAAGATGTCCAGGCCTGGGCCGATGCCGGCGAGGAAATCTTCTTCGGCCTGTTCCCCGAGGCGCGCGAACTGGTTGAGGAGAAGGATCTCTATACGACGAAGAGCGTTTCCAATGCCACGCGCGATGCGACCATGCCCGGCACTGGCGGCGAAACCATCGGCCTGGCGCAGATCGTTGGCCAGTGCGGCAAGAGCAAGCCGTCGATCGAGACGCCGCTGAAGGGCCTCTACCTCGTCGGCTGCGACGCCGGCGCCCGTGGCATCGGCACGCAGCAGGCGATCCAGTCGGGCTTCAACGTCGCCGACGCGGTCGAAGCGCGCATCAAGTCGCTGCGCGGCTGATTGACCGATTGCCCTGACCGGCCGCGTTCGCGCGGCCGGTGCGGCTCGATCGGGACACCACGGTCCCCGCGCCGGGGAGGCCCATCTCCCGCCCCGCTGTCCTTAATCACCCACATACACGAACGGCGCCCAGAAGTATGGATGCGCCCGCGACAGGCCGCCCTGCGCGGCATCGCTGCTGGCGCGAATGAACTCGCGCGCGCGCTCGAGTGCGGCAAGGTTGTCTTCCTTCTCGTCGTTGCGCAGGTGGCGGAACACCTCGCTCATCAAGAGCTGCGTCGCGCGGCTTTCGACGCTCCAGTGGCTGACCAGCAACCCTTGCGCCCCCGCGTACATGAAGGCGCGCGTCAGGCCGGCGAAGCCTTCGCCGCTGCTTGCCGCGCGATTCTCGCCGGCAGTGTTGCAGGCGGAGAGCACCACGAGGCGCGCATTGATGTCGAGCGAATCGATGACTTCGCCCATCGTCAGCAGACCGTCCTCGCCCTGCAGATCGCCCGAGAGCGAGAGCAGCAGGGCCGGCTGGCCGCGTTCAACCACCTGACGCGGCGTTGACGCAGCGTCTTGCGGCGGCTTTTCTGCAGATGCAGCCGATGTCGCTTTCACCACGAGGTTGCGCTGCGTCTCATCCGTCGCCAGTTCGCTGGTCGCCAGGGCTTCGCGCACGGCGATGAACTCGCCGCCGAGCAGTCCGTGGGTGGCGAAATGCAGATAGCGCGTGGTCTTCAGGTCGAGCGTCTTGGCCGTGTGCTCCTGCGCCCGCTCGCGCAGGAACAGCGCGCTACGGTGGTCCGAGCCACCCTCCGCAGCGAGGATGGCGGCGATCTCGCGTGCCTCGTCGGCTGTCTCGGGCAGACGTGGAATACTTAGCGAACGACCCGGCGCAACGGTACGCGAGAGCATCGCCAGCGCCGCCAGCGGCGTTGGCGTGCTCGATGCTTCACTCTGTTTCTCGAACACCGGGTCAGCGAACGACACCAGCTCGCGCCCGTAGCGCACCGCCGGCTTGCGGTACAGACGCAGCGAAGCGAGCGAGGCCAGGCTCGGTAGATAGGCAAAATGATACTTGCCAGCCAGATAGGGCAGGCCGGCATATTCGCCGAGCGG
>CAZCPD010000029.1:0-21012 GCA_964500425.1 uncultured Rhodocyclaceae bacterium
TGACGAAGGGCTTCTGCGGATCGTTAGGGATGGCGTTCTTGTTGACCGTGATGTGCGCCTGGCCCAGCGCGGCCTCCGCGTCCTTGCCGGTGATGTTCTTGGCGCGCAGATCGACGAGGAACACGTGCGACTCGGTGCGGCCGGAAACGATACGCAGGCCGCGCGCCGCCAGCACGCGCGCCATGACCTGGGCGTTGGCGATCACCTGTTCCTGATAAGCGCGGAACTCGGGCGTCGCGGCTTCCTTGAAGGCCACCGCCTTGGCGGCGATCACGTGCATCAGCGGGCCGCCCTGCAGGCCGGGGAAGATCGCCGAGTTGATGGCCTTCTCGTGCTCGGCCTTCATCAGGATGATGCCGCCGCGCGGGCCGCGCAGCGTCTTGTGCGTCGTCGACGTCACCACGTCGGCGTGCGGCACCGGGTTCGGATAGAAGCCCGCGGCAATCAGGCCGGCGTAGTGCGCCATGTCCACCCAGAAGATCGCGCCGATTTCCCTGGCGATCCTGGCGAAGCGCTCGAAGTCGATGCGCAGGGCATAGGCCGAAGCGCCGGCGATGATGATCTTCGGCTTGTGCTCGCGCGCCAAGGCTTCCATCTTCGGGTAGTCGATCTCTTCCTTCTCGTTGAGGCCGTAAGCCACGACGTTGAACCACTTGCCCGACATGTTCAGCGGCATGCCGTGCGTCAGGTGGCCGCCCTCGGCCAGGCTCATGCCCATGATGGTGTCGCCCGGCTTGGCGAAGGCCATCAGCACGGCCTGGTTGGCCTGCGAACCGGAATTCGCCTGGACGTTGGCGGCATCGGCGCCGAACAGCTTCTTCAGACGGTCGATCGCCAACTGCTCGGCCTTGTCGACGTACTCGCAGCCGCCGTAATAGCGCTTGCCCGGATAGCCTTCGGCGTACTTGTTGGTCAGCTGCGAACCCTGCGCTTCGAGCACGGCGTAGGAAACATAGTTTTCCGACGCGATCAGCTCGATGTGGTCTTCCTGGCGACGGTTTTCACCCTCGATCGCCTGCCACAGTTCGGGGTCGGTCTTGGCAATGGTGTTTTGTCTGGAGAACATGATGGGTCTGCACCGAAAGGACAAAAACGGATTTTAGCATCGCGGACGCCCGCGCCGGGCGTTTTTGCCCGTATCCGGCACCTTCGCGCATCCCGACCTGTCCGGAGAGGCGCATCAATGCTCGATCTCCACAGACCCCATGCCGAAAGCCGCGTCGTTATTGGCTCTCCGAGACATGCCACGCGCAGGTAACGGCCAACCGAGACTGGGGAGCCCCACAGGGATTTCCACATGAACGCGCCGCTCCGACGCCAAATTCCTCATCACGAAGCGCGCCACATCATGCAGAATACGTAGCACGATGCTGACGAACGCATCGCCCCAAGCCTATATAACGCAGGGAACCCCTTGACGGCCCCCTAGTCACATGCCTCGAAACCCGCATGGATATTGGCTCCTGGCGCTATGCCGTTTTCATCGCTCTGATCAGATAAGTCACCCGCACCCTTTGCGGGCGACCGCTCGTTTCACTGATCCATGAAAACACTTGCCGGGAGCAAGAGCCGATCGGCGTGTCCCGGCATGGGTTGAAAGCCGAAATGCTCATAGAAGGTCGCCGCCGCGGCATCCTTGGCATCGACGACGATGCCCGCTACCGCCAGCGTCTTGCTGGCACGCGCGATCTTCCGGCAAGCATCGGCCAGCAAGATCGCGCCGAGACCATGCCCCTGGAATTCAGCATCGACGGCGAGCCGCCCGATCAATGCCACGGGAACGGGATAGCGCGGCAATTTCCTGGCCAGCGCCGCCGGCAGTTCCGCGCAACTCACGCTACCCGCGCTCAGGGTGTAATAACCCGCCAGCCGCTGCTGCGCATCTTCCGGCGAGGCAACAAAGATACGGGCGACATTGCGCCGAATGTCCTGAGACGCATAACGCCGGATGTATTCGTCGAGCGCCGTTTGCCCGCAACGAAACGTTTTTGTTTCGACTGCCTGGTCGAAGGCGCGTATGCAATACAACGTCACGACGTCACGGCGCGACTTGCGCAGCGTGACGCTTGAAGGCTTTTTTCAACGCCGTCGAGGGCTTGGCGGGCGCATCGAGCGCCGCCAGAAATGCTTCGAAATCCTTCGCCTTCAACGTGATGCTTTCATTTGCCTGAACGACCTTGCGCGCGGAAGCCAACGCATGGGCGAGCACGAATTCCGACACGCTGACCTGTGCATAAGCGGCAGCCTTGTCGAGCAATTCGCGCGTACGGCCATCGCAGCGAATGTTGAGACGGGTTTCCTTGACGAGAGTGTTTGCCATGCGAGCATCCCTAGGGAAAGTGGGGGCGATTGTGCGCCGAATGTGAGTACAATGCAAGCTCATGACTCGCACGACACTCCTCAGTGCGCTTGGCGCCTGGCGCTATGCCGGTTTCGGCACCCCGATCAGATACGTCACCTTCACCCCCGGCGCGCCGCCCGGCGCCATGCCGGTCCGCCATTCGAACTTCTCCTGTCCCGGCACCTGGGCGACAAGATCCATCATCTCGTCCGGCGCATAGGCGCGCAGGTTGGAGCCGACGCCGTCCCAGGCGATGCAGAAGGGAATGACCGGGATCACATAGGTCCAGAACAGCCGCGCCAGCGAGAACGGCTTGAAGAACGGCGTCAGGAACGGTATCGACAGGGGACCGCCGAGCAGCACCTGGAGGAAGGCGGCGAGGCTGCGGTTGGAAAGCTCGAAGATCGCCACCGGCGCGTCCTTGGCCACGCAGTCGGCGAGGATGCGCGTCGCCAGCGGCGGCGGGAAATGGTGGAAGCAGGAGAACAGCGTGCGCAGGCCGGCGAGTTCTTCCTCGTCCGGCACCGCCGTGGCATCGACCGACTGCGCCGAATAGCCGATCTCGCCGCCCATCGTTCGGGCCTCGCCGACGATTTTCTCGAAGGCCGGCAGATTCGGATACTTGTCGGTCAATCGCACCGGCACCGCCAACCCATGCTGCTCGCGCAGCTGCTTCTGTACCAGCGCCAGCGGCCCCGAGCCGCCCGAGCACAAATCGACGATGCGCGTCTGACCGGTGCGCCGCAGGGCATCAGCAATCAGCCCGGCCGCCGGTCGATACAGGTCGAACGTCTTCATCTGGTAATGGAAGAAGTCCGTCATGAAGTTGCGCCACTGGCCGGGAAACCAGGCGTAGTCTTCGAGTTCGATGGCTTGAAAGCGCTTCACTTCAGGTTACCCCTCTCGTATGCATGACGCCGTATCCCGTCAAACGCGCATCGCTGTCTGCGATGGGTTTGCAGGGAAAGTGGCGATGGTGGCGCTCGCTATTGAAACCGCAGCGAGGTATGGCGATTGAGAAAGTCCGCCAGACCTTCCCATTCCGTGACGTCATCTGGCAGATTGTTCGCAAACTTCTGGTTGGATGCGCGGATATCCCTGTCGTGAATGAGTCGCTCAATCAGTTCTTCAATCCGCTGAGGGGTGACATCCCTTCGGCGCAGGGTCAGGCCCAGCTTGTGGTGAACGACGCGCGCGGCATTGCCATACTGATCCGTCCAGAGCGGCACGACCAGCATCGGCACGCCCGCTTCGGCGCACTCGCGCACGGTGCCCGCCCCGCCCTGGGTAATGGCGACGGTGGCATGCTTGAGGACGTCCAGCTGGGGAACGCTGGAAAAAATGCGGACGTTCTGCGGCAACGAAACGCCCTCGAACAATTCACTGAAAGGTCCGCACGACAGGACCAGTTGCCAGTCAGGTCTCTTGCGGAATACATCGACGACGGTATCGAGGTATTGCTTGACCCATTTATGCCGCCGCAAGAGTACGCCCTTCCCGTCGGTCAGGTTCTTGTTGAACTTCAGGAAGAGGGTGCTCAGGTTGCAGTAGATCAGGACGCCATCCAGATTCAGGCCGGCACGCCACTGGACGTCATGATCGGAACGCGCGACACCCCTGGGCGCCACGTAATGACGATGATCCAGGCGAGTCAGCGGCGCCCAGTCGAGATCCCTGTGTCCAAGAACGATTTCCGGAAGATCCGCGCGCACTCCCCACTCTCCGTACGAAAGCTTCAGCCCGCTTTGTTCGACGACCTGCCGGGCATCGGCGAACACCGCCGAAATCAGCAGTCTCGCCGGCAACAACTCCTGCATGCGCACACCGGTCCACGCCAGAAGGTTGCGCAGCTTGCCCCTGGTCCCGGAATGTCGCCCGGCTGAATCTCCCGGAATCCTTGAGGAGAAGACCGGCGGGCAGTCCGCGTTCAACGCCGAAGCATAGTTCGGCGCGAACACCACGATGGGAATGTTCAGCTTCAGCGGCAGGTAGTAGGCGGGAATCGGGACGGTGATATCCACGATTGCCAGGTCGAACTGTCCCTGATTGCCGGCGGCAAACTGGTCGATGTTCAGCATGAGCTGGGATATCAGGCCTTTCGCCGCGTTCCATATCACGACCGGGTTTCTGCTCAGCATCTGCTTCTCCAGATGCAGGGTGTCGCCAACCAGCGAGAGATATTCGAAATGATTCTTCTCGACATGCACCTTGAACTCGTCGGCGCCCGTTCCCATGAATACCGGCCGATGCCCATGCTCGGCGAGCAGCCTTGCCAGATTGATGCCGGCATTGAATGACGACATCTCCGGGGCACACCCGATCAACACACGATAACTGGCCATGAAAAAATAGTCCGGGAAAATTTCAACAGGTTGAACTCTGGCCGCCCAGATACGCCTCGATGACGCGCGGGTTGCCGAGCAGGTTGGCGCCGCTGTCGGCCAGCACCATTTCGCCATTCTCCAGCACATAGCCATGACGCGCCAATTTGAGCGCCTGACGGACGTTCTGCTCGACGAGCAGAACGGTGATGCCGCTGCGGTTGATTTCGCCGATGACGCGGAAGATTTCCCGCACCATCAGCGGCGCCAGCCCCATCGACGGTTCGTCGAGCAGCAACAGGCGCGGTCCCGCCATCAGGGCCCGACCGATGGCGAGCATCTGCTGCTCGCCGCCGGAGAGATTGCTGGCCAGACCGGCGGCGCGCTCCGCGAGCACCGGGAACAGCGCGAAAACGCGCTCCAGTTCGCGCGCCGCCGCGGCGCGATCCTTGCGCGTGTAGGCGCCAAGCTCGAGGTTCTCGCGCACCGTCAGCGTCGTCAGGATGGCGCGGCCTTCGGCGACCTGCACCATGCCGCGCCGGACGATCTGGTGCGGCGCCAGGCCGCGGATATCCTCACCGGCGAACTCGATCTTGCCCCGTGCCGATTTGAGCAGGCCGGAAAGGGCCAGCAGGATTGAGCTCTTGCCGGCGCCGTTGGCGCCGACCAGTGCGGTGACCTCCCCCTCGTCAAGATGAAAATCGACGCCCTTGACCGCCTCGACGTGGCCGTAGTTCACCGCCAGATCGTGCACGCGCAGCAGGACGCTCATGCCACCGCCCCTTCATCCTCGTCGCGCCCCAGATACGCCTCGATGACCCGGGGATCGTTGCGGATCGCCTCCGGCGCCCCGGCGGCGATGATGCGGCCGAAGTTGAGCACGGCGATGCGCTCGCACAGGCCCATGACGAAGCGCATGTCGTGCTCGATCAGGAATATCCCGTAGCCGCGTGCCTGGATGTTGCGGATCTCGGCCATCAGCTCGTCCTTCTCGGCCGGGTTCATGCCGGCCACCGGCTCGTCGAGCAGCAGCAGCTTCGGCTCGGTGGCAAGCGCGCGGGCGAACTCGAGGCGGCGCTGCTCGCCATAGGAAAGATTGTCGGCGAGCATGTCGGCCTTGCCGTCGAGGCGCATCCAGGAGAGCAGCTCCATCGCCCGCTCGCGCGCGCGCGCCTCGGCGCGACGGTAGCCGGGCAGGTTGAGGAGCAACCCGGCCATGCCGTAGGGCAGGCGAGCATTCATGCCGACGATGACATTTTCCAGCAGAGACATCTCGCGGAAGATGCGGATGTTCTGGAAGGTGCGCGCGATGCCGCGCCGCGTGATGCGATGGGCCGCGACGCCGGCGAGATCCTCGTCCCTGAAGCGGATGCTGCCGCTCGACGGCTGCAGCAGGCCGGTGACGAGGTTGAATACCGTCGTCTTGCCGGCGCCGTTCGGCCCGATCAGGCCGAAGATGCCGCCGGCAGCCACCTCGAAGCTGACATCCTCGAGCACCTGCAAACCACCAAAGCGCTTGCCGACGCCGGTCAGACTGAGCAGCGGTGCGCTCATGTCGCCTTGCTCCGCCGGGACGACCAACGCCTGGGGTCCCACAGACCGCGCGGCATGAACAGCACCACCAGCACCAGAATCAGGCCATTGGTGACGAGACGAAACTCCTTGAGATCGCGCAGCAACTCCGGCAGCAGGGTGAGGATGCCGGCGCCGGCCACCGGCCCGACGAGACTGGCGGGACCGCCCAGCACGGCCATGGTCAGGATGTCGACGGCGTTCTCGAAGCCGTATTCGCGTGGACTGAGGAAGAAGGTGAAATGCGCGTTGAGCGCGCCGGCCAGGCCGGCAATCATTGCCCCGAGCGTGAACGCCTGCAGCTTGCTGGCGGTGACGTCGATGCCCATCAGGCGCGCCGCGACCTCGTCCTCCTTGATCGCCTCGAAGGCACGACCGATTTTCGAGCGGCGCAGCCGCGCCAGGCCGTACAGCACGAGCAGCAACGCGACGGCAACGTGCCACCACTCCGTCAGCAACGGGATGCCGTTGAGGCCGAGCGGCCCGCCGGTGATCTCCGTGTTGAGGATGGCGACGCGCACCACCTCGCCGAAGCCCAGCGTCGCCATCGCCAGATACACGCCGGACAGACGTAGCGTCGGAATGCCGATCAGCAACGCGACCAGGGCCGGCGCCGCCGCGCCGCCGGCGAGCGCGATGCCGAACGGCGCCTCGGCCTGCAACGTCAACAGAGCCGCCGCATAGGCCCCGATGCCCATGAAGGCCGCGTTGGCCAACGAAAGCAGGCCGCATGACAGCGTGATGTAGATCGACAGCGCCAGCAGCGCATTGACGCCGAGCGACAGCACCAGCGTGCTGTAGGTAGCCCAGAAGCCGTCGAGGAACTCGCTCACGCCTTGCGCTCCAGCATGCGCCCGAACAGCCCGGACGGACGCACCAGCAGGATCAGGAAGAGCAGGCCGAAGGACACCGCGTCGCGGTAGTCGCTCGACAGGTAGGCGACGCTCATCACCTCGACGAAGCCGAGGAACAGGCCGCCGATCAGCGCACCGCGGATGTCGCCCATGCCGCCGAGGATGATCACGGCGATGCCCTTGTGCAGCGCCGGCTGGCCCATGAAGGGCGTGATGGCGTTGAACGACAGGCCGATCAGCACGCCGGCGATGCCGCCCAGCGCGGCGGCGACGAATGAGGTCAGCCGGAACAGGCCCTCGACATCGATGCCGAGGAGATACGCGGCCTTCGGCGATTCGGCGATGGCGCGCAGCGCGCGACCGGTCTGGGTATGGCGCATCACCAGCAGCAGGACGGCCATCAGGATGAAGGAAATCAGGACGATCAACACCTGCAGCAGCGTGACGTGCAGCGGTTCCGCGCCTGCAACATCCGCCTGCCAGGGCAGCAAGAACTCGAAGCTTTCTTCCGGCGCCGTGCCAAACGGGAAGCGCTGCACCTCGGCGCCGAACCAGCCCTGCATGAGGCTGGTGATCAGGATGGTCACGCCGATGGTGGCGATCATCGGCATCAGGTGCGGCGCATTGCGCGCGCGGAGCGGACGCAGCACCAGCACGTCGATCAGCAAACCGGCCAGACCGGCCGCCAGCGCCGCCGCCGCCAGCGCCAGCCACAGCGGCCATGCGAGATGGGACACCAGCAGCAGGGCGACGTAGCTGCCGAGCATGAAGATCGCGCCATGCGACAGGTTGATGACGCCGAGCACACCGAACACCAGGGTGAAGCCGAGCGCGAACAGCGCATACACGCTGCCGAGGGAAATGGCGTTGATCAGTTGTTGCTCGAACATGGAGATGAGTATTGAGTCTTCCGCTGGATTTGATCCCCTCGTCCCGGCGCGGAGAGGGTGAGAGAGAGGAGGATGTCGCGGACGGTCGCGCACGACCGGGCAACCCACCCCTCTCTTCTGCCTCCCCCGAGGAAGGGGAAAATGCCTGCCTTACTTCAGCAAGACGAACTTGCCGTTCTCGGCGATATTCACGATCGCCGTCTGATCGGCGTCGAAGCCGCCTTCCTTGCCGCTCTTCGGCTGCGCCTTGCGGAACCTGAACTTGCCGGTGGCGCCTTCGAACTGCACCGTCGGCAGGGCATCGCGCAGGGCGACGCGGTCGGCGACCGGGTTGCCGGTGAGCTTGGTCTTCTTCAGCGCTTCGGCAACGATGTAGACCGCGTCATAGGCCTGGGCAGCGAACTGGTTGGCCGGCGCAGCGTACTTCTTCTGGTAGGCACCCATGAAGGCGACGTTGGCCGGAGTGCGATTATCGGCCGACCACGGGCTGCCCATGATGGTGTCGTTGGCCGCCTGGCGGGCGATCTCGAACAGCTTCGGCGAATTGAAGCCGTTGCCGCCGATGAAGGGCGCCCGGATGCCGAGGCCGCGCGCCTGGACGATGATGTTCGCCGCTTCCTCGGCCAGACAGGAACAGACAATGGCGTCGGGGTTGTGGCTCTTGATCTTGGTCAGCTGCGCCTTGAAGTCGACATCGCCCTTGGCATAGGTTTCGGTGTTGGTCACGACAATCTTCTGGTCGGCCAGCACCTGCTTGAAGACGTCGTAACCGCTCTTGGTGAAGGCGTCGTCATTGCCGTAGATCAGCGCCATCTTCGTCGCCTTGAAACGCTTCACGGCCGCGCTCACGGTGTGCGGCAGGACGTCGGACTCCATCACCGAATTGCGGAAGATGAAAGGACCGATGTCGGTGATGCCGTTGGCCGTGTTGCTGGTAGCGAACACCACCACCTTGGCCTGGTTCGCGAGAGGATCGGCGGCGAAGGCCGAGTTCGACAGCGTCGGGCCGAAGATCATCAGCACCTTGTCCTGAAAGATCAGCTTCTTGAAGACGTTGAGCGCCTCTTCCTTCTTGCCCTGCTCGTCCTCGATCACCAATGCAAGCTTGTTGCCATTGATGCCGCCCCTGGCGTTGATCTGTTCGGCGGCGAGCATGAAGCCGTTCTTCGCCGGCACGCCATACTGCGCGGCCGGACCGGTGAGCGCCTCGGCGACGCCGACCTTGATGTCGGCGGCGCCGGCGATGGTGGAGGTGGCGGCCAGAGCCAGCGCCAGGAGGTGGGAGACGTATCGCGTGTTCATCATGCTGGTGAATTTTCAGTGGGATCGGGTTGGCGCGACAACCTCAGCTGCCGGCCACCGTCATGCGTTCGACAAGGACCGAGCCGATCTGCTTCGAGCCGCGCAGCAGAGCGTCGTTGCCGATGGCGACGATGTTCCTGAACATGTCGCGCAGATTGCCGGCGATGGTGATTTCCTGCACCGGATAGGCGATCCTGCCGTTCTCCACCCAGTAGCCGGCGGCGCCGCGCGAGTAGTCGCCGGTGACGTAATTGACGCCCTGGCCGAGCAGTTCGGTGACCAGCAGGCCGGTGTCCATCTGGCGCAGCAGGCCCTCGAAATCGAGGTCGCCGGACTTGACGATGAGGTTGTGACTGCCGCCGGCATTGCCGGTCGTCTGCATGCCCAGCTTGCGCGCCGAATAGGTGGACAGGAAGTATCCCTGCAGCACGCCGTCCTCGACGACCTCGCGGTCATGCGTCGCCACGCCGTCGTCGTCGAACGGGCTGCTCGCCTGGGCGCCCTTGAGGTGCGGGCGCTCGCTGATCTGTACATGCTTGGGGAAGATCTGCTGGCCGAGACTGTCGAGCAGAAATGAGGACTTGCGATACAACGCGCCACCGCTGACCGCCTGCACGAAATTGCCGACCAGACCGACGGCCAGCGGCGCTTCGAACAGCACCGGTACCGAGCGTGTCTTCAAGCGGCGCGCGCCGAGCCGCGACAGGGCGCGCCGTGCCGCATAGTCGCCGATCGCTTCGGGCGCCGCCAGACGCGCCGGATTGCGATTCGAGGTATACCAGTCGTCGCGCTGCATGGCGTCGCCCTCGCCGGCGATGACGGCGCAGGAAACGTAGTGGCGCGAAGTCGGAAAGCCGCCCATGAAACCCAGGCTGTTGGCGGAAACGAATTGCGACTGCTGCATCGAGACGCTGGCGCCTTCGGAATTCTTCACCAGTGGACTGACGGCAAAAGCCGCATGCTCGCAGCGCCGCGCGATGTCGATGGCTTCCTCGACGGAAATCCGCCACGGATGATGGAGATCAAGGTCCATCGCCTTCGTCGCCAGCAGCTTTTCCTCGGGCAGGCCGGCGCACGGATCGGGTGCGGTAAACCGGGCGATCGACAACGCCGCCGCCACCGTGGCGCGCACGGCCGCCGGCGAGAAGTCCGACGTGCTGGCATGGCCGCGCTGCTGACCGAGATAGACGGTGACGCCGATGCCCTTGTCGCGGTTGTATTCGATGGTTTCGACTTCGTCCTTGCGCACGGTCACCGACTGGCCGAAGGCCTCGGAAACATCGGTCTCGCAAGCCGACGCACCAAGCTCGCGGGCATGGCGCAGCACGTCGGAGGCGAGCTGGCGGAGCTTGTCCTGGGAATAGCTGAATTCGGATGCAGACATGGATGTGATGAGCCTTTCGGCTCCTGGCAAATGACAAAAGTTATAATGATACCCTTGGATAACGCGAAATGACCTGAAATGCATCCTGAAGCCGACGACGCCCTTGCCGAAGAACACGCCAACATAGCCGACGCAGCCCACGCAGGCAACGAATACAGCGAGGAAGACGATCGACCCAGCAAGAGCCAGCGCAAGCGCGACTCCGATGCGCTGCAGGACCTCGGCGCGGCACTGGTCGCCCTCTCTTCGGAACGCCTGGCGAAAATCGAAATGTCCGACAGGCTGCGCGACGCCGTGCGCGAAGCGCAGCGCCTCACCAAGAACGAGGCGAAACGCCGCCAGCGGCAGTACATCGGCAAGCTGATGCGTACGGAAGATCCGGCGCCGATCCGCGCCGCGCTCGACGCCATCGCCGGCGTTTCCGCCGCCGAGAACGAGCGCATGCACCGCCTGGAGCGCCTGCGCAGCCAGCTGCTCGAAGATGAACCCGCCGCGCTGGCGGAGATCACCGCCGCCCATCCCGGCGCGGACATCCAGCACCTGCGCCAGCT
The DNA here is from genome assembly GCA_964500425.1 of uncultured Rhodocyclaceae bacterium. Taxonomy (GTDB): domain Bacteria; phylum Pseudomonadota; class Gammaproteobacteria; order Burkholderiales; family Rhodocyclaceae; genus Sterolibacterium. Next base: position 11,216 of record CAZCPD010000029.1, read on the forward strand.
GCGCCGCAATGCGATCAAGGAAAAGGAACAGAACCGGCCGCCGCGCGCCTTTCGCGAAATATTCCAGGTACTGAAGGAACTCGCCGAAAAAAAGGTCGCTGAAGCTGCGCAGAATGCGCAATCCACGGCAGACACGGAAATCACGGAAGAACGCGAATGAGCGAGGAACTTGTCATCGGCCTGGTCTCCATCTCCGACCGGGCCTCGAGCGGCGTCTACGAGGACCAGGGCATTCCCGCCCTGCGTGAGTGGTTCGCCGCCGCGCTGACGACGCCGTGGCGCATGGAAACGCGCCTGATTCCCGACGAACAGCCTCGGATCGAGAAGACGCTGATCGAACTCTGCGACAGCGCCGGCTGCCATCTGGTGCTCACCACCGGCGGCACCGGTCCGGCGCCGCGCGACGTCACCCCGGAAGCCACGCTGGCCGTGGCCGACAAGGTGATGCCCGGCTTCGGCGAGGAAATGCGCCGCATCAGCCTGAACTTCGTGCCAACCGCCATCCTCTCGCGCCAGACGGCGGTGATCCGCGGCAAGGCGCTGATCCTCAACCTGCCCGGCCAGCCCAAGTCGATCAGGGAAACCCTGGAAGGCGTCAAGGATGCCGACGGCAAGTCCCTCGTCACCGGCATCTTCGCCGCCGTGCCCTACTGCATCGACCTGATCGGCGGTCCTTACATCGAGACTAACGACGACGTCATCAAGGCCTTCCGGCCAAAATCGGCGATACTACCGAAGGCGACCTAAGACTCCTCACCCCTCCTCGCCCTCCCCCCCACTCCTTCCCACGCACCGCGCAAGGGAATATGATGTTGGACTTCGTTCGCGCAGCGCGCTGACGAGTTGCGATTCCAACAACACCAAGAATTCCCACACCAAAGGAGTGCATCATGGACGAGGCGAGGATCAAGCAACTGCTACTCATGCGCGGCAATAGCGGCAAGCGCATCGCCGACCTGAAGAAAGCGCTGAGCAAGGCGCTTGGCGACACCGCGGCGAACTATCCGGGACTGGCCGCCGGCAATGATTTCAACGCCGACACCGAAACCGCGCTGCGCGCGTGGCAGTCGAGCGTCGGCCTGGTGGCCGACGGCATCGCCGGGCCGCGCGCGTTTGCCGCGTTGGGCATCTCCAGTGCGCCCGCGCTGGAAGTCGGCGTCAGCAATGTGCTGGTCGGCAAGTTGTTTCCCTACACCAAGAGCGCCAATATCGCCAAGTACCTGCCCTATGTCAGCGCGGCGCTGGCGGCCTTCGAGCTGACCGATGAGCGGATGGTCGGCGTCGCCCTGGGCACGATCCGCGCCGAAACCGAAGGCTTCGTGCCGATCGCCGAGATGCCCTCGCATTTCAACACCCTGGCCGGCCAGCCCAGCTTCAGCGCCTACGACGGCCGGCTCGGCAACAAGCAGCCGGGCGATGGCGCGCGCTTTCGCGGTCGCGGCTTCGTGCAGCTCACCGGCCGGGAAAACTACACACGCTATGGCGCGCTGCTCGACATCCCCCTCGCCGAGAATCCGGATAGCGCTTGCGCGCCAGAAGTGGCGGCCTGTCTGCTGGCCGCCTTTCTCGACACGCATCGCGAACGCCTCGCCAAGGCACTGGCCGACGACGACCTGAAGGCGGCACGCCGCGTCATCAATGGCGGCAGCCATGGGCTGGACCGTTTCTCCGACACCTATATCCGCGCCATGCAGATTTGGGAAGCCGGGCAACCCGCTCGCATCATGGGCGCTGCGGGAGGCCTGCGCCTGCGCGGCAAGGCCGGCGCCAGAAGCAAGCTCGCCGGGGGCGCCACGAAAGCCGCCGTCGCGCTCGTCAAATCCAAGACGGCGGCCCCGACCATCTCTCCCACGCCCGCCCAGGCCCGCCGCGCCGCGCTCAACGTCAAGCGCGACCCGGCCGACCTGCGCGACCGGGCCTACGCGCCGCCGCCGATTTCGCTGCCTCAAGTCTATCCGGCGAATGGGGACATCAAGCATTTCATCGGCACCTATACCAAGGCGGGGCTGATTCTCGACCAGGGCCAGGAAGGCGCATGCACCGGCTTCGGGCTCGCCTGCGTGGTCAACTACCTGCGCTGGCGCGGCGCCGGCATGCCGAAAAAGCTCGAATCGGTCAGCCCGCGCATGCTCTATCAGTTCGCTCGCCGCTTCGACGAATACGAGGGCGAGGACTATGACGGTTCGAGCTGCCGCGGAGCGCTGAAGGGCTGGTATCACAACGGCGTCTGCCTGGAATCGAAATGGCCCTATGCCGCCGGCGACGACGTGCTGCCGGTGGCCGGCTGGGACCAGGATGCGGTCGAGCGCACGCTGGGCGTGTATTACCGCATCGACCCGCAGGCCATTACCGATCTGCAGGCGGCCATTCTCGAAGTCGGCGCGATTTACGCGTCATCCTATACGCATGACGGCTGGTGCGACGTGAAGACCAGCGCAAAGCCGCCGGCATCGCATGCTGGCCTGCCGGTCATCGAGTATGGCGGCAAGCCTTCGCGCAACGGCGGCCACGCCTTCGCGCTGGTCGGCTTCAACCGCACCGGCTTCGTCATCCAGAACTCATGGGGCGCCGAATGGGGCGCCGGCGGTTTTGCCGTCATCAGCTATGCCGACTGGCTGGCGCATGCCATGGACGTCTGGGTCGCCGCCATGGGCGTGCCGGGCGTCGTCTCGGGTCGCCTCGCCATCGGCGAAAGGAAAACCGCCGCCGTCGAAGCCGCCGCAGTCGCCCGCGGCAACTGGTGGGACGAGGGCAAGGCCTACCAGCACAGCATCGTCATCGGCAACAACGGCCGCGTGGGGCGCTACGACAAGCTCGATGGCGTCACCCGCACCCTGCAGAACCAGGCCTGTGTGATGCCGGACGCCTGGTTTCGCCAGACCCGGCAGGAAAGAAAGCGTCTGGTGATCTATGCGCACGGCGGCCTCAACAGCGAAGGCGATGCGATCAAGCGCGTGCAGGCGATGGGCCGCTACTTCCTCGGCAACGGCTGTTATCCGCTGTTCCTGGTCTGGAAGAGCGGCCTCGGCGAATCGATCGCCAACATCCTCAAGGAAAAGAATCCGTTTCGCTCCGACAAGGCCGGCGCTCCCGCTCCTGTCGGCAACTGGTTTTCCGACAAACTCAGCGATCCGACGATCGAGAAGACCGTCGGCCGCCCGCTGGTGCGCCCGCTGTGGAGCGAGATGAAGGAAAACGCCGAGCTCGCCTCGGAAGGCGGTCGCGGCTGCGACCAGCTCGCCGATGCCATCCACGCCCTGGCCAGCAGCTGGGGCGAGCAATTCGAACTGCACCTGATGGGCCACTCCGCCGGCTCCATCATTCTCGGCCGCATGCTCGACAAACTGGCGCAAAAAGGCCTCAACGAAAACGTCAAGTCGATGCATCTGTACGCGCCGGCCTGCACCGTCGCCTTCGCCAACCGCCACTACGCGCCGCACGCCGAGATCATGAAGCGGCTGTATCTGCACGTCCTCGGCGACCAGGTCGAGCAGGACGATCACGTCGCCTACATCTACCAGAAGTCGCTGCTCTACTTCGTTTCCAATGCGCTGGAGGCCGATCTGCGCATGCCCATCCTCGGCATGGAAAACGTCTTCAACCCGCACTACACGGGCTGGGACGGCTCGTCGAGCACCGCCGAGAGTCTCGCCAACTGGCGCAACGCAACCGAAGTTCACAAGCTGCAGGAGCGTCTGACGATCCACCGCGAGGAGAAGATCATCACCCGCCACAGCAATGACCTCGATCTGCCGCAGAAAGCCGAGAAAGCCTCGCACGGCGGCTTCGACAACAACGTCGAATTGATCGCGAAATCGCTGGAGCGCATCACCGGCGCCAAGCTGGCGCTGCCGGTCGACGATCTGGTCGGTTTCTGAGGTCGCGGCCAGACCGGGAAAACGGATGCCGCCAGGCGGCGGCATCCGGCACGTCGCGGGAATCGGCCCGCCTCAGGGCGTCAGCACGACCTTCACCGAACCATCGACCGCGGCCTTGTCGATATAACCGATCGCATTCGGATTGGCCGCGACGAATTTCTTCGCCTCGGCGTCGCTCGGCAAATCGACGCCCTCCAGATCATACGACTTGCCGAGAAAAAAGTTCTCCGCCAGCTCCGCCGATACCGCGACGACATGCTTTGGATTGACGATCACGCCACCGACTGCGCCAGCGCCGCTTGCGCCTTGGGAGCAGCGCTTCCGGCAACCATCAGAACTTATAGCCAGCACCGACCGACCAGACGTTGAAGTCGTCGTTCTTGGCCTCGTAGTGATCGAGATCGGCGCGCACGGAGAAGTTCGGATTCAGGTTGTACTTCAGGCCGACACCGTAGGTCAAGCCGGTCTTGCTCTCCTCGACATCGACAATGCTGACGCCGGCAAAGGTAAAACCGCCTTCCTCGCGCACCCGCGCAACGCCGACGCGTCCGGTCCCCTCGAATCGGCTGGCGCCAAGCGGCAGCGTCAACGCGGCGACGACATTCCAGGCGGAAATCTTGTCATGCAGCGAGGCGCCCAGGGAGGCTCCGCCAATTCGGGCGATGGCGCTGTATTTCAGATCCTCGACATGCGTATAGCCGCCCTCGATGGCCCAGTTCGTGTCGAACTGGTAGCCCAGCTGCAGCTTGAACGCCGTCGGATTGTCCTCCACCGAGGATGACATCTGACTCACGCCAGGCGCCGATCGAACGTCGGCATCCAATTCGGACTGGTCGTCAATGGAAATCCGCGCCACACCCGCGTTTCCGTACATATAGAAGCCAAAATCCTCGGCAACGGCGACGTTTGTCGCCACGACAAGCGTCGCCGCCATGAGCAGTTTCTTCATTCCATGACCCTCTGTGATGTGATTTGAACTCAATGACAAGGAAATCTAGCCGACCCATGTTAGCGCAGTATTCGCATATCGTCGGACAATATTGCGATGGGTTTTTGCCCCATTTCTCGGCGAGACTTATAATAAAGTCATGATGCGCTCCCGCCTTGCCCGCCTGCTGGTCTTCTTCGCCGTCCTGTGGCTACCGCTGCAGACGGTGGCGGCGCTTGTCATGCCGAGCTGCCGACACGCGGCAGAGCAGATGATCCAGCCGGTCCATTCCCAGCACGACATGACGCATTGCCAGCGTGCCGAGGACCAGGCGGGGGATGGTCGCGCGGAATCGGATAACGGCCAGCCGGCCGATGCCGAACATGCCTGTCATGCCTGCGGTTTCTGCCATCTGGCCGGCGCCGCGGCGCTGCCGACGGCGCCCGCCGGGCCTGCGTACCTCCCATCGGCTCAGCGCCATGCGCTCCCGGCCGAGCGTCCGCACGTTTCCCACGTCCCCGACCAGCCCAGACGACCTCCGCGCACGCTCGCCTGAGGCGAGAAAGCGGCGCACGGTCGCCGTGGCGCGATGGTTCAACCGCAGTCGCCCGAGCCGGGGGCGGTAATCCCCTCTTCCCGCTCCCGCCACGGCGCTGCATGCTGCCGTCGCCGCAGCCACCAGGCACGCCGTACGGCGTGCATTCGTTCTCTCGCCTGCGTCTCCCGCGCCCTGGCCGCCGCGCCAGCGCGCGCATACCCCCGTTCAACGCATCCGCAGGAGCCGAACATGAAAACCCGAATCACCGCCATCGCATTTGTCTTCCTCGTCGCCACCAACTTCGCGCCGCTCCACGCCGCCGAACCGCCAGCCGCCGCAACGGCAATCGAGGCGGCGCGGGGCAAGGGCGTCGTCGTCAGGATCGACGCGCCAGCGCGCATCGTCCATATCCGGCATGAACCGATTCCAGCACTGAAATGGCCGGCGATGGCCATGGATTTCAGGGTCACCGACAGCAGACTGCTGACGGGGATCAACCCTGGCCAGGCCGTCAGCTTCGCGCTGGTCCGGGAACCGACCACAGGCCATGCCATCTCGCGCATCGAGGTGAGCAAGTGAAGCCCTCGCTCGCACTCGTTGCGCCCGTTGCGGCACTCGCGGGCATGCTGTGCCTGCTTCCCACGGCAGGCGCTGGCGAGGCGACGCAGGCCGCTCCCGGCGCCAGCGTCGACAGCCTGCTGGAAGTGGCGCGCGCACGCAACCCGGAATTCGCCGCCCTGCGCCATGAAGCCCAGGCCTTCGCCGAACGGGTCTTGCCGGCCAGCGCCTTGCCGGATCCGACGCTACGCGCCGAGCTGCAGGATGTCACCAACCGCGGCGCCGATGCCAACCCCAACCTGCTGCCCGCCCGCGTCGGCGCGACCAAATACACCCTCATCCAGGCTCTGCCGGCCTGGGGGAGCCGCGACCTGCAGCGCGACATCGCCGGCGCCGAGGCGGACCAGGCGCGCGGCCAGGCGCGAGCCTCGTGGGCCGAACTCGCTGCGCGCATCAAGGCAGCTTACGCCGGGTATTACCAGGCCGGCCGGGCCATCGCCCTGACGCGCGAAATCCTCGACATCGCAGCGACGATAGAGCGCACCGCGCGCGCGCGCCATGCCGCAGGGCTGGCGCCGCAGCAGGACGCGCTGCGCGCACAGACCGAAATTACCGGCCTGCGCGGCGAACTGATCGTCCTGGAAACCGAGCGGCATCACCTGCATGCACGCCTCAATACCCTGCTCGGTCGCGCGCCGGGCGAAACGCTGGCCGAGCCGATGCAGCCGCGCCCGCTGCCGGTATCGGTGCGGCTCGACCATGCCGCGCTCGAGACGCGCCTGGAGAACAACAGCCCGCAACTCGCCGTCGAGCAGGCGCGCATCGTCGCCGCCGAGAAAGGCCGCGCACTGATCGAGAAGAACCGCTATCCGAGTGTCTCGCTGGGCATTTCGCCGATCCAGATGGGCAGCCGCATCAGGGAATGGGAACTGATGGTGGAAATGAACATCCCGCTGCAGCAGGAAAGCCGCCGCGCCGAGGAGCGGGCAGGCGCCGCCCGGCTCGACGCCGCGCACGCGCGCCAGGCCGCCGTTCAGGACCGATTGCGCGGCGAACTCGCCGAACAGCTCGCGGCACTGGACGGTGCGCGGCGCCTCGGCCTGCTCGCCGAACAAAGCCTGTTGCCGCAGGCCGAAATCGGCTTCAAGACGGCACTCGCCGGCTACGAGCATGGCCGTCTCGACTTTGCCGCGCTGCTCGATGCCCAACGCCTGCTGCGCAAGGCTCGCCTCGACGGGCTCAAGGCGCAGACCGAGGCGCAGCTGCGCCTCGCAGACATCGAACGCATGCTTGGAGAAGAGCTATGACCAAGACAAACCGGCCCGCCCTGATCGTGGCCACGCTCCTGCTTGCCGGCGGCGCACTCGGCGCCGGCTACTGGCTGGGGCAACGAGAGGCGCTCACCCCTGCCCCGGCCGCCGCGACGCCATCGCCAGCGGCCGTCGAGCGCAAGCCGCTTTACTACCGCAATCCGATGGGCCTGCCCGACACGTCTCCAGTACCGAAGAAGGATGAGATGGGCATGGACTACATTCCCGTCTACGCCGACGAGGCGCAAGGCGACGCCGACAGCGGACAGATCGACATCAACACCGGGAAGGTTCAGAAACTCGGGGTCCGCAGCGAAACCGCCACGCTGCGCAAGCTCGACCGCGTCGTGCGCGCCGTCGGCCGCCTTGAGATCGACGAGCGGCGCAGCTACGCGATCGCGCCCAAGTTCGAGGGCTGGATCGAGCGCCTGCACGTCAACGCCACCGGCCAGACCGTTGCGCGAGGACAAGCGCTGCTGGAAGTCTATAGCCCGGATTTGGTGGCCGCGCAGCGCGAATTCGAGATTGCCCAAGAAAGCGCCGGGATACTCAAGGAGGCATCCGACGAAACCAGAACCGGCATGAGCAGGCTCGCCGACGCCAGTCTCGCGCGCCTGCGGAACTGGGGCATCGGTCCCGCACAGCTCGATCAGCTGGCGAGGGGCGGCGCAGCGCGCCGCACGCTCACCCTGCATGCACCGGCGAACGGCGTCGTCATCGAGAAGAAGGCCATCCAGGGCATGCGTTTCATGGCCGGCGAAACGCTCTACCAGGTCGCCGACCTGTCCACGCTCTGGGTGATCGCCGACGTTTTCGAACGCGATCTGGCCCAGCTGCGCGTCGGCCAGCGCGCCAGGATCACCATCGACGCCTGGCCTGGCGAGATCTTCGACGCCAGGATCGCCTACATCTATCCCACCCTGAACGCCCAGACGCGAACCGTTCCGGTGCGCCTCGAACTCGCCAATCCCCGCGGCCAGCTGAAGCCGGCGATGTTTGCACATGTCGAATTCGCGACTGCCGACGAAACGGTGCTCACCGTACCGAATTCCGCCGTCATCCACAGCGGCACGCGCCAGATCGTCCTCGTGCGGCTTGGCGCCGGTCGCTTCGCGCCGCGCGCGGTCACGCTCGGCGCCCAGGGCGACAGCCATGTCGAGATACGCGAGGGCATCCAGGCAGGCGAAGAAGTCGTCGTCTCCGCCAACTTCCTGATCGATGCGGAAAGCAACTTGCGCGCGGCCCTCGCCGGTTTCGGCTCAGCTTCCGCGTCGACCGCTCACGCGGCGGCCGACAGCCACGCCGGCGATGAAGCGGTCGCGCCGGCGCCCCATCACCAGGGTCATTGATCATGCTCGCCCGTCTGATTGCCTGGTCGGCGCGCAACCTCCTACTGGTGCTCATGGCGACCCTGCTCGTCGCCGGCGCCGGCCTCTGGGCGCTGTTGAAAACGCCGCTTGACGCGCTCCCCGACCTCTCCGACGCGCAGGTGATCGTCTACACGGAATTCTCCGGCCAGTCACCCCAGGTCGTCGAGGATCAGGTCACCTATCCGCTCGCCAGCGCCATGCTGGCGGTACCGGAATCGAAGGTCGTGCGCGGCTTTTCCTTCTTCGGCGCCTCATTCGTGTATGTGATCTTCGCCGACGGCACCGACCTCTACTGGGCGCGCTCGCGTGTCCAGGAATCCCTCGGCGCCGCGGCAGGCCGCCTGCCGCCCGGCGTGACGCCGGCGCTCGGCCCGGATGCCAACGGTATCGGCTGGGTGTACCAGTACGCCGTACTCGGCGCCCGGCAAAGCCTCGCGGAACTGCGCAGCCTGCAGGACTGGCAGTTGCGCTACCAGCTCGCCAAGGCGCCCGGCGTCGCCGAGGTCGCCAGCCTGGGCGGCTTCGTCCGCCAGTATCAGGTCGTCGCCGACCCGCGCCGCATGCAGGCCTTTGGCGTGCCGCTGAGCCGGGTGACGCAAGCGCTGCGCGCCGCCAATCGCGATGTCGGCGGACGCGTCGTCGAACTCGCGGAAACCGAGTTCATGGTGCGCGGTCGCGGTTATCTGCGCAGCGCCACCGACATTGAGCAGCTCGTCGTCAAGAGCGAACGCGGCACGCCGGTACTGCTGCGCGATATAGCCCGCGTCGAAATCGGACCCGACGAGCGGCGCGGCATCGGCGAGCTCAACGGCGACGGCGAGGCGGTATCCGGCATCGCCGTGGCGCGCTATGGGCAAAACGCGCTGGCGGTGATCGACGGCGTCAAGGCACGGCTCGCCGAAATCGCGCCCGGTCTGCCCGAAGGCGTCCGGCTCGAAGCCGTGTATGACCGCGCCGAACTGATCCGGCGCGCCATCGCCAGCCTTGAGCGCACCCTGCTCGAGGAAGCGGCGATCGTCGCGCTGGTCTGCTTCGTTTTCCTGATGCACCTGCGCAGCGCGCTGGTGGCCATCATCATGCTGCCGATCGGCGTACTGATCGCCTTCATCGGACTTCATGCCTTCGGCATCAGCTCGAACATCATGAGCCTGGGCGGCATCGCGATCGCCATCGGCGCGATGGTCGACGCCGCCATCGTCATGATCGAGACCGTTC
>CAZCPD010000030.1:0-12871 GCA_964500425.1 uncultured Rhodocyclaceae bacterium
ATCGAGGAATCGCTGACGCATCTCGAAGAGGAGTTCGGCGAACGCTTCATCCGCGTGCATCGCAACTGCCTGGTGGCGCGCAACGCCATCAGCGGCGTCGAGCGCGAAACCGGCAGCGACGGCGAGAACTACTGGGTCGTGCTGCTGCGCGATGTCGCCGAGAAAATGCCGGTCAGCCGCCGCCAGTGGCCGCAGATCAAGGCCTTGCTGAAGGAGGAAGGATGAGCATGAGCGAGCGTTTGCCCTTGGTCTTCTCGCATGCCAACGGCTTCCCGGCGCCGTGCTACGCCAAATTATTCGGAGCGCTCAAGGACGATTTCGACATCCGCTTCCTGCCGCGCCTTGCCCACAACCCGGCCTATCCGGTCAGCGACGGCTGGCCCGAGTTGACGAACGAGCTGATCGACTTCATCGAGCAGGGCCGGCATCCGGTCGTCGCCGTCGGCCATTCGCTCGGCGGCTTTCTCAGCTTCATGGCGGCGGCGAAGCGCCCCGATCTGTTCTCGGCGCTGATCCTGCTCGATGCTCCGGTCATCAGCCGGACCCGCGGCCGCGCCGTGCAGATGACGAAGCAGCTCGGCTTCATCGACCGCGTGACGCCGGCGCGCGCGACGCGCGATCGACGCAAGCACTGGATCAGCAATGCGGAGGCGATCGCCCACTTCAGGACGCGCAAGCTGTTCCGCCATTTTGATCCGGAATGCCTCGCCGACTATGTGCGCCACGGCATGGTCGACAGTCCGGAAGGGCGCATGCTGTGGTTCGATCCCGACATCGAATACCGCATCTATTGCACCATCCCGCACAAGATGCATCGCTTGCTGCCGCATCTCAAGGTGCCGGCCGGTTTCATCGGCGGCAAGCGCTCGACCGAGCTGCGCATTTTTGGTCTCTCGGAAATGCATGGGCGCTTCCGCCTCAAGCCGATCGAAGGCGGCCATCTGTTTCCCTTCGAACGCCCTCTCGAAGCCGCAGCGGCGATCCGCGAGATGGCGCGGGTGCTGACCGGAATCGGCGCCTGACGATCGCGGCGCGCGAACCTGACCCGCCGGGCCGGTTCCCCGCACTCCTACGTTTTTTCCTCCGCGGCCGGCGGCGCGGAGGTCCAATCAATGGCCAGACGGTAGCCGACCGCCAGCAGGCTCGGCCCCAGGAAGGCGCCGATGACGCCGAAAGCCAGCACGCCCCCCAGTACGCCGAGAAACACGATGGCGAAGGGCAGGCTCGCGCCGCGGCTGATGATGAAAGGCTTGATGACGTTGTCCACGGTGCTGACCAGCAGGAAGCCCCAGAGGGCGACGAAAATCGCCCAGCCCGGCTGGCCCTGGTTGAACAGCCAGATCGCCGCGCCGCCCCAGACCAGCGGCGGCCCCACCGGCACCACGGAAAGCAGGAAGGTCGCCAGTCCCAGCAACACGGCGCCGGGCACACCGGCGATGGCGAAACCGATGGCGGCCAGCACGCCCTGGGCCAGGCCGGTGCCAAGGATGCCGTAGATCACGCCGGTCACCGTGCCACGAACGATGCCGAGCAGATACATTGCACGCTCACCGCTGAGCCGCTTCAAGGCAACGTTCAGGCGATTGGCGAGAACCTCGCCGTGGAGCAGGAAGAAGAAGGCGAGAAACACGGACAAGGCGATGTCCAGCACGCCGCGGCCGACCAGACGGCCCCCGGCCAGCGCCGCCGCCTGGGTTGGCGCGGCGACCTTTTCGAGTTCCGCCATCAAACGCTGCCCGTCGTGGGCGAGCTTCTGCCAATAGTCGTGAATCGCCTGGCCGACGAGCGGGATGTCGGAAAGCCAGCCGGGCGCGTCCGGCAAGCCTTCCCGGAACAACGCCGTGCCGGCATGCCAGAGTTCGGTCATGTTGTCGGCAAGCGCCAGGGCCACCGCCAGGATCGGCCCGAGCAGCGCCACTGTGACCAGCAGCGTCATCAGAATCGCCGCGAGTGCCCGCCGCTGTCCGACCATCCGGTCCAGCCGCAGAAATGCCGGCCAGCTGGTCGATACCAGGATCGCCGCCCAGGCCACCGCGGTCAGGAATGGCCACAACACCAGCGAGCAGCCCACCGCGAGCAGGGTCAGGGCGATCATCGCGAGGATACGATCAGCTTGGAACTTGAGCATGGACCATCACGGCTTGAAAAGGATGTCAATTATGACGCATGACAAGCGGCACGTCGCGCGCCATCGACAAACGCAAAGCACACAGCCATCACAGCCAAGGCGGTTCGGGAAGCTCGTCGCCACCCGACGTATACCTTGTACGCAACCATGCTCTCTGCTATAATTATCAACAGGTTATCTTATCTGTCGCATTTTTCGCACGATCACGCCACGGTATTATCGGAGAACTTCAGCACATGTTGGTCGCAAAAAGCACGACACGCAGTCAGCAGGCAAAGCCCGTTACGCCGCGCGGCACGCTATCCCAGGCGCTGATCCTGCGCACGGCGCTGGCAATCATCGACAGCGACGGGCTCGCCGGCCTGACGGTGCGCAAGCTCGCGGAACGGCTCGGCGTTTCGGCGATGGCGATCTATCGCCATTACAAGAACAAGGCGGAGATCGAGCGCGAACTGGTCGATCTGGTGGTCGGCGACTACGACGTCACCAGCCACAACGAGGAAGACTGGCGGGAATGGATTTTCAAGACCTACGCCAACATGCGCGACGCCCTTTGCGCGCACCCCGGCGTCATGCCGCTGCTCGACAACGCGTCCTACCAGGGCGCCAAGTCGCTGGCGGTGGCCGACCGCATCCTGCGCGAGCTGCTCGCCGCCGGCCTGACGCCGGAGCAAGCGGCGACCCTGTTCCACATGCTGATGGCCAACATGATCGGTTCGGTGGTGCTGATGAACGAGGAGTCGCGCCGCGTGATCGCCTTCGGTCAGAACGCCTCCGAGGAGCAGCAGCGTTCGCGCAAACTCAGCTTCGAGATGGTGCCGCTGACGCAGTTCCCGAGCATCGCCGCGCTTGCGCCGCATCTCGCCAGGCTCTCCGACGCGCAGCAATTCCGCGCCAGCGTGATGCAGATCATCACGGCAGTGGCGGGCTGAGACACATTCAGAAGAATGTCGAAAGCCGCCCCCGAGGGTACTTCCTTCGGGGCGTATCGGCTCAATTTCGGCTCAAAAAAGGCAGCCGCAGCTGCCTTTTTGACGAGCGACCCGTACCTTACATCGGACTGTAGGTATAGCGGACGATGTAGGGAATGCTCATCGCGACCGGGGTGGTGATGCTCACTGTGGCATCGATCGTGCCGTTATCGCCTGAGAAACTGCAGCTGTTCAAGGTCCAGCTGCCGCCCGCAGCGCTCATTGACTGATTGAGTTGCTCGGTGACTTCCTCGGCATTGCAGAACTCGCCCTGGGTCGTCGGCTTCTCCACGTGGTTGATGATGGCGCCCGTCGACGTCACACCCTGCACGGTCACCGCGACGGTAAGCCGATAATTGCCACTGCTCCCGCTGCCGGTCTGGCCGCCCGAATTGTTGCCCGCCGCGACATTGCAAACCAGCATGCCGCCCGTGTAGGCGCAGCTCACCCCGGTGTCGTTGAGTGGATTGCTGTTCCAGGCGGCAAGCGCGGTGTTCATCGCGTTCTGGATGTCGCTCACCCCGCTGCTGCTGCCCAGCAGCGTCGTCACACCGGCCAGATAGGTCACCGGGTCGCAACTGGCGCCGCAGTAATTCTGCTGCGCCTGGGACACCACGGCGAGCAGGCGGCCATAGTTCAGCGCATCGCTGTCGCTACCTGAGGTCGCAGGTAGTTGCGCCACCAGCTTGGCGATGGCCTCGCTGGCATCGGCGGCGTCGACACGGAAAGCCTGGGCGACCTTCAGGTAGGCACTCGCCAATTCGCTGCTGGCAAGCGAAGCGGCCGTGCGCACGGCCGCTTCGGTCAGCGGGGTCACGGCGGCGTTGCAGCTACTGCCGCTGCAATTCACGGTTGAACGCAGCGCGCTGGCTTCGGCGATGGTCTTGGTCAGACCGGTCGCCTCGTCGACATAAGAACCGAAGGCCTTGAGGATGACGTTGCCAACATAGTTGTTCCAGGTCAGCTGGTAGGCGCCAGTACCTGGCGTCGTGGCGTTGCAGTTGAGCGCTGTGGCGCCAATCGTGCCACTTTCGGACAGCGTGTAGGCGCAAACGGTGCCGCTGATCGGACCGGCCATCGCCACGCCACTGAGGGTGGTCGACGAGGTTGTGGTCGGAGGGGTTGTGGTCGAACCCCCGCCGGAATTGCCGGTGGAGTTGCTGGAACTGCTCGACGATGCCGAAGTCGAGGTGCTGTCGCTGTCGAGAAAGCAGCCGCTCAGCATCAGGCTGGCAGCCGTGCCCAGTCCGAATGCCAGGAGGCGAGCTGCCCGATGTGAGCGAGGGAAGTTCATCTTGAGTCTCCGTTGATGGGTTATCAGGTCATTGATGAATATATCCGGATGCTATTTCAATGCCGTTGCGAAAATCATGTTCCGGGCGCGATCGGTTAGCCACCAGGAACGCGCCTCAAATTGCCGTCTGCGCGCCGTCGATGACCACGCCGGAGCCGGTCATGAAGCGCGCTTCCTCCGACGCCATGAAAGCGATGGTCGCGGCGATGCCCGCGGGCTGGCCGTGTTCGGGCAGCAACGGCATCAGTCGGCTGAGCAGACCGAAGTCGGCATCTTCCGGCGGCGCGAAACCGGAGACCAGTGGCGTCGCCACTGAACCGGGGCAGATCGCATTGACGCGCACGCCGCGCGAGCCATACTCGACCGCCAGCGCCTTGGACAGCATCAGCAGCGCGCCCTTCGAGGCCGAATAGACGGCGCCATAAGGAATGCCGACCAGGCCGGCCACCGAGGCGACATTGACGATGTTGCCCTTGCTCTCCAGCAGGTGCGGCATCGCGGCGCGGCACAGGTAGAACGCGCCGTGCAGGTTGATCGCCATCTGGCGATGCCATTCGGCGTCGCTGATTTCGGTGAAGTTCTTGAGGAACAGCGTGCCGGCGACGTTGCACAGCACATCGAGCTTGCCGAAGGCGGCGACCGCAGCCGCCACTGCCGCGTTGCAGGCGTCGACGTCGGTGACGTCGAGCGTGCGCGCGGTGATTGCCAGGCCTTCGCCGGCGAGGCGCTTCACTTCCGTTTCGAGCAATGCGGCATTGATGTCGCAAGCGAGCACCTGCGCGCCTTCGCGTGCGAGGCGTTCCGCCGTTGCGCAACCGATGCCTGAGGCCGCGCCAGTGACCAGTGCGACCTTGTCGGTATACCGATTCATGTTCATGTGCGCGGCCCTTATTTGTCGAGTTCGGCGAACCGCACGCCGGTCAGCTGCTCGGTGACTTCCCAGAGGCGCTTCGCCGTGGCGTCGTCGAGGCCGGCCTTGTGGATCCTGGCGGGCGCCGGCGCGCCGCGCGTTTCGCCGATGCCGTCGGGGCCGTAGAAGCCGCCGGGCGTCACGCTGGGCATGGTGGCGGCATACAGCGTCGGCCAGCCGCCGCCCTCGGCCGACTGGCCGAACGCCGACATCACCGCACCAAGCACGACGCTGATGATGTGGTCATGCAGATGGTATTTGCCGAGATTCTTGCGCGAGGCGCCGATGTTGGTGCGCGAGACGCCCGGATGCACCGCGACGCTCAACAGATTCAGTCCGGCAGCCCTGGCGCGACGCTGCAATTCACGCGCGAACAGCAGGTTGGCGAGCTTGGTCTGGTTGTAGGGGCGCTGCGAGAAATAGCCACGCTCCATCTGCAGGTCGTTCCAGTCGAAAGTACCGAGGCGATGCACCAGGCTGGACACCGTGACGACGCGCGGCGCCGGCGACATGAGCAGCAGCGGGAAGAGCAGCGCGGTCAGCGTGAAGTGACCGAGATGGCCGATGCCGAAGGTCAGCTCGAAACCGTCGCTGGAGGTGCGCCGTTCGCTGATCGGCTGGATGCCGGCGTTATTCACCAGGATATCGAGCGGCTTGCCTTCGGCGACGAGCTTTGCGGCGAATTCGCGCACCGCCTTCTGGCTGGAAAGATCGAGCGGCAGGAAACTCACTTTCGCATCGGCGCGCAGCGCGCGGATCTTCTGCAGCGCCTCGGCACCGCCCTTCTCGTTACGATCAGCGAGCAGCACCTCGGCGCCATGCTGGGCCATGCCGCGCGCCGCTTCGTAGCCGATGCCGCTGGCGGCGCCGGTCACCAGCACGCGCTTGCCGGTCAGATCGGGGATGTCGTTTTCGGTCCACTTGGCCATGGCTTCCTCCTTGTCGTTCTTGTCGTCATTACGACTGCGGCCGGGGAGCTTGCGCTCGCCGGCCGCAGGGACCGCTTGCGCGGTGATTGCGTCAGTGCCCCGCGCCGCCTTCCGGAACCTTGTAACCGCCCTGCTTGCGCTTGACCGGCTCGATGCCGGTCAGCTTGGCGAGGTTGAGGCCGAGGATCTTGGCTTTGTCTTCCTCGGTGACCTGAGCGAAGCCCCACTTCTCCTGCAGTTCTTCCGGCATGTCGAGATTGACGATGTAATCGACGACGCGACCGAGGTCATCGAAGGGCAGGTCGAAGCCCAGCACGATCTTGTCGGCCGGCATCCACTGCAGCGCGGTGCCGATGGCGTGGTAGCCGCGATACGGCGCGCGCTGGTACCAGCCGATGATGCCGGACAAGCTCATGTACAGGTTGCGATGCTTGCCGCACAGGCCGATCAGCTCTTCCGACTGCGGCCAGCCGGCGTGATAGGCGATGATCTTGAGGTCGGGGAAAGCGAGCAGCACGTCGTCGAGCTGGCCGACCTGGCAGTGGCTGCTCGGCTGCGGCACGACATAGCTGAAGCCGGTGTGCACCGTCAGCGTGATGCCGAGTTCCTGCGCCTTCTCGTAGAACGGCCAGAGGCGCTTGTCGTTGAGCGGGCCGTCGTCTTCCGGCGTGTACAGCTTGCACAGCTTGGCGCCCTTTTCCTTGAACAGATATTCGAGTTCCCAGTTGGCCTGCTTGATACCGCGCTTGATCACCGGGCCGACGTTGGCCTCGAGGTACATGCGCTCGGGATACGGGGCGATCTGCTGCATCATGAAACCGTTGGTCGACAGCGACACCACGCCGCCGGTCACGTCCATCATCGGCTCGCGCAGGCAGAAGGCGACGTCGACATCGGTCTTGTCCATGTACTTGATCAGCTCGCTGGCGATCGGGTGCGGCCACTCACCCGTCAGATCGCGGCCCGACCAGGCGCGCATCACGCCGTCCACGCTGCCCCACCAGCGCTGCACGTCGGGGTAGTAGGAAATCTCCGACATCGTCTGCGGGTTCATGAAATGGAACTCGGTCATTGCAATGAAGTAATCCTTGGCGGTCTTGGCCATGCGGGGCTCCTCGATATCGTTTGTTGAATTCAGGAAGGGACAGATGAATCAAAGCCGACTCATGATTGTATTGGAAAAACCCCGGCAACGCTCAATCGACACCGCCCTGGCGCATCGACGGGATCAGCGCCGGGGCGTATCAAAGCCGGCAAACCGGCCCGGGAAATGTCCACTTTTGCGCTATAATCCGCGGCTACGCAGCCCGCTGAAAAGGCTTTGAAACAGCCGTGAAATCAACCAACAAGCTGAGCTTCTACCTGTCGCGCATGGCTGCGCGGGGATACACGGCCGAACAGGTGTTGCGCGGCAGCAGCCTCAGCGCGGAACGCATCCAGAGCGATACCTTCCGCGCCAACCCCCAGCAATATCGTCAGGTCATCCTCAACATGATCGAGTTGACCGGCGACCCCTGCATCGGCATCGCCCTGGGCGCCGAGTTCAAGATCAGCGATCTGGGCGTGCTCGGCTACGCGGCGCTCAGCGCGGCGACGCTGGAGCAGGCGCGCGAGGTATTCACCAAGTACTACTCGCTCAGCGAACAGATCTTCACCTCCAGCAACTACATCAGCGATGGTCGCTGGTGGTCCGAAATCCGCGACAGCTACATGCTCGGCGGCGACGCCCTGCGCTTCGCCGTCGAGGAATTCATCAGCCGCACCATCGAGTTGACATCGAGCATCACCAACAAGCCGTTTCCGATCCTGGAAATGCACCTGACCTACCCGGCGCCGGCCGATCTGACGCCTTACCAGCGGCGCTTCAACTGCCCGCTGCATTTCAACCAGCCGCGCAACATCGTCGTCTTCGACATCAACCGACTGAAGGACCCGGTCAGCCTCGCCAACGAGGAAGTCTTCAAGCTCTGCGAACGCCAGTGCCAGCTGCTGGCGACGAAGAACGAGGAAGACGACCTGCTCTCCAACCGCATCCGCAACTATCTGGTGAAGAACCCGGGCAAGTTCCCGACGCTGGAGGAGATGGCCGAGCACCTCAACATCGGCTCGCGCACCTTGCGTCGCCGCCTGGTCAAGGAAGACGTGACCTTCCAGCAGATCCTCGACGACACGCGGCGCGAACTGGCGATCCAGTACCTCAAGTACACCTCGCTGACGCCCAAGCAGATCGGCTTCATGCTCGGCTACAGCAGCGTCAGCAACTTCCGCCGCGCCTTCAAGAGCTGGACGGACAAGAAACTCTCGGACTTCCGCGAGAACGCGGAGTAGTCCGCGCCATCAGGCGCCCTGGCCCGCCCCCATCTCCTCGCCTAGATCGCGCGAGCCCAGCCAGAACAGGATGCTGGCGAAGCCGCCCAGCACGCCCATCACCAGCATCGAATAGCGGATCCCCGGCGCGCCATACATCGGCCCGAACACGTAGTCGTTGAGCAGGCCGATGGACAGCGGGCCAAGGCCTGAGCCGATCAAACTGACGATGAACAGCAGCACCGCCGCGGCGGTGGCGCGCATGTGCGGCGGCGTCACGCTCTGGATCACCGAGAACATCGGGCCGACGTACATCGCACCGAGCGCGTAAAAGGGAATGAAGCAGAGCAGCGCGAGTTGCTTGTCGTCGAGCAGCACGAAACCGATCAGGAAGGGCACGCCGAGCACCGACTGGATGGCCGGCAGGCGCATGTACCAGCGCTTGTCGCGACCGCCGAAACGGTCGGCGAGATGGCCGCCAAGCCAGGCGCCGAGACAGCCGGCGATGCCAATGGTCCAGCCCAGGTGCAGGCCGATTTCGACGAAGGGCATCTGATGCACGCGCCCGAGGAAGGCCGGCCCCCAGGTCAGCACCGCGTAACCGGCCAGCGATTGCACCGACGAGGCGAGGACGATGAAGACGAAGGCGCGTCGTGTCAGCAGGAATCCCAACACTTCGCGTAGCGGTAGCTGTGCTGTCTGCGGCACCGTAACGTGGCCCGGCTCCGACCCGCCGCGCGGCACTTCCTTGACGGTGAAGGCCACCAACGTCGCCAGCAGCAGGCCCGGCAGGCCGACGACATAGAAGGCGACGCGCCAGTTGTAGTTCTGCACCAGATAGCCGCCGGCGAGAAAAGCCAGCGCCGCGCCAAGATACACCCCCCAGGCGTAGATCGACAACGCCGTGGCGCGCTTGTGCGGCGGAAAGTAATCGGCGATCAGCGAATGCGCCGGCGGGCTGCCACCGGCCTCGCCAACGCCGACCAGCACGCGGATCACCGCCAGCTCGACGAAGCTGCGCGCCAGACCGCACGCCGCCGTCATGCCGCTCCAGATGGTCAGGGCCAGGGTGATGATCAGCTTGCGCGAGCCGCGATCGGCCCAGCGAGCGATCGGTATGCCGACGACGCTGTAGAAGAACACGAAGGCGAAGCCCGAGAGGAAACCCATCGCCGTGTCGGAGACGCCGAACTCCTTCTTGATCGGCTCCATCAGCATCGCCAGGATCTGGCGATCGATGAAGTTGAACACATAGGTCAGCGACAGCAGCGCCAGGACGTACCAGGCGTAGGGGCCAGGTTGTTTGGATTCGGGTTTCGCGTTGGTCATGGTGGGTCAGATGGGATCAAAGCGTTCAGGGGTAGCACCGAACCCCCTCTCCCTGTCCCTCTCCCCGTGTCCGGGGCGAGGGGACGAATGCTGAATGAGCCGTGCGTTAACCTTGCTGCTTCTTCGCCCGGCGCGCTTCGCGCAGGCGCACCAGCTCGGCGTAGTCGGCAGCGAGACCCTTGCTGATCAGATTGTCGATCTCGTCCTTGCCGTAACCGAGTTCGGCCAGCAGCTCGCGCGTGTGCTCGCCCTGCAGCGGCGGGTGCTTCTTCACGCTGCACGGCGTACCGTGGAAATGCACCGGCACCCCGGTAACCTTGAGTTCGCCCAGGGTCGGATGCTGGGTGCTGACGATCATCTTGTTGTGCAGGATCTGCGGGTCCTGGATGACGTCCTCGACCTCGTTGATCGGCGCGGTGAGCACGTCGGCGGCGATCAGCTTGTCGACCAGCTCTGCGCGCGTGAACTTGCGCGTGCCCTCACTCATCACGCGATCCAGCTCGTCCTCGTTGGCGAGGCGCTGGTCGATGTTGCAGAAGCGCGGATCCTGGTCCCACTCGGCGCCGAGCGCGCGGCAGATGTTGCCGAAGAATTTTTCGCCCGGCGTGGTAATGACGACGTACTTGTCGTCCTTCGTCGGGTAGACACCCGACGGCGCGAAATACAGGCTGCGGTTGCCGGTGCGCACCGGGCGCTCGCCGGTAGCCAGATAGCCGCCGATCGAGCTGGCCTGGGCGTGCATCAGCGTGTCGAGCAACGACACGTCGATGCGTTGGCCTTCGCCGGTGGCCTCGCGCACGCGCAGCGCGGCAAGCGCCGAATTCGCCACCAGCAGCGAGGTCATCACATCCACCGCCGGGAAGCCGGTGCGCACCGGATTACCCTTGGGCTCGCCGTTGAGGTTCAGCACGCCCGTATAGCCCTGGGCGAGGAAGTCGATGCCCGGACGGCCGGCATAGGGGCCGTCGGCGCCGAACGAGGTCACCCAGATCCAGATGATGTCGGGCTTGTGCTTCTTGATCTGCTCGTAGTTGATGCCCAGCTTGCTCATCGCCGGCTCGCGCACGTTGGTGACGACGATGTCGGCGGTCGCGGCGATCTTGGCGAAGACTTCCTGCGCCTCAGGCTGCTGAAGATCGAGCACCATGTCGCGCTTGCTGCGATTGAGGCTCAGGTACGGTCCGCGCTGATCGCCGCGCTTGGGGCCGAGGTGACGGCTCTCGTCGCCGTAGTGCGATTCGATCTTGATGACGTCGGCGCCCATGTCGCCGAGCAGCGTGGCGCCGTAGGGACCGGCCAGCATGGTGGATAGGTCAAGGACGCGCAGGCCGGCGAGCGGGCCTAGTGAGAAATCGGGTTTGCTCATGTTGAAGATCTTTCAGAGGGTGATGACTGGCTTGGTGCGTACATCGCGCACCGGTTGAAATGTCAGGAGCTTTCGATGCGATCCGCCCAGTAGTCGGGTCGTCGATGCTGATGCGATACTGCGACGATCCACATTTCTCCGCCGCGCACCGAGTCCCTGCTGCTGATGTTCATACCAATCGCACGCATCGTTCAGTTCAAGCTCGGCGAAGCGGATTTGCAATGGGCGGTCATTCATTGCCGAGGACGTCCTCGGCGGACAGCAGCTTCATCCGCCCTTCGTCACATGCGCGGACGCGGCGCTCGGCTTCCTCTGCCCAGGCACGTTCGATTTCCGGGTCGGATTTGTCCAAGCTTTGCATGATGGACTCGACAATCTCGTAGCGATCTTCCGCTTTGAGTTGCAGCGCCATGTCGATGATTTCACGCTTGCCCATAATGGTTCCTTCCGTTCTGCTAATCCGTCGTACGACCGCTATCGTAGCATCGGTGCGACAGAACTCCTCGGCTGTGCGTCAATCCTGATGCAGCTTGGCGACGATCTCCCGCTGCATTTCCAGATCGTCGCGCGTGGCGCCGAGCAGCACGAAGGTCACGGTGTTGAAGGCGCCGGCGCACTTGGCGCGGATGTTCTCGGCGAGCTTGTCGTAGGTACTGATGACGGCCCATTCTTCGAGCATGTCGTCGGTAATCAGCGCCGGCATCTCGGCCCACTTGTTGGCGACCGACAGCGCGTGCAGCTTCATGCCGAGGCCGTCCCAGCCGTGATGGTCGAGCACGGTGTGATAGGAGCGCGTCGAAGCGTAAAAGGCGATCTGCTTGCGCAGCGCGTTCCTGGCCTTCACGACTTCCTCTTCGTTGCGGCCCACTGCCATGAACGGCGCGCCGATCAGGTCGAAGGCCGCCAGGTCGCGGTCGCCGCGCTTGGCGCCTTCGGCGACGGCGGGCAGGATCACTTCGCGCGTGTAGCGGAAGGTGGCGATCGGGTGCAGGCGCAGACCCTCGCAGAGCTCGCCGGAGAGGCGCGCCATGTAAGGATTGGCGGCGGCGGCATAGAGCGGCACGTTGGGGAAGTCGATCGGGCCGGGGTTGAAGAAGGGCGGCAGCATGGTGAAGCGGTAGTGCTCGCCTTCGAAATAGGTCGGGCTGGCCGGATTCTGGAAGCTCTGGAAAATCGCGCGCAGGCAGAGGAAATACTCGCGCATGCGCGGGCCCGGCGGGCTCGGCCAGGCGGTGCTGTAGCGGCGCTCGTTGTGGCCCTTGACCTGGCTGCCGAGGCCCAGCGTGAAGCGGCCGCCGGTGTAGTTGGCGAGATCCCAGGCGAGCTGCGCGGTGACCATCGGGCTGCGCGGGAAGGCGACGGCGACGTTGGTGCCGAGGCGCACACGCTGGGTATGCTCGGCGGCGATCATCAGCGGCAGGAACGGGTCGTGGCCGGACTCGGGCGAGGTCAGGCCATCGTAGCCGAGCTCTTCCATCTGCCGCGCCAGTTCGGCGATGCGCGCGAGCGAAGGACGGTTCTGGCCGTTGCCGGCGTACTGTTCGGTGTCGGGGCCCATCAGGGCGGTTTCGACGCGAAATGCCATTGGAGTATCTCCGAAGGGGCTGGATTTCGTAGGTTTCGTAGGTTTCGTAGGT
>CAZCPD010000030.1:12971-20096 GCA_964500425.1 uncultured Rhodocyclaceae bacterium
CATTGGAGTATCTCCGAAGGGGCTGGATTTCGTAGGTTTCGTAGGTTTCGTAGGTCGGGTTAGCCCGCAGGGCGTAACCCGACTGCGGTGCCATAACGTTGACGTTGCGTCGGGTTACGCTGCGCTAACCCGACCTACTGCTACTGCTCGTGCTTACTTCGCCTGCTGCAACAACTTCCACAGACGATGCGGCGAGGCCGGCGTTTCGTGGATCTTGAGGCCGAGCGGCGCGAAGGCGTCGTTGATGGCGCACATCAGCGCGGCCGGCGTGGTGTGGATCGCGCCTTCGCCGCAGCCCTTGGCGCCGAGCGGCGCGACCGGCGACGGCGTGCACACGGCGGCCTTCTCGGTCATCGGCACTTCGTGGATGGTCGGCATCAGGTAGTCGACGAAGGTCGACACCAGCGGCTGGCCCTCGTCGTTGTACACGTATTCCTCGAACAGCGCCGCGCCGACACCCTGCGCCACGCCGCCCTGGATCTGGCCCTCGACGTTGGCCGGGTTGAGGCGCGTGCCGCAGTCGTCGACGATGAAGTACTTGAGGATCTTGGTGCGGCCGGTCTTGCGGTCGACCTCGACCATCGCCACGTGGGCGGCGTTGGCGGCCGTCAGGTAGCTGCGGCAACGGCCCTGGTCGTCCGGCATGTTGCGGTTCGGTGCGGTCCACACCGAGGTGGCTTCCGGGCAGGGCTCGATGCCGGGCGGCAGCAGGTCGCTGCGGAACAGCATGGTGCCGGCGACTTCGGCCAGCGTCATGCCGGCTTCCGGCATCGCCTTGAGTCGCAGACGGCCGTCCATCAGTTCGACCTGGTCGGGCGTGGTCTGCATCAGGCCGGCAACGACCTGCCCGAAGATGCCGCGCAGCTTTTCGCAGGCGCCGAGGATGGCGCCGGTGATCGCCACACCGAGGCGGCTGCCGCCCGGGCCGAAGTGGGGCGGCGCGACATCGGTCGACGCCATGCTGACCTTGACCATGCTCATGTCGACGCCGAAGTAGTCGGCGACGACTTGCGAGGCCACCGTGTATTGGCCCTGCCCCTGCAGCGCGAAACCGACGATGACGGTGATGCCGCCGAACACGTCGATGGCGACGCGCGCGCCTTCCGGCACGCCGACGCCGGGCACGCCGACGGCGGAATAGACGTTCCAGTCGAACACGCCCGGCTCGACGGTGCTGACCACGCCGATGCCGACGAGGCGGCCGGCGGCGCGCGCCGCAGTCTGCTCTTCGCGCAGCTTCTTGTAGTCGGCCATGTCGAGCAGCTTGTCGAGCACCGCGCTGTAGTTGCCGCTGTCATACTCGTTGCCGCTCGGGATGGTGTACGGGAACTGCTCGGGACGGATGTAGTTCTTGCGGCGCAGCTCGGCCGGGTCCATACCCAGCTTGCGCGCGGCCATGTCCATCAGCGATTCGAGGACGAAGAAATGCGGTGGGGGGCCGTAGCCGCGGTAGGGATAGGTCGGCGCACGGTTGGTGGCGACGATGGTAGTGTCGTACGACGCCGCCTCGATGCGGTACGGGCCGGTGAACGCGGCGATCGGCTTGGCCACCGAGATGGTGCCGTAGCCTTCGCAGCCGGCGCCCTGGTCGTCGATCAGCTTGACGCGGAAACCGGTGACGGTGCCGTCGGCCTTGACCGCCAGCGCCGCGTCGTAATAACGATCCCACGACTGGCCGCCGCCGGCGAGCAGGTATTCCATGCGGTCTTCGATGTACTTGACCGGACGGCCGTTGGCCTTGCGCGACAGCAGCGCGGCGATGTCGGTGCCGCGCGGACCGCCCTTGCCGCCGAAGCCGCCGCCCTGCGGATGGCTGATCAGCTTGACCTTGTTGGGCAACAGGTTGAGCACCGCGGCGCGGCCGAGGGCGAAGAAGCGCGGGGCCTGGTAGGCGCCGCGGCAGGTCAGTTCGTGATTGACGACATCCCAGGTGCAGATGCAACCGAAGGTCTCGGTCGGATTGGCGCCGCAGCGGTTCCAGCGGAAGCTGTCGCTGATGACGTGATCGGCTTCGTTGAACAGGCGGTCGACATCGCCCCAGACGAAGTCCTTCTTCAGGATCACGTTGCTGTTGTGCTGCTCGAAGACCACCGGCGCATTCTGCGCCAGCGCCGCAGCGGGCGTCGGCACCGGCGGTAGCACTTCGTATTCGACGCTAATGAGTTCGAGCGCGTCCTCGGCGAGGTAGCGGCTCTCGGCGGCAACGGCGACAACGGGCTCGCCGACGAAGCGCACCTTGCCGACGGCCATGCAGTAGTTGCCCCAGCCTTCCGGCGCGGTGGTGCAGGGATTGCTCCAGGCCTTGACGTCGGCGCCGGTCAGCACGGCATGCACGCCGGGCAGCTTCTCGGCTGCGGCGACGTCGATGGAGACGATGCGCGCGTGCGGATGCGGGCTGCGCAGGATCGCCGCATGCAGCATGTCGGGCAGCTTGACGTTGTCGATGAACTCGGTCGTGCCGGTGACCAGCGAGGGGTCTTCGACGCGATTCACTTCCTTGCCGATGTAACGGATCTTGCTGGTCGGCAGTTGTTCGGGCAGGGTCTGGATGGACATTTGGTGCTTACCTCGTCGCGACGAATCAGGCTCAGGCGCCTTGCTGCTCGCGCAGCTTGGCGGCGGCCAGTTTGACCGACTCCATGATGGATTGATAACCGGTGCAGCGGCACAGGTTGCCGCCGAGCGCTTCCTTGATTTCCTCTTCGCTCGGGTTGGGGTTTTCCTTGAGCAGTTCGAGGGTAGTCATCATGAAGCCCGGCGTGCAGAAGCCGCATTGCAGGCCGTGCGCCTCGATGAAGGCCGTCTGGATCGGATGCAGCTGGCCGGTCTGGCGGTTGCGCAGGCCTTCCACGGTGGTGATGTCGGCGCCGTCGGCCTGTACCGCGAAGGTCAGGCAGGAGCGCGCCGAACTGCCGTTGATCAGGATGGTGCACACGCCGCAGATGCCGTGCTCGCAGCCGACGTGGGTGCCGCCAAGATTGAGTTCGTGGCGCAGGAAATCGGCCAGCGTCAGGCGCGACTCGACTTCGCGCTCGTAGCGCACGCCGTTCACCGACAGGCTGATCTTGTGTTTGGTGGTCATCGGGTTACCTTTCTCAGTATCTCAGTGTCAGACAGCTCAGATGTTGCGAAAAATTGTCGCGGGCGCAAGGCTGGCTTGGCGCAAGTAAGACAATATTTTCACAAGCTCTCAGGCGGCGCGCGCGGCGGCGTCGGCCAGGCAGCGCTCGGTCAGCGTCTGCACCAGCTGACGGCGGTATTCGGCCGAGGCATGGATGCAGGACATCGGCTCGTCCAGCGCAGCAGCGCCGGCAGCGGCGGCGCGCGCGAAGTTTTCGGCGGTCGGCGCCTGGCCCTTCAGCGCATCTTCGGCGGCGGTCAGGCGCACGGCCGTCGGATTGACGCCGAAGGCGGCGATCTTCACTTCCGCGATGACGCCGCCGGCCTTCTTCAGCGTCAGACAGACGCCGGCCAGGGCGAGGTCGCCGTTGCGGCGCGCTTCCTCGCGGATCGCCCAGCCGGCGCCGGCCGGCAGCGTCGGCATGCGCACTTCGCTGAGGATCTCGTTGGTTTCCATGCTGGTCGTCATGTAGGTGACGAAGAATTCGGCCGCCGGGATCAGGCGCTCGCCGTCGGGACCGACGGTCTTGAATTCCATGTCGAGCACCAGCGCCACGGCCGGATATTCGGAAGCCGGATCGGCATGGGCGAAGGAGCCGCCGACCGAGCCGCGGTTGCGGATCTGGCGGTGGCCGACGAGCTGCGTGGCATCGTGGAACAGGCGCTGCCTGGCCTCGATCAACGGCGAGACGCCGGCGGCGTGCTTGCTGGTCATGGCGCCGATACTGATGACGCTGCCTTCCTCGCGGATGTAGTCGAGTTCCTTGAGCTTGCCCAGGTCGATCAGCGCCTCGGGGCGCGCGACGCGCAGCGCCAGCATGGGAATCAGGCTCTGGCCGCCGGCCAGGATCTTGACGTCGACGCCGTCGTTTTCGAGCGAACCGAGCAGCTTGACGGCTTCGCCGAGCGTGGCCGGAGAGTGATATTCGAAGGGAGCCGGTTTCATCGCGATTTCCAGATTAGTTAGTCAACGATCGAATCGAAACAGAAGCCGGGAGGATGCGCTTCAGCGCGGATTTCATTGAAAAATCGCTCTGGCGGCCGCACCCGGCGTCGAACTTGCCAGTCTACGACCGCACCGAAAGATAGGCAAGCCGGAACCAATCTGATCCGGCCTATCAGATTTCATTTCGGGCCAACTTGTCGCCCGTCCGGCCGCAGGGGCTTTATTTTGGGACGGGGAAAAGTTAGATTAGGCCGTTTGATATCCGGCCGGCCATGACGCAAGACAAATCGCATCATTCGGCGGGTTCACCAGTGAAATTCGTTTCCCGTAAGGAGTGAAAAATGAGCGGTCCCCTGCATACCCAGCTGTGCGAGAAACTCGGCATCGAGTATCCCGTCGTCGCCTTCACCCACTGCAAGGACGTTGCCGTGGCCGTCATCAATGCCGGCGGTTTCGCCGTGCTCGGCGAAGCGATGCACACGCCCGACGAGATCGCTGCCGACATCAAGTGGATCCGCGAGCGCATCGGCGGCAAGCCCTTCGGCATCGACCTGGTGCTGCCGGCCTCCGTGCCCGAAGAGAAGACCGTCGAGGAACTGCTGGCGATGATCCCGCAGTCGCACCGCGACTTCGAACAGCACATCAAGCAGAAGTACAACGTGCCCGATCCCAAGGTCGCGCCGAACCTGCACCAGTGGGGCGGCCTCGACCAGAAGCGCGCCCTCGCCCAGCTCGAAGTGATCTTCGACGAGCGCGTCCCGGTGTTCGCCTCCGGCCTCGGCTCGCCGGCCTTCATCCTCAAGCGCGCCCACGAGCTCGGCATGCAGGTCTGGGGCCTCGTCGGCAAGCCGCGTCAGGCCAAGAAGCAGATCGAAGCCGGCACCGACGTGATCATCGCCCAGGGCTATGACGCCGCCGGCCACACCGGCAACATCGGCACCTTCTCCATCGTCCCGCAGGTCGTCGACGCCGCGCGCGCTGCCGGCGTCCCCGTGCTCGCCGCTGGCGGCGTGACCACCGGCCGCCACCTGGCCGCCGCCCTGGCGCTTGGCGCCGCCGGCGTATGGACCGGCTCGCTGTGGCTCGCCTCGCGCGAATCCGACGTCAATCTGCCGCTCAAGGAGCGCCTGATCGAAGCCGAGACCGACGACACCATGTATTCCAACTGCATCTCCGGCTACACCATGCGCACCACGCGCTGCCCGTGGCACGACGAGTGGCTGGCGCCGGGCGCGCCGGAGCCGCTGAAGCCGCCATTGCAGATGATGCTGTCGTCGAACTACATCCAGGGTTCGCTCGACTATCAGCGCAAGGACCTGATGACCGAGGCCGCCGGCCAGGGCATCCACTACGTCAAGGAAATGAAGCCGGCACGCCAGATCCTGTCGGACATCGTCGAGGAAGCGCTCGACGTCTTCGACCGTTTCGCCAGTGCCTGATAGCTTCAACACGCCGCCCGGCCCTGAAGGTCAGGCGGCCCTGCCCTACGAGAGCGAGAGTGGTTTCGCTCCCGAAATGCAGGGCCGCCTTGCCGAGTGCGACGGCGGCGCGCCCATCGTCGGCACCAAGTACGCCGGCCGCCAGGATTTCGCCGGTACGCTGACCGGGCATTACCGCGATTACCGGTCCGGCGACCAGGGCGAATACACCTGGCGCTGGTACCTGTTGGGCGAGCTGACGGTGAAGCCGCAAGGCTATGTGCACGAAGCGGTCTGGTGCGACGCCGACAGCCTGTTCATGGTCGACGAGAAGTAGCAGCACCCAGAATCAACATCCTTCATCTTCATGAATGCGGCCCACACGGGCCAGGAGTGAAAACATGCGTATCGTGGTTTGTGTCAAGGAAGTGCTCGATCCGAGCGCCGTCAACAACTACGCCCTGGCCGGCAAGCTGAAGATGGCCGCCGACGGCAAGACGCCCGACGTCGCCGCCGTGCCGCGCCTGATCAACGGCTTCGACGAGCAGGCGATGGAAGCCGCGCTGCGCCTGCGCGACGCCGGCGTCGATTGCAGGATCACCGCCGTCTCGATCGGCGGCGATCTCAAGGATCTGCTCAAGCACTGCGCCGCGCTGGGCGCCGACGAGATCGTTTCCATCGACCCGGCCGGCACCGAACTCGACGGCCAGGTCATCGCCAACATCCTTTCCGCCTACATCAAGAGCAGCGGCGGCGCCGACCTCGTCCTCTGCGGCCGCCAGGCTTCCGACGACGACCAGGGCGTGGTTCCCGTGCTGATCGGCGAAAAGCTCGGCCTGCCGATCGCCCCGCTCGCCCGCGACGTCGCCCTCAACGGCAGCACCCTCAAGGTCACCCGCGCCACGCCGGACGGCGACGAAGTCGTCGAAGGCGCCCTGCCCGCCGTCGTGACGGTGAGCAACGAACTCGGCACGCCGCGCTTCCCCAGCGCCAAGTCGAAGATGGCCGCGCGCAAGATGTCGCCGACCGAAGTCAGCGTCGCCTCGCTGGGGATCGAAGCCGCCGAACTCAAGCCCGGCGTCGTGCTGATGCGCCAGTTCGTCCCCGAAGTCCAGGGCAACTGCGAGTTCATCAAGGGTACGCCGGCCGAAGTCGCCCGCCAGTTGCTGGAGAAGCTGCGCGCCGACCGCGTGCTCTGATCGCTTCCCGCAAGAAGCAAAAGCCGCCAGCCGGGTAACCGGCTTGGCGGCTTTTTATTTCTGCATTTTCGCATCGCCACCCCGCACAACCTGCGGCATGCAAACTTATCGCAACCTTGACTTCTCCATCGAACGCTTGGCAATCAGCCGCCGCAATGACTTGCGCAGTGACTCGATTTCCGAGTCCGAGAGGGCATCCAGTTCGAGCAGCAATTCGGCCAGACGATCATCGCGGCAGTAGAAATAGCTCGTCGGCACACCAAGAACCTTCGCAAGTTTTTCAGCCACCTCGAACGGCGGCTGATGAATGCCTGTTTCATAGCGGCTGATCCGCGCGCTGCTGCACCCCTCGTCCAGCCCAATGCTGACACCCAATCGATCCTGCGCCAGCCCCGCGCGCTCGCGCGCGCAGCGCAACCGGACGCCAAACACCGATTGAGGA
>CAZCPD010000031.1:0-11396 GCA_964500425.1 uncultured Rhodocyclaceae bacterium
CGTGGTCGGCTGCGCAGCTTACCACGACCACGGCTGAACATCGCCACGCCGGAGCCGGTTTCCTTGGTCTGGATCGTCGCAAACAGATTGTCGAAAGCCTCCGCCACTGGCTGAATCTCGCCTTCCAGTAGGTACGGATAGCGGCCAGGATCACGGCTGAATTCCTCGATGCTGGTTACGTTCGCCAGATAGTCGTTGTGGTAGCCATTGAGCATCATCTTGTGGATGACGTCGTTCTCGAACGAGCGCGCGCCACGTTCGATGATGCGCTACCAGTATCTTTCGGATGTTTTCAATGTCATCCGTTGCTCCGCGTGGTTCGAGGCCGCGCTAGCCATTCCTGTCAACAGATGCTAGGATTCCATCAAGCCCCGCATACGGCCGAGTAGGTGAAGCGCGATCAAGTGCTTGATTAGCGGAACTCTCGGGTAGCCCTGCGGGGCCGATTCTTTCGACTACGATGTGATCGTAGTACCGCCTCCCGTCTGTCTGAATGTTCGCGCACAGTGAGCAATTCGACGCCTTGGAGCGCATCGGTTAGAAAGTCGGCGCTGGCAGGACGGCGGCAGAACGCTTACCGACGGCACCGAGGTATGGCAAGCTATTTTCCAGAATGTCGGCCCGCATTGCGTCCGTCAGATGCAGGGTGCTGACTTCCTCCAAAACAGGAACCTCTAGCGACTGGCAATATTCATCGGCCGCGTCGAGATCGGTGAATGCATCCCCTACTGACTCCATTGTCACGCGATGCGCAACACGCCAAGTGTTCGACCGTGAATGTGGGATCACGCGATAGCGCCGACTCAAGGTTGCAAATTCCGCCACGTCCAGTTGCACGCCCCAGGATTTGGCGAGTTTCTCGACAGCTGCCGGGACGATACGGTCATAGAACGCAGCCAGCCCATTGGCATTGGCCCACGGAAAACGCTCGGCATGCAGCTTGCCGGGCAACCACGCAACGCCCGAAAAGCCACGCTGCGCGGCAAGCAGCAGCATCATGCGCAGCGTGGCATCCAGCCAATGATTCAAATACGGGTTATCCGGTGGCGTTTCGATGTTCTCATCCCATTCAACCTCGATCAATTCCACCGCCGGGCAAGGTTGTTGCGACTGCCGGATGGCTTCGCGCAGAGCCTGATTCCAGTCACTCTGGATTTCTTCCATCAACAGCAAGCGCACGCCTTGCAGTGTGGTGCGCTCGGACGTGCGGACGTGGGCAACGATATTGGGCAGATCGAAATGCTCGCCCCAATACCTGTCGACCAGATTGGGTGCGGTAATCAGCCACTCGGTGTAGTTGACGCCGCCAGGCAGCGCATAACGGGTGAAGTGATTGAGCGACTTGATCTGACCGATAAACCCTTCCTTGGAAAGTCGCCGGGCCATCCGCCCGACGAGTGCGCGGCCGTAGGCAAGCGCCTCCTGCCCACTGGCAAAGCGACGCGAGACCGGATGCATTGCGAGTTTTTTCCTGCCACGCGGGACAGACAGCGACCAGTAGCGATGACGACCAAACAAGCCGGTATCCACTTCGACATGCAGCCAGATGCAAATGCCGAAGGTGCGATCCCGATAATGCAGCATCTTGACCTCGCGCCGCCCATTCACAACAACAGCGGGTGGAAATGTGGCCGGACGTGGTTGCTTCTCGTAGCGCACCTGGGGAACATATTCGTTGCTGACGCGACGTTGAAGGGTCAACTCGCAGGGTGGTTCTGCTGCAAGGAAGTCGAGAAGTTTGTCGACATGCACGACGGGTAGCGACTGTTTTGCCAGTTCATGGGGCGGCTCGCCATCAAGGGTGGCTGAAAACGCAGCCTGTTCGTGAAAAGTTTTCTCGGACTCCGGAACTTCGCCCAACCAGTGCATGATGTCGGACCACTCGATCTCGACAGCGCTGACCCCTTTTTTCTGCAAGTTGCGGATCGTACCGATCCATTGCTGTGGACTTGCCTTCGTCAGTCCGCAAGTCGCAAGCTGATGCCGCAGCGGCGACCACAGCTTAAGGGGAGAAATCTCGTATTGCGCCTGATCGGTCATGATGCAGCGTGCAAGGAAGGCCTATTCTTCCCTTTTGATGAAAAAGTGCATGGCGTCTTCTGTCAGCAACTTGTGCCCCTGCGGACAACACCAGATATTGAAGTGCCAGCCCGATCCCTGCATTCCCGTCGGGCCGGAATCGAGGGTAACCAGGTCCTGCGGGATGGTCTCGCGGCATCTCCCGCATCGCACTTGCCCAAGCCCGCGATTCATCATGCCGACGGCGACATTGAGAAACCAGCCATTCCAGGAAGCCGGAACATCGATGGGATCGTAGCGGGCGGTATCGCGCTGGCGCAGCCAGTTCAGTATTCCCGGATAGCGGCCATGCTGTTCGGTTGGCAATTCTGCCAGGCGCTTCTCGATGATTGCCAGTACTTCGGCGGCATCAAAAACGAATTGGCTGTCGCCCTTCCCGGATTCGTCGTACTCGGGGGCATAGCGGAGGACGGCGGTGCACTGCGGTAGATTCGCTTCTAGCCGATCAAGCTCGCGCTCGGCCTCGGCACGCCCCTCGCTCCAGATAGGCCCGGAGAATTTCGGGTTAATCAGATTGTCTGGCTTGAGCAGGAGCAGCGGCCACAGGATCACATTGAACCGGAACATCGACCGGACATCGCAGAATTTCCGGTCATACTTGTCCAGCCGGTAGCGGATATGCCAGCCCATGCGCAGCGCTACCAATGCGGCACCGGTCAGGTAGATGTAGAGAAATGTCCAGGCGTTCATGCTGCCGGTCCTGTCGAGTCTGGGAATATTGCAGTGACACCGGATTCATCCAGCACCTCGAATTCAGCGCCCAGATGTTCGCGCAGCATGGCCAAGAACTGGCGCGCATCCTCGCAGAAGGCGAGAAACTCGGGATTGCTTTTCGATGTGCGGTTCTGGTTGTAGAGAACCGTCCAGCGATCAATCACCCGATCACCGAAATTAAATAGCGATTCGGGAAGGTTCAGCATGTGCAGGTCGACTGGATAATCAAAAACATCGGCGGTTGCTGCGTTGCCTGCCCAGAGGCACGCCCCCGTTGAGCAGTCGAAGAAATAGCGCAGAATGTAGCGTGGCATGTTCTCGCTCATGTGATTTCGCACTCGGCCAACTTGCCGATCTATCAGCGTCGCTCATCCAGAAATGGATTGCAGTCTTCGTAAGGTGCGGTGGACGTGTATAGCGTCCAATCGCCGAGACCTTGCCGAGTCGCACAAGCCAATTCGCCGTAGTCGCCACGCAACAGGACATGGTGACAAGGTTTTCTCACCGCCCACCGCAACTTACCGCCTTCGCGCACTTTCTCCGAGAAGAACCGATGCCACGAAGGCAGAATGAAAAGGTCTGCACCGCATGCTCCCAAGTAGGGGATATGCACGTCACCGCCCCAGTCGTCGATTGGAACATTGGGCAAGCCCGAATCCGGGCCACATAGACAGAATGCCTGTTGCAGGGGGCGCCCGGTGGCTTCGGCCCGACACACTTGGGTTTCTATCAGCTTACGCCATAGCGCCAAGTCGTCGAATGGGCAGGATACCGAATGCACATCGTCGCGCTGGATCAGGTCAAGAATCATATCGATTACCGGCTTGGGTATGGTCATCGTTCGAATCCCTCTTCCACAATTGCGCACCATCTGGTCGTCGTTACTCAAGCCGACATGATCTTCGACAGCAGGCGCAACAGATGAGCCTGCGAAAAATATTCTAAGACGCATGAAAATCGTACTGACATTCTTGCCATAGCGGAAGCCGATAGCAGCAATAGTCGACGCTGGCGGAACGGCGGTAGCAGGAGAGATAAAGCCAGTGGCGCAGCTATGGCGTGGTGGAGCACCCGACACGGTAGCCGACAGCAGGCCACAAGCCGGCGAGCAACCCGCATGACGGGCGGGCGGAAGGTAATGTGGAATTCGTGCGCGTCGCCAGTTCCGAAACTGACACACTGGACACGGTGGAAAGTCGCCGCTGGTGGGACGGCATCATGTCAGCAATCAGCCGATTTTCTCAGCAATCTGAGTCGCCACGTCGCGACCGTTATCGTTCGCCACCGCCATCAGGAACAGACATTTGCCGCCACTCGAAGCGGCCCACTGGCGGCCGATCTGGTCTTTTTCCAGTGTATCCGGGTCATTCAGCAGATGCGCACCCTTGTACTCCACCACCAGCACTCGGTCATCGTTCAATTCAGCAACAAAATCGGGGTAAAAGTAATCGGTGGCCGTCGGCAGCCAGAAGGAAAATCGCTCGTCGCGCTCCACGTTGCGCACCCAATGCTTGACGGCCGGATGTGTGTCGATGGCGCGGGCGCAGACGAATTCCTCGGCCGGCGTACCATCGGCACGCTTTTCGCGCAGATCGTGGATGATTGGGTAATAGTGTTTCTTGAAGCGAAAGCGTCCTGCATAGAACGGCGGGCGTGCCGGGTACTGATTCGGGCGAAAGGTGAAGGCATAGCGGAAGTTGTCCGCTAATAAGGGCGCAGTCGTGAAGCCGGGCAGCGCTTTCTGAAATCCCGCCGTGATTGCTGCCTGGCGTCGCCGGATGATCTCGCGGCGTATCGCCTGAACGAGCATGTTTTTCCCGCGCACCAGCGCCGTCAAGGGGATACCGCGGTCGCCGATCAGGTGGTAGGTCAGCATCAGCAACCACTTGCGCAACGTGAGCGGATGAATGTCGACATCCCGGCACTGCGGTTCGAGTTGGCGCACCAAACCATGCTCGTCGGCATGGGCCTTGACCTCGTTCAGGTGCAATTGGGCGCTTTCCGCCGTGTCGTAGACCACGCGGCCGCCATCCACGTCGATTTCCCAAGTCCGGCCGCTCTCGGTTACTGTAAAGCCTGGCAGGCCAATGGGCTCGGCGAACAAATCGAAATCGCCCAACTCGGCCAGCACACGGCGCTCAACAGGTTGCAGTTCGCCATCCCATAGCAGACAAAGTTGTGGCAGCGGCGCAAAGGCAGCACCACGTGAGGCCGGCGCGAGTTGCGCATCCTGTCGGGCGCGCTCGCGCTCAATCACCTCTTGCACTGCCTGTTGCTGCTTGCCGGGCTTGAGCCCTGCGAGTAGAAAATCCTCGACTTCGGCGGTC
Source organism: uncultured Rhodocyclaceae bacterium (assembly GCA_964500425.1). Classification (GTDB taxonomy): domain Bacteria; phylum Pseudomonadota; class Gammaproteobacteria; order Burkholderiales; family Rhodocyclaceae; genus Sterolibacterium. The sequence continues at coordinate 5,121 of CAZCPD010000031.1, forward strand.
AGCTCCCCGCGCACGATCACCGTGGCACCGGACGACGTCGGGCGAATCTCGATGTTGTCGCGCAAGCTGTCGGGGATCGTCTGCGTCGGTGCCAGCGGTAGGGGAATGACCGCCTCAACGGGCAACAATGGCCGCTGCGTGCCATCGTCGGGCAAGGGGAAAGCCGTCTGCACCGGCTGAATGGCGGCCTGCGCCTCGTAACGCTCGAAGCCCATGTTATTCACCAGCCGGTCGACCAGTGCATCGGCGGCGCGGGCGGTCGCCATCGACACCACATGCGCATACGCTTTGCCCATTTCCGGCTGCTGGCGTGCACGGGCGTAGGGCATGCGCAGCACGCGGCCCAATAACTGCTCGACATCCTTGCCGCTCTTCATGTCCTGCAAGCTGCATAACACATAGGCAAACGGGCAGTCCCAGCCTTCTTTCAGCGCCTTGACGGTGATGACGTAGCGAATCGGGCAAGTTGGCTCGGCCAGCGTTATGCCGTCCAGTTCCTTCTGCTCGCCAGTGGCAATGGCGATCTGCCGGCGGTTCAGCTTCTCACCGTCGGGGCTGGTCAGGTACGCCAGCAGCACGTCGACATTGGCTTCGCCGTTCACGTCTTCGGCCTGAAACAGCAACACCGGGCGGATGTAGTCGGCTTCCTTTGCGGCGAGCCCTTCCAGCCGGTCGCGCGTCAGGATGGCATCGCGCACGGCATCTTTCCAGCCGGTCGGGTGTTCCATCAACACTATTGGCAGCTTGATCATTTCCTCGTTGGCGAGCGCCTGCGCACCGACGTGAAAGAGCACATTGCTGTCCGCCATCGGCGTCGCCGTCAGTTCGATGACGCAGGCCGGAGAGAGATCGCGCAGGGTACGGAATGCCTGCTCGGTGCGGTTGTTGTGCGCCTCGTCGACCACGACGATGGGCTGATGCAGCGTCAGCCAGTTGGCCAGCGATGCCTTGACGCGGCCTAGGTCGGCAGCGGTCAGATAGCGTTGCGCGGCGATGTCCGCCTCGGTCACTTTGCCGAGCCGGTTTTCCTGCTGCGGGGTCAAGCCCTGAAAGTGCGGGGCCAGCGCCTCGTCGAAGGAATAAACCGTGCGGATGGTCTTGTCCTTGACGTTGAATGACTGGATCGTCGCCACGATGATGACGGCGCTGCTGCCGACTTCCTGCGGCCCGACGGTCGGCAGATCATCCAGCGCGCACACGCGCACGCGCTCGCCGAAATGCTGGGTCAATGCCTCGCGGCAGGGGTTGCGCGGCGTGGATAGCGCGGCCAGCGTCTGGCTGCGAATTGCATCCGACGGCACCAGCCATAGCGCCACCGGCGCGGCGGTGTCGCGCAGCGTCTTGCCGGCATGGGCGACGGCGTGGGCGGCGAGAAAGGTTTTGCCGCCGCCGGTCGGGATGCGCACGCACACGGCCGGGACGTCGCCCATCATCGTGGCATCGTAGGCCGCCTGCCATTGCTGGCCTTGCTTATCGTGCAGCGGCGCACAGGCACGCCAGGCAGCATCGAGCCCGGCGGTGCGCAGCTTGAAAAAGAAACCGTCGAGGGCGGTCAGCGCCTTTTCTTGGTAGTCCTTGAGGGCGAACATGGTCAGCGCGCCTTGATGTCGTAAGGGATTTGCCTGAACACGATGCCGGCCTCACGCAAACGCGCCTCGCCCAGCCGCGTCGTTTCGCCATACACCACGCGCGGTCCGGCATGGGGGAACAGCGCATTCAGATGCGCCAGCACGGCGGAAGTCAGCACATTGCCCCCCGCCGGTCGGCGGTCGCCGAGAATGCCGTTGTAGAGCAGGTAATACGCCGTGCCCTGATGTACGCCCAACAGCGGCGAATCGAAAGGCTGCCTGGCTGGTTCGCCGGTCTCGAAGTGCCAGAGATACGCGGCCAGCGCCGCAAAGCGCACGGCAGGATGAATACCGCCATCGGCATCGAATACCGGCTCGCCCAGTGTATGAAAGCGAAAGCCGCCGCCGCCCTGCCAATTCACGGTTGTGGAAATGCCACCTTGCTCGCCGGCAATGACCTTTTCCAATCGCGGCAGGCAATGCGTGCGGGCGTGCTCGCCCATTTCGATGCCGATGTAGCGGCGGCCCATTTTGTGGGCCACTGCGGCGGTAGTACCGGAACCGAGAAAGCTATCGAGAACGAGGTCGCCGGGGTTGGTGGTCAGTGAAACGATGCGATGAAGCAATCGTTCTGGCTTAGGTGTCGCAAATGCAGTGTCCGCGCCAAACAAATCGTTGATCTCTTTTTTGGCTTCTTGATTGTGGCCAACCTCAGAGTTCCCCCACCAAGACCAAGCCCGAACGCCTTCATGTTCGGAAAGAAAAGTCTTTGTTCGTGGTCTTGCAGCACCGTCCTTCCCAAACCAAAGCCGACCATCGGTGAGTAGGCGATTGAACTCACTTTCCACATTCGCCCAGCATCGACCGGCAGGCGGCTCATACTTCACCCCTGAGGGAGTAGTCAGCTTGTACATCTGATTTGGACGCCACCCTTGTGCAGTGAAATCGGTCGATGTCCAAGGCCCGCGTGGGTCGTTGTCAGGATTTTTGAACTGTGCGGTTTGCTCCAGCGACAACTGAACGCGGTTCAATATGAACCGATCTCTATTCTTCGCATAAAGCAACACATGGTCGTGCGCATCGCCGATATGAAGGCGGGCATCCGGTGATGTACGTTTCTGCCAAAGCACGTTGACTACAAAACTTCCTCGCCCAAACACCTCATCCATCAACACCTTGAGGTAATGCGCTTCGCGGTCGTCAATCGAAACCCAGATGCTGCCATCCTCCGCCAGCAATTCCCGCAGCAGCACCAGCCTCGGCCACATCATCGACAGCCACTGCGAATGTTCCAGCTTGTCGTCATAGTGCTCAAAGGCGCTTTGCGTGTTGTAGGGCGGGTCGATGTAGATGCACTTCACCCTGCCGCGATAGAAGGGCAATAGTGCTTTCAGCGCCAGCAGGTTGTCGCCCTGAATCAGCAGGTTTTCCGCGTCGGCTTCGCCATGCGCGGACTGGAATTGCAGCAGGTGATACGGCACGTCGGCGGTAGCTTGCTGGGCCTGGGCCTTGTTGACCCAATCGAGGAAGGGCATGGTTTGCCTGAATGACAGAATTGCCGTAATTCTGCCACAAAGGAAAATTACAGACGAATCTAACTGACAGGCAAACCTGTATGTCAGAAGATGCCGAGAATTGCCCAATGGACATCGGGCAAGCAATCAACGCAATCAGAAGGCGCAAGCGACTGAAATTGGACGCGGTTGCGTCCGTGGCGAACACGAATACAGGCTATCTATCCCGCATCGAAAACGACAACGGCAAACCGTCCTTGGTCATGCTGGAGCAAATCGCGATGGCGCTCGACACCCCCGTGTCGTCAATCTTCGCGTTGGCAGAGGGACGCGGCGAGACAGCCGAAGTGCCGACGGGCTTTGACGACGAGAATGTTGGTGCTCAGGCCGTTGATCTGGTGCAGATGCGCCAAATTTTTCGGTCGCTGACGCCAACGAATCGCCGGATAGCGGTGGAACTGCTCAGGGCGTTGGAACGTACTCAGGTATAGAGCGCAGCAATAGTTGGCGCTGGCGGGGCGGCGTTTTGCAACTGGCGACCCTGGTAGCGAGGCGCCAGCGGACCGAAGCAACACCCTTCCTTGCGCCATGCAGTGAAGGGGCAGACGCGCTGAATAGCGGGGTGAGCTGCGAAGGGGCGCAAGACATAACAGGCCATTACCAGAACCAGAAGGGCGCGAAGCGATGGGCAACCAAGCGAAGCCCTGCGAAGCGACTGGCACATTTTGGGTAATGCGCTGTTATGTTGAATCGCTGGCGATTTACCCCGTAGCCGCGCATCGTTCATCTGACTATGAACACCGGGCGCAAAGGCGGCGGCGGTTCAGACTCCACTGACGGAGCCCCTGCAAGCCGCAAGCTGGCGAGTGGTTTCATTGCTGGCCTGCGCTGTGGCGAAGTAGTGCGGGGTGGTGATTGGAAAGGCAGACAGTGGCGTAGTCCCACCCAGAATCCCACCCAAGCTGCTAAAACAGTCAATCAGCCAGTTGTAGGCAATACGGTCAAAGCCAGTATCATCAAGGCTTATCTGCGTTTCTGGCATGGCAAATCTGCATTACTCAGCCAGTAGCGCATTTTGAGTCGGACGGGGAGAGTGATGGGTCGAGTGCGGTAACGAGAGATTTTACCCGCGCCTCACGCCGCCGCGAGCGCCACGCGCCGATAGAGGGCGGCGATCAGGTCGGACTGGGTGACCATGCCGACGAGCTTCTTCTTCTCGTCGACGACGGGGATGTGGTGCATGCCGAGGTCGGACAGCTTCAGCACCAGTTCGGCCACCGGCGTGTTGACGGTGGCCGTATGGACATCGCTGCTCATGATCTGGCCGACGACTTCGGCTTTCTCGGATCTGACGCCGGGCGTGCGCTTGAGCAGGCCTTGCAGACGCACGGCGAGGCCGGCCGCGGTGGTGTCGTCGAGTTGGCGCAGGAAGTCGGCGACGGTGACGATGCCGACGACGCGCTTGAAATTGTCGACGACCGGCAGCGCCTTGATCTTGTGCTTGCGCAAGAGATTCCAGGCGTCTTCGAGTTCGGTGCCGTATTCGACAGTGACGATGTCACGCGCCATGATGTCGCCGCAGGAGATCCCGAGATGGCGCTCGAAGGCGTGGTTGATGGCGGCGTTGTAGATGGCGACGAGTTCCATTTCCTGCACGTCGACGAAGGTGCCGAGGGAGCGCACGGCATGATCGAGATCCGCGTGGGTCAGGCCGGTGCGTTCGGTCGGCAGGCCGTCGCCGGTGCGGTGCGGGCTCGGCAGGATGTCGGCGCGGCATTGCGGGTAGCGGCGCCCGAGCACGTAATTGTTGATGAGGAAGGCGGCGACCAGCAGGGCCAGCGAGTTCGCCAGCATGACGCCCATCAGGTGGCCGGCGTGCGCCAGCGTCGGCGCACCCTCCTGGACGATGAGCAGCACCAGCGCGCCGCCGGGCGGATGCATGCAGCGGTAGCGCGTCATGAACCAGACCGTTGCGCCGAGCGCCAGCGCGCCGGCCGGCAAGGGCGACGGGATCAGGCTGGCGGCGATCAGCGAGAACAGCGTCGCGGCGAGATAGCCGCCCATCACCGACCACGGCTGGGCGAGCGGGCTGTGTGGCAGGACGAAGAGGATGATCGAGGATGCGCCGAGCGTGGCGACGAGCCAGAGTGCGTCGGCGGGGGCAACGCTGATCAGCGCCCCGGCGAACAGCAGGCCCAGCAGTGCGCCGATGGCCGCCTTGCGCCGTTCGATGGGCGCGAGCGGCGGCGTGTCGGCGACGAGATAGTGCAGGACCAGCCGTTTGAGGTCGATGGCCATGAAGGGCGTTCGTGATCGTTCAAACCCGCGATGTTAATGCCGAAAGGCTCGCCTGATCGACGGAGATGACCGCCGCGCGTGGGTTAATTCAGGGGAACGCTGCGGGTTGCCCGGAGGGCAAGTATTGATGCGGTTCTTCAGGCTTGGATGGCTGGAATCAAGTATTGGTGCGGGTTTCGACGGGGGGGTGAAATGCCCGTCACCCCGCACCCCTCACACGCATTTCAATTCAGCAAGGTGTTCGGCAGCACCGGCAGGACGATGCTCGACGGGCGTACCGCATCGTTGTAGAGGGTCGTGACGCCGCCATTGGCGAGCGCCTGCGAGGGGGTCGGCCAGATGCCTTGCGCCTGGTTGCTGGCGCTGATGGAGACGCGCAGCTTGTGGCCGGGCTTGATGACAAAGGCGTTGGGGAAGATTTCGACCGGGACCTTGACGATCTCGCCAGGCATGAGCGGCTGCTTGGCGGCGAGGGTGAAGGGATGCCAGGGCTGGATCATCTCGCCGCGCAGGTAGCGCGAGCGGCGGGTGTCGACGGCGCGGTGGGCGGCGGACATCAGCCCGTTGGCAAGGGGTCGCGCCGTACCGTCGGGTTCGACGTCGTCGACGCGCACCGACAATGCGGCCTCCGTGGCGGTCGATGACATCCAGATGTCGGCCTGCATCGGGCCGTTGATGAAATAGCTTTGCGTCATCGGGGCGGTCTCGAAGTTGATGGCCTTCTGCGCCGTCTCGACGGTATTGTCTTCCTTGTACCAGGCGTGGAGCGGCAGGACGAAGCCGAGGCTCCACTGGAAGTAGCTCACCGACCTGTCGCTGCCGTCGGCGACGGTCAGCCAGCTCCGCAGCAGCGTGCCGTCCTTGCTCTTGCCGACCTTGAGGGTCGGCGCCGGTGG
>CAZCPD010000031.1:11496-19970 GCA_964500425.1 uncultured Rhodocyclaceae bacterium
TGCGTCGGGTTGTGGTTGCCGAGCAGCGCCGAGACAATGGATTCGGCATGTGCGCCGGGAACGATCACCAGCCTGGCCGGCACGTTGCGCTTGAGTTGCTCGTAGAGCAGAGGCTCGTCGCGCTGGAAAGCGTCGATGGAAGCGCCGATCACGAAGGTCGGCACCTGGATATCCCTGGCACGCTCGAGCGGAGAGCGTGTCGCCCAGAAGTCGCCGTCGTCGGTTCCGTACCCGGTCACTCCGGCTGTCGCGTTGTGGATCATCGGCAGGAAGAAGCCGTCCATCGCGTCGATATGATCCTGCGTCGCCGCGCGGATCTGCTCGGCATATTGCGGGTAGGCCTTGATCTCGGGCTGGTTGTAGATGCTCAAAGCCTCGGTCATCGGCAGCCAGTAGGGAATCAGCAGTGCGTTGATCAGGCCGCCGGTGCCGAGCACGCCGCGCCAGGCATCGCCCATCGGCACGCTGACGAAGGCGGCCTTGACGGCCGCGTGGCGCTGTGCGGCGGTGTGCAGGGCGCTGATGCCGAGGTAGGAGGTGCCGGCGACGCCGATCTTGCCGTTCGACCACGACTGCTGCACCACCCAGGCGACGGCGTCGGCATAGGCGGCTTGTTCGTTCGGCCCCCACAGATCGGCCTGGCCGCCGGAAACGCCGGTGCCGAGCGCATCCACGACGACGGTGGCATAGCCGCGGCGGATCATGTAGCGGTCGGCGCCGCCGAGGAGCGTCGCGCCGCCGGCCGGCAACAGCGAGGCGATGGCATTGCTGAAATTGGCGCGGTAGGCGGTCTGGCCAAGGATCGCCGGGAAGGCGCCGGCGACGGCATTACCATTGGCGTCGGCCGGCAGGGTCACCAGCACGCCCAGCTTCTGACCGCTGCGCGTGGTGATGAATTGCAGCGGCAGCGCGACGACGCCCGGGTACTCGGCATTGCGTCCATAGCCACGCCAGGTCAGGTTGGCATTGGCGGTCAGCGCGGGATTGTCGGCGCTGGTCGTCAGGCGCGTGCCGAGCGTGGTCGTGGCGCCCTGGGCGGGGACGCCCGGGTAGCTGGGCGGCGCGACGGCGGCGGCGGATGCCGTGGCGCCGGTCGCGGTACTCCCCGAACCGGATTCGTCGTTGCAGCCTGTCAGCAGGGCGACGATCATGCCGAAGACCAGGGCTGCGCGAGCGCCTGTGTCGCGGGTCAAGCGATGCATTGCGTGCTCCTCCTTAGTGGCGCCGCGGTCATTGCCGCAGCTTTCCGTCACCAAGGCCCATGATGCCACGCCTCATCGTTTACTGCTTCATCCTCAGTTCAGGAGCGTGTTCGGCAGTACCGGCAACACGACACTCGACGGATGGTTCGGGTCGTTGTAGATGGTCGTGACGCCGCCGTTGGCGAGTGCTTGCGCTGGCGCCGACCAGACCCCCTGGGCCTGGTTGCTGGCGCTGATCGAAATGCGCAGTTTGTGCCCCTTCTTGATGACGGCGGCGGCCGGAAAGATCTCGACCGGGACTTTCACGACTTCGCCGGGCACGAGCCGTTGCCTGGAGGCCGCGGTGAAGGAATGCCAGGGCTGGATCATCTCGCCGCGCAGGTAGCGCGAGCGTGTCGTATCGACGGCGCGGAAGGCGGCGGACATCAGGCCGTTGCTGATCGGCCGCGCCACGCCATCCGTGCCGACGTCGTCGATGCGCACCGACAGCGCCGCCTCGGTGGCAGTCGAGGACATCCAGATGTCGGCCTGGAACGGGCCGTTGATGTAGTAGTCGGATGTCATCGTGCCGGTTTCGTAATTCAGCGCGTTCTGTGCCTTCTCGACGGTGTCGCTTTCCTTGTACCAGTCGAATAGCGGCAGCACGAAGCCGAGGCTCCATTGCAGCCAGCTGATCGACTTTTCGCTGCTGTCGGCGGGTACGACCCAGCCACGCAGCAGTGTGCCGGCGCGATTGGTGCCGACGCGGATTTCGGGCGCCGGTGGTTCGGCGATGGTGTGCGTGGTCTCGGCGCTGCTCGGCGCGGTCGTGGTCAGGGTCATGTCGCCGTGCAGGTAAAGACGTTGCGGCACGGCTTGCGGATGCGGCCAGTCGGTCGCGGAGGTGTAGGCCGGCAGGCCCTTGTCGCCGAGGCCGGCGACGTACTGGGTGACCGTCGGCTGCTTCTCGGCGCCGCTGTTGATGCCCTTCAGATACTTGTCGAACCATTGCAGCAGCAGGCCGGCGGCGGCGGGCGCACCGTCCTCGAGCGCGTTGTTGTTGTTGATCAGCGTGGAGACGATCGACTCGGCGTGGGCGCCGGGTACGATCAACAGCTTGGTGGTGACGTTGCGCTTGAGCTGCTCGTAGAGCAGCGGCTCATTGCGCTGGAAGATGTCGCTGGAGGCGCCGATGACGAAGGTCGGCACCTGGATGTTGCGTGCCTGCTCAAGCGGCGAGCGATCGCTCCAGAAGCTGCCGTCGTCAGTCGCGTAACCGGTTTCGCCGCTCAGTGCGCTGTTGATCAGGGGTACTATGAAACTGTCGATGACGTCGATGTGTTCCTGGGTGGCGGCGCGGATCTGATCGGCGTATTGGGGATATTTGGCAATTGCCATATCGTTGAAGACGCTGAGGTTCTGCGTCAGCGGCAGCCAGTTGGAGATGAACCAGGCGTTCAGCATGCCGCCGGTGCCGATCACGTCACGCCAGGAGTCGCCCATCGGAATGTTCACGAAGGCCGCCTTGACCGACGGATGGCGTTGGGCGGCGGTGAACAGCGAGGCGATGCCAAGGTAAGAGGTGCCGGCGACGCCGATCTTGCCGTTCGACCACGACTGCTGGACGACCCAGTTAACCACGTCGGCATAGCTCGCCTGCTCGACGGCGCCGAAAAGGTCCAGCCCACCTTCGGACATGCCCGACCCAAGCGAATCGACAGTGACCGAGATGTAACCGCGGCGGATCATGAACGGATCGGCGCCGCCGATGCCCAGCGTGCTCGCCGCCGGCAGCAGGCTGGAGAGCGAATTGCCGAGGTCGATGCGGTAGGCATTCTGGGTGAGAACCACCGGGAAGGAGCCGGCAATTGCGTTGCCGTTGGCGTCTGCGGGCATGGCTACCAGCACTGCCAGCTTCTTGCCGGTGCGAGTGGTGATGAATTGCAGCGGCAGCTTGACGATGCCGGGGTAGTCGGCGGCGCGCGAGTAGTTGCGCCAGCGGGCGGTGGAGTTGCTGGTGACTGCCGGGTTGTCGGCGGCGAGGGTCTGGCGTGTGCCTAGTGTCGTGGTGATGCCGCTCGACATGCCGGCGCCCGGGTAGGTTGGTGCGGCGATGGCTGTGTTCGATGAAACGCCGGCGCCCGGGTCTGAACCCGAATCCGAGCCACCGTTGCAGCCGGTCAGCACGCCCGCGACCAGGCAGGCCAATGCGCCATTGCCCGCATGTTTGAAGATTTTTCGCACAGTGATCTCCCCCCTTGTTGGGCCGCCGCGATTGTAGGTATCAGTCGCAGTCGGTTATTGATTTATCGGCGCATGTTATCGGGAAAGAGGGAAAAATTCAAACCGCTGTTTGAAGTGGCTGTTTGAGTGTGGGCCACGGTCATCGCCAGGGCGCTTGCCGCGTTATAGTGCTGAGCTGAGATTTTTTCGACAAGAATTCATCACAATCTCGACAAAAGGAAATTCCATGAAGCGTTTCATTCTTCTGGCGACACTGGCCGCGACCACGTCGCTGGCCGGGGCGGCCGATGTTGGCGTTTCGATCAGTGTCGCCGAACCGGGTTTTTACGGACGCATCGATATTGGCGATTTCCCGCCGCCGCAGCTGGTCTACCCGAAACCGGTGCTGATCCGTCCTGCGCCGCGCACCGCCGCGCCGGTGCAGCCGATCTACCTGCATGTGCCGCCGGGCCATGCCAGGAAATGGCGCAAGCATTGTCACAGGTACCATGCCTGCGGCCAGCCGGTCTATTTCGTCCAGGAGCGGTGGTACAACGACGTCTATGTGCCGCATCACAGCGAGCGACAAGGTCCTCGGGGCGAGGGACGCGGGCGAGGTCCGGATGAGCATCGCGGGCCTGGTGACCACGGCCACGACAGGGGGCACGGCAAGGGCCACTGATTGCCCGGGCTGGTTCGGCTTTTCGAAGCATGGATAAGGGGCGCCGGCCGGGTGTGGCCGGCGTTCTCTTTTTTGGTCGGCGGATTTTCGATGCGCAAAGATACATTGATGGTGCAGGGAACGACGTCGGACGCCGGCAAGAGCTTGCTGGTGGCCGGGTTCTGCCGCGTGCTCAAGCGGCGCGGCGTGCGCGTCGCTCCGTTCAAGCCGCAGAACATGGCGCTCAACAGCGCGGTGACCGTGGACGGCGGCGAGATCGGCCGGGCCCAGGCGCTGCAGGCGCAGGCCGCCGGCGTCGAGCCGCACAGCGACTTTAATCCCGTGCTGCTGAAGCCGTCCTCCGACATCGGCGCGCAGGTCGTCATCCACGGCAAGGTGCGCCACGACATGGATGCGCGCGCCTATCACGCGTACAAGCCGCGCGCGCTGGCGGCGGTGCTCGAATCGCACAGTCGTCTCGTTGCCGCGTATGACCGGGTGATCGTCGAGGGCGCCGGCAGCCCCGCTGAAATCAACCTGCGCGACCGTGACATCGCCAACATGGGGTTCGCCGAAGCCGTCGACTGTCCGGTGATCCTGATTGCCGACATCGACCGCGGCGGCGTCTTCGCTCACCTGGTCGGCACGCTGGACCTGCTCTCGGCGAGCGAACAGGCGCGCATCGTCGGCTTCGTCATCAACCGCTTTCGCGGCGACATCGGCCTCTTGCAACCCGGCCTCGACTGGCTCGAAAAGCGCACCGGCAAGCCCGTGCTCGGCGTGTTGCCCTATCTGCACGGGCTGCATCTCGATGCCGAGGACGCGCTGCCGCGGGGCGATAATGCGACGGGCGATGCGGCGAGCCGCCTGCGCGTCATCGCCCCGGCGCTGCCGCGGATTTCTAATGCCACTGATTGCGATCCGCTGCGCCTGCATCCGCAGGTCGCTTTTCGCTTCGTCGGTCCCGGCGAGGCGATTCCGCCCGCCGACCTGATCGTGTTGCCCGGCAGCAAGGCGGTGCAGGCCGATCTCGCCTGGCTGCGCGCGCAGGGATGGGAACAGGCGATCTGGCGCCATCTGCGCTACGGCGGCAAGCTCATCGGCATCTGCGGCGGCTTGCAGATGCTCGGCCGACATCTCCATGATCCACTGGGGCTCGAAGGCGCATCGGCCAGCGCCGCCGGGCTGGGGCTGCTCGACCTTGAAACGACGCTGGCGGCGGAGAAGCGCCTCGTCAATGTCAGCGGGCGGCTCGCGCTTGGCGATGGCGTGGCCGCGGTGCGCGGCTATGAAATCCACATGGGCGTGTCGGGCGGTCCGGCACTGGCGCGGCCGGCGCTATGGCTCGATGGCGGGGTCATGGATGGCGCGCTGTCAGAGGACGGCCAGATCCTCGCCACCTACGTACATGGTTTCTTCGATACGCCGGAAGCGCTTGCTGCGCTGCTCGCCTGGGCCGGTCTCGCCGATGCTGCGCCGTTCGATCTGGCGGCGCGGCGCGAGGCCGATCTGGAGCGACTCGCCGATGCGCTGGAAGCGTGTCTGGACTGGTCGCGGCTGGCGGTTTTCATTCCCCCCGCCACTTGATCGAGCAGCCGATGCTCGGCGTTTGCTCGGCGGGGCCGCGCCCGGTCTGCGCAACGAGCTTCATCGCTTCGAACAGTTCGCGCCGCGCGTCCTCGGGCGCGGCTTCCTTGCGCGAAGCGTCGAGGCGGCCGCGATACTGGAGTTCGAGCTGGCCGTTGAAGCCGAAGAAGTCCGGCGTGCACACGGCGCCGTAGGTTCGCGCCACTTCCTGCTTGGCGTCGAGAACGTAGGGGAAGGAAAAGTTCTGCTCGCGGGCGATGCGCTGCATGTTGTTCCAGGAGTCTTCGGGGAAGTCGGTTGGATCGTTGGCCATGATGGCGATGGCGCCGATGCCCAGCGCCGCGAGTTCGCGCGTGTCGCGCAGCAGGCGCGGCAGTATGGCCTGGACGTAGGGGCAGTGATTGCAGATGAACATCACGAGCAAACCGTTCGGGCCGCGTGCCGATTCGAGCGTGTGCTGCCTGCCGTCGACACCGGGAAGCTGAAAGGGGGCGGCGCGCCAGCCGAAGTGGCAGAGCGGGGTCGTTGTGCTGACCATGATCGTTTCCTCGTCATATAATCGGCCGATGATACCGCGCTTCTATTGCCCCGTTACCGATGTGGCGCTAGCCGCCGGGCGTCTCGTTGCACTGCCGGATGCGGCCGCGCATCACGCCCTGAAGGTGCTGCGCCTGCGTCCAGGCGATGAGCTGGTGCTGTTCGATGGCACGGGCGGCGAGTATCCGGGGCGCGTCGCCGATGCTGGCCGCAAGTTGAGCGTCATGCTCGACGCATGGTGCGACGTCGAATGCGAGGCGCCGTTGCGGATCACGCTGGCGCAGGCGCTGCCGAGCGGCGACAAGATGGATCTGGTCGTGCAGAAGGCAGTGGAGCTCGGCGTCGCATCGATCCAGCCACTCGAAGCGAAACGCAGCGTGGTGCGGCTCTCCGGCGAGCGCGCGGAAAAGCGCATCGCCCACTGGCGTCAGGTGGCGGTGTCGGCCTGCGAACAGTCGGGGCGCAATCGTGTTCCGGAGGTGCATGGCTTGCTTGATCTGGCGCATTATCTCGCTGTGTCGCCACCGGCGCCGGTTGATGAGGGGGCGCCGTTGCGTCTGCTGCTCTCACCGCACCAGGGCGTGAGTCTCGCCGAGCTGTCACGGCCGACCGGTGCGGTGACGCTGCTGGTTGGTCCGGAAGGCGGTTTCGAGGCGGCAGAGGAAGCCATGGCGCGCTCGGTGGGTTTTCAGCCGGTGCGTCTCGGCCCGCGTGTGCTGCGCACCGAGACAGCGGGGTTGGCGACGCTGGCCGCGATCATGGCGCTGTGGGGCGATTTCTGAAGCAACGAACCATACACTAGCGAAGGGGACGACGATGTTCGAAGCGGCGGAGCTGGGCCACAAGATCGACAAGGAAACCTACCGCAAGGCGGTGCCGGAATTGCGCGCCCAGTTGCTCGACGCGCAGTACGACCTCAAGGAAAACGGCAAGATCCCGGTGGTCGTTCTGGTCAGCGGCCAGGACGGCGCGGGCAAGGGCGAAACCATCAACGTCCTCTACGAGTGGATGGATCCGCGTTTCATCTCGACGCTGGCGTTTTCCGCGCCGACCGACGAGGAGCGCGAGCGGCCTTTCATGTGGCGCTATTGGCGCGCATTGCCGCCCAAGGGGCGCATCGGCATCTTCGCGGGCTCGTGGTATTCCGGTCCGATCCACGACCGTCTCGAAGGCAAGATGAGCAAGGCGGCGCTGGATCAGCGCATCGATGAGATCAACCGTTTCGAGGCGATGCTGGTCAATGAAGGCGCGCTGGTCTTGAAGTTCTGGTTCCACCTGACCAAGGATGGGCAGAAGAAGCGCCTCAAGGCGCTGGAGAATGACCCGCGCACGGCGTGGCGAGTGACGCAATGGAACTGGGATCGGCTGAAAACCTACGACAAGCTGCAGAACGTTGCCGGCCATGTCATGCGCATGACGAATACGCCATGGTCGCCGTGGATCATCGTTGAGGGTACCGACGATCGCTATCGCTCGTTGACCGTTGGCAACATCCTGCTCGAAGCGCTGAAACGCCATCTCGCTGGCGCCGGCCATCAGGTGACGCCGGTGATGCCGCTGGTGCGGCCGAACATCGACCGTCGCGACGTGCTCTCCGAACTCGATCTCACCCACAAGCTGGCGAAGAAGGCGTTCGATGACGAACTGGCGCGCTGGCAGGGCAGGCTGTTCGAGCTGGTGCGCGATCCACGCTTCCAGAAGCGCTCGCTGATCTGCGTCTTTGAAGGCTCGGATGCCGCCGGCAAGGGCGGCAGCATCCGCCGCATCGCTTCGGCGCTTGATGCGCGCGATTACCAGATTGTGCCGATCGCCGCGCCAACCGAAGAGGAGCGCGCCCAGCCCTATCTGTGGCGCTTCTGGCGGCATGTGCCGAAGAAGCGCCGGGTGACGATCTTCGATCGGTCCTGGTATGGCCGCGTGCTGGTCGAGCGTGTCGAGGGCTTCTGTGCCGAGGCCGATTGGCAGCGCGCCTACGCCGAGATCAACGACTTCGAGCACGAACTCTCGGATGCCGGCGCGGTGATCGTCAAGTTCTGGCTGCAGATCAGCCGTGAGGAGCAGCTGAAACGCTTCAAGGAGCGCGAGAAGATCGAGTTCAAGCGCTTCAAGATCACCGAGGAAGACTGGCGCAACCGCGAGAAGTGGGACGCCTACCAATCGGCGATCTGCGACATGGTCGACCGCACCAGCACCGGCACCGCGCCGTGGACCCTGGTCGAGGCCAACGACAAGGGCTATGCCCGCGTCAAGATCCTGCGCACGATCTGCGAACGGCTCGAGGCGGA
>CAZCPD010000032.1:0-19467 GCA_964500425.1 uncultured Rhodocyclaceae bacterium
ATGATGTTCGGCAGCGTGGCGTAGCGCGGCTCGTTGAGGCGCAGGTCGGTCGTCACGACGATGGGCATCTTCAGTTCCAGTGTCTCGGAGCCGCCGTCGATTTCGCGCGTCACCGAGGCCTTGTCGCCAGCAATGACGACCTTGGACGCGAAGGTCGCCTGCGCCCAGCCCGCGAGAGCCGCGAACATCTGGCCGGTCTGGTTCGAGTCGTCGTCGATGGCCTGCTTGCCGAAGATCACGACTTGAGGCTGCTCCTTGTCGGCCACGGCCTTGACCAGCTTGGCGACGGCGAGCGGCTGCAGGTCGGCATCCGACTCGACCAGGATGCCGCGGTCGGCGCCAATGGCCATGGCGGTGCGCAGGGTTTCCTGGCAACCGGCGACGCCGCAGCTGACGGCGATCACTTCGGTGGCGATGCCGGCTTCCTTGAGGCGCACGGCTTCTTCGATCGCGATTTCGTCGAAGGGGTTGATCGACATCTTGACGTTGGCCAGATCGACGCCGGTGCCGTCAGCCTTGACACGCACCTTGACGTTGTAATCCACCACGCGTTTTACAGGGACAAGTATCTTCAAGTCAGCATCCTCATACGTTCATGGAAAAAGCAACTGCGAATTATGCTCCAATTTGCCCCGCCCAGGTATGGAAACGGAGGAAAATTTGACCATCCGTCAATGTTTTAAACGACTTCAGCGGCAAGCTCGCAGCCTGCTCAGCAAGGATTGCAGGACGTCTCCGCACCAGTCATAATGCAATGCATATGCCATTCGACGACATCGATCAAGGGGGTCGTCTCGCGTTACCCAAACCGGCATTATTTCGTTCCACCATTCACAACCAGCACACCATGGAGATCGTCATGAACAAACTGATCGTTGCCGCGCTGATATCCCTCCTCGCCACGGGTACCGCCCTGGCAGAAACACCCGCGGTTGGCGAAAACTGCGAAGCCAAGGCCGTCAGCAAGAATGGTAAACCGCTGGCAGGCGCCGCCAAGGCAGCCTTCATCAAGAAATGCGAGCGGGAAGCCACGGGCGCCGATGACAAGTCCACCCAGGGCACCCAACAGGGAAAGATGAAGGTCTGTAACAAAGAGGCCGAAGGCAAGAAAGGCGACGAGCGCAAGAAATTCATGAGCGAGTGCCTGAAGAAATGAGCTGTGACGTCGGTTGATGCCGCTATTTGATGCCGCCATTCCTCGCTGCATCCATGAAAAAACTCCGGCCGCACTGCGGCCGGAATCGTTTCATTCACCCGCCGACGTCACCGCGAGAAACCCGACACTCTGTCGCAAGCCCCTCGGCAACACCCCGCACGCAAGGCAAACCAGGGCTAACAACAACGCAACCTATTGTTAAAATGGGAAATATTTCCAGCGTAAATATTTCAATGTTGCCGATTGCATTGCATGGGAAGCTATATTATTCTGGAAATATGTTGTCCTTTACGCCGGCTCCATGAACCGCGATATTGGCCTGGACAGCAAACCCGATCCAGGACCAGCGAAGGCATGAAAAACATAACGACCCGCCTCCTCCTGATTGAAGATGACTCGACGGTCGCCGCAATCATCAGCGACACGCTAGCCAGCAGTGGCAGCGAGTCGGCGGGTTCGTATCGCCTCGTCTGGGCGCCAACCCTGAAGGAAGGCTTGGCGCATCTGGCCGCCCAGACACAGGCCCCTGACGGCGAAGACGAAATCGAAGTCATACTGCTCGGCCTGTCGCATACCGACAACCAGGACATCGAGGCTTTCGATAAGGTTTCCCTGGCCGCCCCGGAACTCCCCATCCTGCTGCTCGGCGACATCAACGACCCGGTGCTCGCCCGCCAGGCCCTGCAACGCGGCGCGCAGGACTACTTGCCGCGCAATCTGCTGCGCGGCGGCATCGCCAATTGGCTGTTCAGGGTGCTGAATCAGGCCATCGAGCGAAAATCGCTCGAACTCGCCTTGCGCGAAACCGAAAACGCACTTCACGCCGAACGGCAAATCACCCAGGCCACGCTCAATGCGGTCAGCGATGCGGTTCTCTCCGTCGATGCCGCGGGCAATGTCACCCATCTCAACAGCATTGCCGAAAAACTCACCGGCTGGCCGCTGCATGAAGCCCACGGACGACCGCTGAAGGACGTCTTCAACATCATCGACGGCAAGACCCGTCAGCTTGCCGAAAGTCCCTTCGCCCGGATGCTTCGCGAAAACAAGAACCAGGGCTTCGGACTGAATTCCGTTCTGCTGCATCGTGATGGCGGGGAGTTCGGCATCGAGGACACCGTCACCCCGCTGCGCGATACTTCCGGCGCCATCAACGGCGCGCTGCTGGTATTCCGCGACGTCAGCGAAGCGCGCGGCATGGCTTTGAAGATGGCCTATCTGGCCCAGCACGACGCCCTCACGGATCTGCCCAACCGCGCCCTGATGCACGACCGACTGGCACAGGCCATCGTGCTGGCCAAGCGTCACCAGCGCAAGGTCGCCCTGCTTTACATGGACCTCGACCACTTCAAGAACATCAACGACTCGCTTGGCCACCCGATAGGCGACAAGCTGCTGCAGGTCGTCGCCGACCGGCTGATCACCTGCGTGCGGTATTCCGACACCGTCAGCCGCCAGGGTGGCGACGAGTTCGTCGTGCTGCTGGCGGAAATCGAACATCCGCAGGACGCCGCGCTCTGCGCCGAAAAAATGCTAAATGCCCTGGCGACGCCTGTCGCCATCGACAGCCATCAGCTCTTCATCAGCCTCAGCATCGGCATCAGCATCTTCCCGGACGACGGCGAGGACGCCGAGACCCTGATCCGGAATGCCGATACCGCGATGTACCACGCCAAGTCCAGTGGCCGCGCCAACTTCCAGTTCTTCAAGCAGGCCATGAACGACCGTGTCGTCCAGCGCCAGTCGCTCGAGGACAGCCTGCGCAACGCCCTGGACCGGCATGAATTCATCCTCCACTATCAGCCCAAGATCGACCTG
The DNA here is from genome assembly GCA_964500425.1 of uncultured Rhodocyclaceae bacterium. GTDB lineage: Bacteria > Pseudomonadota > Gammaproteobacteria > Burkholderiales > Rhodocyclaceae > Sterolibacterium. Next base: position 2,975 of record CAZCPD010000032.1, read on the forward strand.
GAAAATGGCGCAATCACCGGCGTCGAGGCGCTGGTACGCTGGCAGCATCCGGAGAAGGGGCTGATTTCGCCCGCGCTGTTCGTCCCGGTTGCCGAGGAATGCGGCCTGATGCCCAGACTCGGCCAATGGATATTACGCGAGGCCTGCCATCAGGCTCATGCCTGGCTGCGCGCCGGGCTGGACATCCGGCGCATCGCCGTCAATATTTCGGCCCCCGAGTTCCGCGCCAGAAACTTCGTCGGCGACCTGAGCGCCATACTCAGCGAAACCGGCCTGGCAGCGAGTTTCCTCGAACTGGAACTCACCGAAGGCGCCCTCATGCACGATCTGGAGGTCGCTCAGACGCGGCTCGGAGAACTCAAGCGGATGGGCGTGCATATCGCCATCGACGATTTCGGCACCGGCTACTCCAGCCTGAGCTACCTGAAGCGTTTCCCCATCGACACCCTGAAGATAGACCGTTCCTTCGTGCAATGCATGACCAAGGATCCGGCCGACGCCGCCATCGTCAGCGCGGTCATCGGCATGGGCAAGAGCCTCAACTATCGCGTCGTTGCCGAAGGCGTGGAAACCCAGGAGCAGCAACTGTTCCTCCAGGCCAACCTCTGCGACGAGAGTCAGGGCCATCATTTCAGCCGCCCATTGAGCGCCAGCGGCTTGGCCAACCTGATGGAGCGCCGCGCACCCGAGTTGCATTGAAGCATTCCCCCACAGCAACATGACCATGCACGACCAGCTCCGCAATCCGACGGACGCCCACGTCCCCGTTTCTGCCGCTGGCATCCTACCTTGCCACTTCACTTCTCATTGAGTATGCGCCCCGCTCTCCGCCCCCTGCCCCTTGTACTGGCCCTGCTTGCCACGACCCTGCTTTCCGGATGCGAATCCACCCACTACGTCTTCCGCCCGCCGGCGTCCGACCAGGGACGAATGTGCGTCACCCAGTGCGCCGGTACCCGCGAAGCCTGTCGAGGCAACGAGATCCGGCGCGCCCAGGGCGAGAAGGCGACCTGCGAACGCTCCGCCGACGCCTCCTATCACACCTGCATGGCCCAACCCGTCGCCAGGGAAAAGGAACATGACAAGGCGCGGGACTGCGAAAAGAAGAGAAAAAGCTGCTGGAGCTATGAAAACACGGATCGCTGCGACGACGACTACCGCAATTGTTTCGTGAACTGCGGCGGCTCGGTCGAAGAGCACACCCGATGAAGGGCCAGGATCTCGGCAATCGAAAGGCGACCGCCTCAATTGAAATCAACGCCCCGATCGACGCCGTCTGGTCGGCGATGACCGACCTGCATCGCTACCATGAATGGAATCCCTTCATCGTCGCCGTCGACCATGCGCCGGAACACCCCGAAGTCGGTGCGCGACTAAGGCTCCACATATGCTGGAAGAATGGCAGCCGCGTCCGCTCCTGGGAAACCCTGACACGCCTCGACCCACCGACGCCCCCTCGCGCGGCAGACAGCACGGAGGCTGCCGGACTGCCGCGCAGCGCGGCGATGGCCTATGAATTCTCGTCCTGGCTGGCGCGCAGCGGCATCGTCGTTGCCAGTCGCCTGCAGGTCATTTCCCAGTCACCCGGTCAACCGACGCTCTACCGCACCGAGGAATCCTTTCACGGCCTGCTCGGCCGTCTGGTGCCATTCGGGAACATCGAGGACGGCTTCCGTCGCCACGCCGAGGCACTCAAGCAGCGCGTCGAATCCCTGGTCGCGGCCGGCGCAGTGTAGCTACCAAAGCGATGGACGTACCGCGAAGCCATTAGAAAAATTACCCGCATGACAGTATTTGCCACCTAGCCAAACCACCTTAGCATGCATCGGACAACACCGCCGGGCGCATTGCCGACAACCTGAGAATGGAGAACATGTTTCAGATGACCCGCATCAAATCGGCGCCGGCGAGCATAGCCTTCGCCATCGTCATGGGCCTGACGCTGCTCGGCAGTCCGGCCAGCCAGGCACAGACCAGCAAGAAACCGGCGGCGGCGCCGTCAAGGACATCACCCGCCCCCACCCCTGCCGGCGAATCGCGCGGCGAAATGCTCTACTCCGTCAGCTGCGGCGCCTGCCATGCCACTGAAGTGCATTGGCGCGCGAAAAAGCTGGCAACCGACCCCGAGCGCCTGCGCCGCGAAGTGCAGCGCTGGAAGGACAACGTCGGCGCCGAGTGGAACATTGACGACGTCAACGAAGTCGCCCGCTATCTCGATGCCACGTTCTATCGCTTCCCCGCCGTGGTCAGCGAGAGCGAGCTCCAGCCGCAAACGCAGGGGGACATCCAGTACATCAGCGGCGGCCTGCAGGCCGCCGAACGCAAGGCTCTACGAGCGATGGCCAAGGAATACAACCTGCGCCTGACCTTCACCGGCAAGGCCACCCCGACACACTTCGAAGGCATCCGGATCACGATCACGGATGCCAAACAGGAAACTGTTCTCGACGCCGTCGCGCATGGACCGCTGTTCCTTGCCCGGCTGCCGGATGGCCGCTATCGGGTGCTCATCGAGAAAGGCGAGAAGCGGCTTGATCGGGACTTCACGATCCGCCAGGGAAAACCGGTGGCGCAGCGCTTCTGACAAGATCAACGATCGACTTCCCCGGACACCACCCCACCATGAAACTCACCTCCACCGCATTTGCCGACGGCGCGGCGATCCCCACCCCGCACACCTGCCAGGGCAGCGATGTTTCCCCCCAGCTGGCCTGGGCCGACATCCCGCCTGGCGCCAGAAGCCTGGTACTGATCGTCGACGACCCCGACGCGCCCGACCCGGCCGCGCCGAAAATGACCTGGGTGCATTGGCTGCTTTACAACATCCCGCCCGCCGTCAGCGAACTGAAGCAAGGCATCGCACCGCACGAACTGCCGCAGGGCACGCGCGAAGGCCACAACGACTGGCAGCGCACCGGCTATGGCGGCCCCTGCCCGCCGATCGGCCGCCATCGTTACTTCCACAAGCTCTATGCCCTCGACGTGGAATTGCCCGATTTGGACAAGCCTCACAAAGCCACGCTGGAAAGCGCAATGAGGGGCCATATCCTGGCAACGGCCGAACTGGTCGGCGTGTATCAGAAGCATTCATGATGTCTGGCTTATCGCGCCGCCGACCACAGCGAATACCGTATACGCACAATGATTTCCAATACGTCAGCGGAGGTTGATCGTGAATCTGCTCCTCGCCCTTGTCATGGTTCTCGGCATCTGCCTTTGGCTCATCGTGGCGGCGTTCATCGCCATGCCCACCCTGCTCTGGAGGGAAGCGCGGTCCCGACCCTATCACCTGTCGCGACTACTTGATTGACCACGGGGAACAGGTGCGCCCCGACCGATAATTTCCCGATGCAGAGACCTCAAGCCATCCTGTGCAGCCCGGCGCTGCGCGCCGTTGAAACGCAGCAGCGCAACGCCACCCCCACCCTGATGGAGCGCGCCGGCCGTGCCGCGGCCCGGATCGCCCTGGGTTTGCTGGCGGCGCCGCCAGCGCCACGACCGCCCCTGATTCTCGCCGGCCCCGGCAACAATGGCGGCGACGCCTTCGTCGTGGCTCGACTACTCAGGCAGGCCGGCCTTTCTCCTGTCGTCGTCTTCGCGGGCGATACAGCCGCACTACCGCCCGACGCGCGCAACGCGCATGACGCCTGGCTGGCCGATGGCGGCAGCCTTCTCGACCACATCCCGCACGCAGCAAGCGACTTTGGCCTGGCCATCGACGGCCTTTTCGGCATCGGCCTGAAACGCCCGATCGAAGGCCGCCATGCCGCCCTGATCAACCAACTCAACGGGCTCGACTGCCCGATACTGGCGCTCGACATGCCGAGCGGACTCGACTCCGAAACCGGCCGCCTCCAGGGCATCGCTGTACGCGCAACGCACACCGCCACCTTCATCGCCCTCAAGCCCGGCCTGTTAACGCTGGACGGTCCCGATTACTGCGGCGAAATCAGCGTACATGATCTCGACCTGGCCGATCACGTCCACCTCGCCAGCAACGGCAGCACCATCGCCACATCGCTGTTCGAAGACGAACTCCGTCCGCGTCCGCGGAACTCGCACAAGGGCAGCTATGGCAGCGTCGGCATACTCGGCGGCGCGGCCGGCATGGCCGGCGCCGCGCTGCTCGCCGGGCGCGCCGCCCTGGCGCTGGGCGCCGGCCGCGTTTATGTCGGCATGCTCGAACGCCTGGCCGTCGATCCATGGCAGCCGGAACTGATGCTGCGCCCCGCCGAGGACATCTTCGATCTCGCCACCTGTCTCGCCGTCGGACCCGGCCTCGGACAATCCGACGCCGCGCTGCACCTCCTGCAACGCGCCATCGACAGCGAACTGCCGCTGCTGCTCGATGCCGATGCCCTGAATCTGCTGGCGGCACATCCCGTGCTGCTCAATCGTCTGCCGAGGCGCAACGCCGCCACCCTGCTCACCCCCCATCCCGCCGAAGCCGCGCGCCTGCTGAAAACCGACACCGACAGCGTCCAGGGCGACCGGCTCGCCGCCGCCACAAAGCTGGCGCAGCGCTACAAAGCCGCCACCGTGCTGAAGGGCTGCGGCAGCGTCGTCGCCCTGCCGGACGGCCGCTGGTTCATCAACACCAGCGGAAATCCCGGTTTGGCTGGCGCCGGCAGCGGCGACGTGCTCAGCGGCATGGCCGTCGCACTCCTCGCCCAGGGCTGGCCCGCCGAACAAGCCCTGCTTGCCGCAACCCATCTGCACGGCTGTGCGGCGGACGCCTGCGTGTCCGCCGGCACAGGTCCGGTCGGCCTCTGTGCCGGAGAGCTCATCGCCCCGGCTCGCGACTTGCTGAATCGATGGATCGAAACCCGGCGGCAGGAGCCGCGTACGCAGCGATAGACATTCGACACGTCGGCCCGCGAAGCGGATGATAAAATCTTCGTACCTCATCACCTCACCCCGACATCATGGAAATCCGACTTGCCGCCGAAATCGAACGCAACGTGCTCGCCGCACTGGCCGAAGATATCGGCAGCGGCGACCTGACCGCCCTGCTGATTCCCGCCGGGCACAACAGCCGCGGCATCGTCATCACTCGCGAAGACGCCGTGCTGTGCGGCGCCGCCTGGTTCGACGCCTGCTTCCAGCGGCTCGACCCGGCTTCGCGCGTCGTCTGGAACGCGCGCGAAGGCGACCGCATCAAGGCCGGTCAGACGATCTGCGAAGTCGATGCCGAAACGCGCGCTTTGCTGACCGCCGAGCGCACCGCGCTGAATTTTCTCCAGCTGCTCTCGGCCACCGCAACAGCGACCCGCCGCTTCGTCGACATCGTCAGCGGCACCGATGCCAAGATCGTCGACACCCGCAAGACCCTGCCCGGCCTGCGTCTTGCGCAGAAATACGCCGTCAAGACGGGGGGCGGCTGCAACCACCGCCTCGGCCTGTATGACGGCATCCTGATCAAGGAAAACCACATCATCGCTGCCGGCGGCATTCGGCAGGCACTCGCCCAGGCGCGCAAGATCGCCAACGGCAAGATCTTCGTGCAGATCGAGGTTGAAACGACGGCGCAACTCGTCGAAGCCCTTGAGTGCGGCGCCACCATGGTGCTGCTTGACAACATGACGCCCGAGCAGCTGCGCGAAGCCGTCGTCATCAACGCCGGCCGTGCCGAACTCGAAGTCTCCGGCGGCGTCAACATCGACCGGGTCCGCGCAATTGCCGAAACCGGCGTGCATCGCATCTCGATCGGCTCCCTGACCAAGGACGTTGACGCCATCGACCTTTCGCTGCGCCACGTCGAGCGCTGACCACGGCATTTGCCGTCACGCCGTCTTGCCGGCGCGACGGCGTTGCTTCCGGCTTTCCCTGAGTCTTGAAATGCCCGCCCATCGCGGGCATGATTCGGACGCGCCCAGCCTATCCCAATTCGCATGGAGTGGATCGTGACCGAAAAGCGACGTCTTACACGCAGCGATATTTTCGTCGGTATAACCTTGCCATGGAATATCCATGACGAGGACGGACATCTCCTCCTGAAAAAGGGCTCGCTCCTCGACAGCGAAGACAAGGTCGACCGTCTGATCGAGCGCGGCGTTTATGCCGCAGCCGGTTCCGAGAATTTCACCGCCGACAAGGCGCCGGCGGTTCGAGAAAAGAAGTCGGCGCTGGCCCAGATCATTGAGGCGCGGCGCATCCTGAAGCAGGCGAGCACGGCCGCCATTCCCGGCGAGGATTTCTCGGCGCAGGTCATGAGCGTCGTCGGCTTGATCGAACAGGCGTGTCAGATCAACCAGAACGCTGCGCTGGCGACCATCCTGTTGCATCGGGAGGAACGCTATTCGATACGTCACTCCATAGACTCGGCCCTGATCACCCATCTGATCGGCATCCATTCCGGGATGCACGAAAACGAGCGGAGATCGGTCACTGCCGCCGCGCTGACCATGAACATCAGCATGCTCGACCTTCAGGACGATCTGCAGAGCCGCGCCGCGCCACTGACGCCAGAAGAACGCTTGCTCATCGAGAACCATCCGATCAAGAGCGCCGAAATACTGGGAGAAAGCGGCGTAGGGGACGATCTCTGGCTGATGACCTTGCAGGATCATCATGAGTCGATCAGCGGTGTCGGTTACCCGGCACACAAGAAGGGCGACGACGTATTGCTACCGACGCGCATCGTCTCGCTTGCCGACGTCTATTGCGCCAAGATATCCGGCCGCGACTACCGACCGCCGATGCGACCGAATGAAGCCATGCGCTCGCTCTACCTCGGACAAGGCGGCTCGATCGAGACATTCCTCGCCGCTCAACTCGTCAAATCGCTGGGCGTCTACCCGCCGGGAACTTCAGTGCGCCTCAAGAATGGCGAAATCGCCATCGTCACCCATCTCGGAGAAAAGGCCACGGCGCCCATTGCCTGCTCGATATACAACGGACACGGCCAGCGCCTTGAACCGGCCATCAGGCGCGACACCGCCCTGCCGACTTACGCGATCGTCGACGTCGTCACGCTGAGTTCCATGGGCAGCAGCATCGATTTTGCGGCACTCTGGGGCAAGGAAGCTTAGCCCCCCCCGCACGCGTCCAGCCTCATGCGGCAAGATGCCGACAGAGGAACTCGACCTCCCTGGGCACAATACCGTCATGCTGCGGCCCTTCGTACACATCGAAATGGTCGCCATCGAACGGCAGCAGCGTGGCATCCGCCATGCGCCGCGCCGCCGCTTCGACTGTGGCCGCCGGCGCCCCGGCATCGTCCCGGCCATACACCAGCAGCACCGGCATCTTCAGTCGCTCGACGACATCGATCGGATTGTAATTGCCGGCGGTGAATATCGAACGCGCCGGCACCGCATTGCGCCACCCGGAGGAAGGCGGCGCCAGGCTCAGGTAATGCGCCTTCCAGCCCGGCTTGCTCAACAGACCGATCGCCCCGGGTTCAACGGCCACCGGGATCGTATGCGGCGCCAGCCCCAGCGCGGCGCCCAGCTTGTCGCACAAGGCATGACCGAGCGTGCGCAGGATTTGTGCAAGCGGCACCGCCTTCATCGCCGCACGACTATCCAGATGCGGAACCTGCGCGACGACCGCCCTTACTCGCGGCTCATCGGCCGCCAGCGTGATCGCATGCCCGCCGCCCAGCGAACTACCCCACAGCGCCAGGCGATCGTTCGCCAGATCGGCGCGCGTGCGCAGGTACGCCAGCGCCGCACGCCAATCCTCCCGCTGCTTGCCGAAATCCAGCAACTGGCGAGGCTCCCCGGCGGATTCACCGAAGTGGCGGTAGTCGAAATTGAAGGTCGCCAGCCCGGCGGCGGTAAAGGCGCGCACGAACCCCCGCGTGCCGAAATGCCACTCCGTCGCCAGCCCGTTACCCATCAGCACCACCGGCGGCCGCGCCACACCGAGCGGAAGATGAAGGTGGCCGACGCAATGATCCCCGCCGCTCGTGAAGGTCACGCGCTCGACCTGGAATGAAGTTTCCTGCATGTTCCCCGCTCCACGAATATCGATGACAGATTCCTAGTGGTCAGTCACCGAAGAATTGATAGATAAAAACTGCAGAACCGTAGGTCGGGTTAGCGGAGCGTAACCCGACTTCATTGCCTCCAATTGTCGGGTTACGCTCCGCTAACCCGACCTACAAAAGTTTATCCATCATTGACAGAATGACTGACCACTAGCCGCCAACCAGCCGACCTCCAGCCAGGCGCAGCACGCGGCCGCAGCGTCGCGCCAGCGCCTCGTCGTGGGTGACGAGAATCAGCGTGGTGCCTTGCTCGGCATTCATGGCGAACATCAGTTCGATGATGGCCGCGCCCGTGGCGCCGTCGAGATTGCCGGTCGGCTCATCGGCCAGCAGCAACTGCGGCTTGATCGCGAAAGCGCGCGCCAGGGCGACCCGCTGCTGTTCGCCACCCGAGAGATGCTTGGGATAATGGTCGAGACGCTCGCCCAGACCGACACGCGCCAGCATCTCGCGCGCAACACCGGCCGCATCGAGACGCCCCGCCAGTTCCAGCGGCAGCCTGACGTTCTCCAGCGCCGTCATCGCCGGCATCAGCTGGAATGACTGAAAAACGAAACCCAGCAGGCGGCCGCGCAGCGCGGCGCGGGCATCCTCGTCAAGCGCGCCGAGATCCTCGCCGGCAAGTCGCACCGTGCCGGAAGTCGGCTGATCGAGCCCGGCAAGCAGGCCGAGCAAGGTCGACTTGCCCGAACCGCTGCTGCCGACAATGGCCACCGCCTCGCCGGACGCCACGCGAAAGCCGATCTGGTGCAGAATCGTCAGGATGCCGTCGCCGCTCGGCACCTGCTTGCCAAGCGCGACGGCCTCGATCACGGGAAGGTCCGGAATATCCGAATTGTCGCTGGAGTCATCAGTCATGTTGCGCATCTTTTCTGCAATCGTCATTTTTCTCTTCACCACCGCGACCGCAGCAGCAACCGCCTTCGCAACGGCCGCACCGCCAATCCTCGTTGTCGGCGACAGCCTGTCCGCCGGCCATGGCATCGGCAAGGAGCAAAGCTGGCCGGCGCTGCTCGCCAGACGTCTGCCGGCCGAAGGCTATCCGCATGGCGTGGTCAACATCAGCATCAGCGGCGAAACCAGCAGCGGCGGCCTGTCACGGCTCGGCCCGGCGCTTCAGCAATATCGGCCCGCCATCGTCGTCATCGCCCTCGGCGCCAATGACGGCCTGCGCGGCCTGCCGCTCAAGCAGATGCGAGCCAATCTCGCCGCGATGATCCGCCAGAGCCAGGCCAGCCGGGCCCGCGTGTTGCTGATCGGCATGCAACTACCGCCCAACTACGGCCTTGCCTACGGCAATGGATTCCAGCAGACCTACGCGGATCTGGCACGTGAATTCGATACGCCGCTGCTGCCCTTCCTGCTCGAAGGCTTCGCCGATCGGCGCGACGCCTTTCTCGCCGACGGCCTGCATCCGACCGCCGCAATGCAACCGCTGATCCTCGACAACGTCTGGAAGCCGCTGCGCCCTCTGCTCAGCAAACGCTGATACCCGGTTGCTCCGTCTCCTGCGCAAAGCCCGCCAGCTCACCGATCGTCGCCGGGGCAAACCCTTCACGGCGGAAAAGTTCGAGCACCTCGTCTTCGCACTCCGGAGCACAAGCCACCAGCAGGCCCCCGCTGGTCTGCGGGTCGCTGAGCAGCTTCTGCTGCCAATCCTCCAGGCCCGCCGCCAGACTGACCGCCGCGCCATAACTGCTCCAGTTGCGCGTCGAAGCGCCGGTGGCGACGCCGGCGCGCGCCAGCACCACCGCCTCTTCGATCAGTGGAATCCGGCCGAACTCGAGTTGCGCCCGCAAATTGGCGCCACGGCAGATTTCCAGCAGGTGCCCGGCCAGGCCGAAACCGGTGATATCGGTCAGCGCATGCACGCCATCGAGCGCCGCCAGCCCCACACCAGGCGTATTGAGCCGCGTCGTCTCGGCGATCATGCGCGCATAGCCCTCTTTCGAGAGTTGCCCCTTCTTCAGCGCCGCCGAAAGGATGCCGATGCCAAGCGGCTTGCCGAGAATCAGCCGGTCGCCGGCCTGCGCCCGGCTGTTGCGCTTGACGCGCTGCGGATGAACCACGCCGATGCCGACCAGGCCGTAGATCGGCTCCAGCGTATCGATCGAATGGCCGCCGGCGATCGGTATCCCGGCGCGCGCGCAAACCTCCTCGCCGCCGGCCAGAATTTCGCGGATCGCTTCGAGCGGCAGCTTGTCGAGCGGCATGCCGACCAGCGCCAGGGCGAACAACGGCCGGCCGCCCATCGCGTAGATGTCGGAAAGCGCATTGGTCGCCGCAATCCGCCCAAAATCGCGCGGATCGTCAACGATGGGCGTGAAGAAATCGGTGGTGGCGACGATGGCCTGCTCGGCGTTGAGCTGATAAACCGCCGCATCGTCGCTGGTCTCGCTGCCCACCAGAAGCTCCCTGGGCAAGGGCAACAACGCCGCGGCGGGCGATTGCGCGAGGAGTTTGGAAAGCACGCCTGGCGCGATTTTGCAGCCGCAGCCTCCGCCGTGGGAAAATTGGGTCAATCGGATATCCATTGCAGCCGCCACAGAAGACGCCAACCAGCGTCAGAAACGAGTCAAAGATGATTCAAACGGGATTCGCGAAACTATCACAGATCACCGAGTTTGACGAGGTGATCGACGTTCGCTCGCCCGCCGAATACGCGGAAGATCGCCTGCCCGGCGCCATCAGTTGCCCGGTGCTCGACGACGACGAGCGCGCGCGCGTCGGCACCCTCTACAAGCAGGAATCGCCGTTCGCCGCGAAAAAGATCGGCGCCGCGCTGGTCGCGCGCAACATCGCCGGCCACATCGAGCGCCTGCTGCTCGACAAGCCGCGCGACTGGCGCCCGTTGATCTACTGCTGGCGCGGCGGCCAGCGCAGCGGCGCATTCACCCACATCCTGCGCCAGATCGGCTGGGACGCGCGACGCCTCGAAGGCGGCTACAAAACCTGGCGCCGCCACATCGTCGAACAGCTCGCCACGCTGCCCGACCAGTTTGCCTATCGCGTCGTCAGCGGCGCCACCGGCAGCGGCAAGAGCCGCCTGCTGGACGCGCTCGCCGCACAGGGCGCACAGGTGCTGCACCTCGAACAACTGGCGGCGCACAAAGGCTCGGTGCTCGGCAATTTGCCCGACGAAGCGCAGCCCTCGCAGAAAATGTTCGAGTCACGCCTGTTCCTCACCCTGAGCGGCTTCGATCCAGAGCAACCGGTCTTCGTCGAAGCCGAGAGCCGCCGCATCGGCAGCGTGCAGTTGCCCGACGCCATGCTCAAGGCGATCCGTTCCTCGCCCGGCCTGCGCATCGAGGCAAGCACGACGGCGCGCGTCGACTTCCTGCTGCGCGACTACGACTACTTCCTTGTCGATCCCCGCTGGCTGATCGATCGCCTCGACATGTTGCGCGGCCTGCAGCCCAACGAGACGGTCGACCGCTGGACCGATCTGATCCAGACCGGCGAATTCCGCGCCCTTGTCGGCGAACTGCTCGAACAGCACTACGACCCACTCTACCGCCGCTCGCAGGCCAAGAGCCGGGTAGCCGTCGACAGCAGCCCGCTCTACGCGACCGACGATCTGTCCGGGCCGTCCATCGAAGCGCTTGCCAGGGTCATACTTGAAGAGACAGGCGCAGCGCGATAGTCGGCACGAGGCTCACCGCACGGCCGCAACTCGGCCTAGAATTCCTCTTTTACATACGCCCGGCCCACGGGCCGGCGTCTCGAGCCATGAAATTCCACTTTGACAAACGCATGCTCGGCGGCGCACTGCTGGTGCTCGGCGTCGCCCTGTCCATTGCCTATTGGCAGCGCGACCATCGCAACGGCTTGCCGCAGGGCTTCACCCAGGGCAATGGACGCATCGAGGCGACGCAGATCGACATCGCCACCAAGTTCGCCGGGCGCATCAAGTCGATCGCTGTCAATGAAGGCGACCCGGTAAGCGCCGGCCAGGCGCTGGCGGAGATGGATGTCTCCTCGTTCGAAGCCGCGCTGCGCGAGGCCCAGGCGCAGGTGCGCCGCGCCGAGAATGCCAAGGCCACCGCCGAAGCGATCGTCGCCCAGCGCCGCCAGGCCGAGAAGACGGCGCGCGCCATCGTCGCGCAGCGCGAAGGCGAAGTGGCGTTTACCGAAAAGCAGGTGCAGCGTTCCCAGCAACTGGTCGCCAGGGGCTTCAATGCGCCGCAGAAACTCGATCTCGACCAGAACCAGAAGCAGAGCGCCCTGGCCCTGCTCAGCGCCGCCCAGTCGCAGGTCATCGAAGTACAGGCCGGCATCGCCGCGGCGCAGTCGCAAGTCGTCGAGGCGCAGGCCGGCATCGACGCCGCCAGGGCGACACTCGAGCGCCTGCAGACCGACCTCGCCGACAGCGTATTGAGGGCGCCGCGCGACGGCCGCGTCCAGTACCGGTTGATCGAACCGGGCGAGATCCTCGGCCCCGGCGGCAAGGTCCTCACCCTCGTCGACCTCGGCGACGTTTCGATGACGGTGTACCTGCCGGAAACCGCCGCCGGCCGCGTCGCCATCGGCAGCGAGGCGCGTCTGGTGCTCGACGCCGCGCCGCAATACGTGATCCCGGCGCGCGTCTCCTACGTCGCCGCACAGGCGCAATTCACGCCGAAAAGCGTCGAGACTTCCAGCGAGCGGCAGAAGCTGGTGTTCCAGGTCAAGTTGCGACTCGATCCGCAGTTGCTGAAGCGCTATGAAAACCGCGTCAAGAGCGGCCTGCCGGGCATCGCCACGCTCCGCCTCGATCCGGACCAGCCATGGCCGGCGCGACTCGAAGTGAAGCTGCCGCCGGCGTCGCAACCTTCCGCACCCGCACCTTGACTCCATGAACCGCCGGCACACTCGCGATTCCGTTCGTGGTGAGCCTGACCGCAGGGAATCCCCGCAGGGTGTCGAACCATGAACGAGCGCACGCCACAAGACCCCAGCCCTTCGACAAGCTCAGGGCGAACGGTGGCGGACAGGCAAGCGCCGCAGCCCCCCGCCGTCCGCCTCACCGGCCTGCGCCATGCCTATGGCAAAACGCTGGCCGTCGACGGCCTTGACGTCGCCATTCCCGCCGGCCGCATGTTCGGTTTCATCGGACCGGACGGGGTCGGCAAGTCCACCGTCCTGGCGCTGATCGCCGGCGCCACGCGCATCCAGGGCGGGCGCGGCCACGTCGAGGTGCTCGGCGGCGACATGGCGCGACATCGCCATCGCGCCGCGATCTGCCCCGACATCGCCTACATGCCACAGGGGCTCGGCCGCAATCTCTATCCGACGCTGTCGGTGTTCGAGAACGCCGACTTCTTCGGCCGCCTGTTCGGCCTGCCACTCGCCGAGCGCCACGCGCGGATCCACGCGCTGCTCAAGTCCACGGGCCTGGACGACTTCGCCGAGCGCCCCGCCGGCAAGCTCTCCGGCGGCATGAAGCAGAAGCTCGGCCTATGCTGCGCGCTGCTGCACGACCCGGATCTGCTGATCCTCGACGAACCCACCACCGGCGTCGATCCGCTCTCGCGCCGCCAGTTCTGGGCGCTGATCGACGACCTGCGCGCCGGGCGTCCCGGCATGACCGTGCTCGTCGCCACCGCCTACATGGAGGAAGCCGAGCGCTTCGACGGGCTCGTCGCGATGCACGCCGGACGCCTGCTGGCGACGGGCACGCCGGACGAACTCAAGGCGCAGGGCGGCACGACCAGTCTGGAAGAGGCCTTCATCGCCCTGCTGCCCGAGGCCGAGCGCGCCGGTCACGTCGCGCTCTCGATTCCACCGCGCCGGGTAGGCGAGAACTTGGCCGGCGCAAACGGCGTGGCCATCGAGGCGCGCGGCCTGACGCGGCGCTTCGGCGACTTCACGGCCGTCGACAATGTCAGCTTCCGCATCGACGCCGGCGAAATCTTCGGCTTCCTCGGCTCCAACGGCTGCGGCAAGACGACGACCATGAAGATGCTGACCGGCCTGCTGCCCGTCAATGCCGGCGAAGCCGCGCTGTTCGGCCGTCCGCTCGACGCGCGCGACATCGCCACGCGCATGCGCGTCGGCTACATGTCGCAGGGCTTCTCGCTCTACAGCGAGCTGACAGTGCGCCAGAACCTCGACCTGCATGCACGCCTGTTCCACCTGCCGACCGAACGCATCGCGCCGCGCATCGCGGAGATGCTGGCCCGCTTCGGCCTCGGCCCCTATGCCGACAGCCATCCGGACAGCCTGCCACTCGGCATCCGGCAGCGTCTCTCGCTGGCCGTCGCGGTGATCCATGCGCCCGACATGCTGATCCTTGACGAGCCGACCTCCGGCGTGGACCTGATTGCCCGCGACAACTTCTGGCAACTGCTCATCGATCTGTCGCGCAACGACGGCGTCACCATCTTCATTTCCACCCACTTCATGAACGAGGCGCAGCGCTGCGACCGCATCTCGCTGATGCACGCTGGCCGCGTGCTGGCGCAGGGCACGCCGGAGGAAATCCGCGCAGCGCGCGGCGCGGCGACGCTGGAGGATGCGTTCATCGGGCATCTCGAAGAAGCCGCGGCAACGCACGACTCTCCCTCTCCCCTGTCCCGCGGGGATTCCCTTCGGTCAACAAGGGGAGAGGGTCGGGGAGAGGGGCTGGCTATTCAACCCGCCGCCCTCTCTCCCACAGGGATTTCCGTTGGTCACCCCGCCCCTCTCCCCGAAGGGAGAGGGAAGACAAGCACGGCGCCCCGCCCGCCCCGCTTCAGCCTGCGCCGCCTGCGCGCCTATGCGGTGCGCGAGACCAAGGAAATCCTGCGCGATCCGATCCGTCTCGCCTTCGCCCTGCTTGGCCCGCTGCTGCTGATGGTGGTGTTCGGCTACGGAATTTCCTTCGACGTCGAGAAGCTGCCCTATGCCGCTCTCGACCGCGACCAGACCCCGGCGAGCCGCGCCTATCTGGAGCATTTTTCCAGCTCGCGCTACTTCCACGAACTGCCGCCGCTCGCCAGCCACGACGAGCTCGAATACCGCATGCGCGGCGGCCGGCTGAAAATCGCCATCGAGATTCCACCCGACTTCGGCGCCGACCTCGCCGCACGGCGCGAGCCGGAAGTCGGCATCTGGCTCGACGGCGCCATGCCCTCGCGCGCCGAGACGGCGCTGGGCTATGTCGAAGGCGTGCACCAGACCTACCTCGACGATTACTTCCGCGAACATCCCGAGCTCAAGCCGCCCGAACTGCCGGCGAAGATCGCCACGCGCTTCCGCTACAACCCCGACCTGCGCAGCGTCTACGCCATCGTGCCGAGCATCCTGATGCTCCTTCTGGTGTTCATCCCCTCGATGATGACCGCGGTTGGCGTGGTGCGCGAACGCGAACTCGGCTCCATCGTCAATCTCTACGTCACGCCGGTGACGGGCACGGAGTTTTTGCTCGGCAAACAGATCCCCTACGTCGCCATCGCCTGCGTGAACTTCGTGTGTTTGCTGCTGCTCGCCCAATGGGTATTCGCCGTGCCGGTCAAGGGCAGCCTGACCGCCTTGCTGCTCGGCGCGCTGCTGTATGCCTTCGCCACCACCGGCATCGGCCTGCTGTTTTCCTCCTTCGTGCGCACCCAGGTCGCCGCACTGTTCGCCACCTCCATCCTGACGACCACACCGGCAATCCAGTACTCAGGCATGTTCACCCCGGTTTCCTCGCTTTCCGGCGACGCGCGCAAGATCGGCATGCTGTTTCCGAGCAGCTACTTCCAGAACATCAGCATGGGCAGCATGACCAAGTCGCTCGGCTTCGCCGAACTCGCCCCGAACCTCGTCGCGCTGATGCTCGCCGCCATCGTCCTGCTGGTCGCGGCGCGCGTCCTGCTGCGCACCCAGGCCCGCTAAGCGACCCTCCGGATCGACATGAAGCAGACGCTCAAGAACATTTTCCGGCTCGGCATCAAGGAGCTCAACAGCCTGCAGCACGACCCGGTGCTGATGCTGCTGATCGTCTTCTGCTTCACCTACGCGATCTACGAGCCGACCAAGCATGCCGCGCTCGGCATGGTGAACGCCTCCGTCGCCGTCGTCGACGAGGACCGTTCGCAACTCTCGCGCAACCTCGTCGGCGCCCTGCGCGCGCCCTACTTCCTGCCACCCGCCGAAATCGCTCTGGACCAGGTTGACCGCGCCATGGATGAGGGACGCTACACCTTCGTCATCGACATCCCGCCGCGCTTTGAAGCCGACGTGAAAGCCGGCCGCGAGCCGACGCTGCAAGTGCTCGCCGATGCCACAGCCGTCACCCAGGCCGGCATCGGCGCAGGCTACATCCAGAACATCGTCTCGCGCGAACTCATCGACTACGACTGGGGCAAGGACGTGCAGATCAAGACGCCGGTCAAGCTGGTGACGCGCGCCAAGTTCAATCCCAACCTCGACTCCGCCTGGCTGATGGCGATCAACGAGCTCATCAACAACATCACCCTGCTCGCCATGTTCCTCGCCGGCGCCGCGCTGATCCGCGAGCGCGAGCACGGCACCATCGAGCACCTGCTGGTGATGCCGC
>CAZCPD010000033.1:0-19437 GCA_964500425.1 uncultured Rhodocyclaceae bacterium
GGGCCGCCGCGCGCGATCTGCTCGCGGAACTTGGGGATCACGCTGCCGCTGCTACCGAGCACGTTGCCAAAGCGCACCATGACGAAACGCGTGCGCCGGCCAGACTGCCGCGCCGCGCGGCTCAGCGCCTGGCAAAGCATTTCGGCGAGGCGCTTGGTGGCGCCCATGACGTTGGTCGGATTGACGGCCTTGTCGGTCGAGATCAGCACGAAGCGCTCGACGTCATGGTCGAGCACCGCCTGCGCGACGCGCCAGGTGCCGAGCACGTTGTTGCGCACCGCCTGCCAGGCGTTGGCGTTTTCCATCATCGGCACATGCTTGTAGGCGGCGGCGTGGAACACGACCTCGGGGCGATGCTCGCCGAAGACCTCGGCGAGCCTGGTCGCGTCGCGCACATCGCCGATCGCGCAGACCAGCTTGAGTTGCGGATGGCTGCGCGCGAACTGTTGCTCAAGATGGTAGAGCGCGAATTCCGAAATTTCGTAGAGCACCAGCCGGCGCGGCTCGAAACGCGCGATCTGGCGACACAGCTCCGCGCCGATCGAACCGCCGGCGCCGGTGACCAGCACCACCTTGCCGGTCAGCATGCGATGCAGTCCGTCCTCGTCGAGCTGTACCTGGTCGCGGCCGAGCAAGTCTTCGAGCTCGACCTTGCGCACCTGCGAGATGGTGACGCGCCCTGCCAGCAGATCGTCGAAAGCCGGCACGGTCAGCACGACGAGGCCGGCGCCCGTCGCGAGCTCGGTGACGTGGCGGCGCATCGAATGCGACGCCGAGGGCATCGCCAGGATGGCGTGATTGACGCCGTGCGCCCGTGCCTGCTCGGCGACATCGGCGAGCGCGCCGAGCACGGGAACGTCATGCAGCAGGCGGCCCTGCTTGGCCGGATCGTCGTCGAGGAGTCCGACGACATGCCACTGGCGGCTCGACGCCAGCTCGCGCAGCAACGCCACGGCCGCCTCGCCGGCGCCCAGTACCAGCACCGGCTCGCCGGCCACGGCGCGCAGACTGAGCAGATGACCGTCCTTCCAGGAACGATAGAGGAAGCGGCTGCCGCCCATGAACAGGATCAGGAATACCGGAAACAGCACCAGCACCGAACGCGGCACGTCCACCATGATTTGCAGCATGTAAAGCAACAGCGGCGCGGCGACGGCGCCAGCGGAGCAAGCAAGGACGATACGTTTGAGATCGGGCAGGCTGGCGAAGCGCCAGATGCCGCGATACAGGCCAAGCTGCCAGGCGATGACGCCCTGCAACGGCACCACCGCAAGCAGCGTGGTCAACATGCTGTTCACATAGGGTGGCGGAACCTCGAAGTTGAAACGCAGCCAGTAGGCCAGCATCCAGGCCAGGATGGCGGCCGCCAGATCGTGGAGGACGACGAAAAACGTACGCAAAGTGGGTTCCTTACTTGGCCGTGCCGGGTCGGGGCCCCCGGCCACGGCGACGCAGCCGGCATTATGCCGCAGCTGACGGCCGTTCGTTGCCCGACGAGGCTCCCGCCCAGGGCAATTACAATTGGAAATTGCTCTCCCCCAGCCCCGCCCCCACTTGTGGGAGCGGGGAGAAATGCAGTTCATGCGATTGACCTGCGACACCCGCGCCGCGTCCGGATTGTCCGTGCGGAAAGATGCAAGGTGGTCGCCCGGATGGAACAGGAGCGCCTTCGACGCAAAGCGTAAAGCGAAATAAGCGGCAAGTTTCCCCGCAATTTTCGCTCACGCTCGATCGCCGTCCTGGAGCAGGATGCAGCTGTCTGCATTGTTTTTCGAGCAACCCTGAGCAACTGTGGAGCCCCGTAATGATCATCGAAGCTGTCGAACTCGTCACCCTTCCCAACGCACCTGCCTGGCAGGAAAAGATCTACCGGGCCCATCTCGATACTGGCGATGAAATCGATCTCTTCCAGCAGCTCTGGGACGTCCCCCTCTCTCCCGAGAGCCTGGTCGGCCTGACCGTCAGCGAAGCGCGCGAGCGCCGCACCGCGAGAATCCTCGCCGTCGCCGGCGGCCACTGACACCGCGGCTGGCGCCTCCCGCCAGCCGCATCCCCGGAAGCCTCATGGATGCTTGCTCTCCGCTGTGCATGCTGTGGAGAAGCGCATGCCTGCTGGTTCCTGGCGATATACCCCGCGCCAGGTAGCCGCTGGCGAGGTTGCCGCCCATCGCCAGCCATGCCATGATGCGTGGCTGGCGCCCGGCCGGACTGCCCCACCGTTCCGTCATGTCGCCGTCACAAGAATCACCAGCGCAATCACCAGCGGTTGACAAGTGGGGAGCACCATGGGTTTCGACATGAACGCCATGCTGACCGAAGCGATGCGGCGCAGCGGCGATCTGAAGGATTTTGGCGAACCGAGCTTTCGCCCGGCGCTGCAGGCGCTGCTGACGGCGCTCGACAGGGAGGGCAAGCTGTCCGACGTCGGCCGGCAGATACTCGACGAGCGCATCATCGACCTGCTCAAGAACCGGCTGGTCGTCGAGGAGTATTACCGCAACTTTCCACAGATCGCCGACGAGAAGATCGAGCGGCCGATCGTCATCGTTGGTCTGCCGCGCACCGGCACCACGCTGTTGCAGCGCATCCTCGGCTGCGACCAGCGCCTGTATCCGCTGCTCTGGTGGGAGACGCGCTTTCCCGCGCCGCTCGCCGTGGTGCCGCCGGGGCAACCCGATCCGCGCATCGAGCGAGCCAGGGCCGAAGTGGCCGGCATGCTCGAAGCGATGCCCAAACTCAAGGCAATCCATCCGCTCGATGCCGAGGCGCCGGACGAGGAGGGCATGCTGCTGGAGCATTCCTTCCACGCCTTCTTCGACGCCTATGCCGACATTCCGGGCTATACGGACTGGATGTGGGACAACGATCAGACGCCGGCCTACGCGTACCTGAAACGCATGCTCAAGTTCCTCCAGTGGCAGAAGCGGAACCGCAGCGAAATCGCCAGCCTCGGCCGCTGGGTGCTGAAGACGCCGCACCATCTGCGCCAGATCGACGTACTGTTCAAGGTCTTCCCCGACGCCCAGGTGATCCAGACGCACCGCGATCCCTTGCAGACGATTCCTTCGATCGCCAGCTTCAACGAGACGCTCTGGCACATCTATGGCCGCGACGTCGACGCGAGACGCGTCGGCAAACAATGGGCGGCCATCTTCGCGCGCGGCATGCGCCAGACCATGGCGTTCCGCGACAAGCAGGGCAGCGAAAGGTTTCTCGACATCTGGTTCAGCGACACACTGAGCAAACCGCTCGACGTGGTGCGGTCGATCTATCAGTTCACCGGCCTGTCATTCCCCGAAGGCATCCAGGACCGCATGCAGGTGTTTCTGGAGCAGAACAGCCGCGACAAGCGACCGCTCCATGACTACAGTCTCGATCACTACGGACTGACCGAGGAACAGATTGCCAGCGATTTCGCCGAATACCGTCAGCGCTACATCCTGTCGCGCAAGGACTGAAGGAGTTTCAACATGCTGCTCAAGGACAAGGTCATCATCGTTTCCGGCATCGGTCCGGGGCTGGGCATCAAACTGGCGGTCGAGGCGGCGCGCGAGGGCGCGCGCGCCGTGGTCTGCGCCGCGCGCACGCCGGAAAAACTGGATGCCGCGGAGAGCGCCATCCGCGTCCTCGGCGACGCCGCCGCGAATTGCGCGGTGCTGAAAGTGCCCACCGACATCAACGACACGGCACAATGCAAACACCTGGTCGCCGAAACCGTCAGGCATTTCGGTCGCATCGACGCGCTGGTGAACAGCGCCTACGAGCACGGCGACTTCGCGCCGGTGGCGAGCGGCGATCTTGACGGCTGGGCAAAAATCTTCAATACCAACGTTGTCGGCACGATGCGCCTGACGCAGGAAGTCGTCGGCCAGATGAAGCAGCAAGATGGCAGCGGCGGCGCCATCGTCATGATCAACACCATGGCGACGCGCAAGCCCTATCCGGGCGAAGGCGCCTACGCCGCATCCAAGGCGGCGCAGGAAACCGCGGCGCGCTATCTGGCGCAGGAAGTCGGCCGCCACGGCATCCGCGTCAACAGCGTCTTCATGGGCTGGATGTGGGGCGTGCCGGTGCAGCAGGGCATCAAGATGATGGCCAGACAGCAGAAGCGCACCGAGCAGGAAGTGCTGGCTGCGGTGGAGGCCAACATCCCGCTCGGCAAGATGACCACCGACGACGATTGCGCGAGGGCGGCGCTGATGCTGGTCTCGGACTATGCGCGGGCAGTGACCGGGGCCTGCCTCGACGCCAACGGCGGCGAATTCATGCGCTGACCCCTGCCGGTCAGTCGCTTGCGATCGAGCGAATTTGTCCGCCCGACCATGGGCATATGCGGTAGGATTCTGCTTCCATGTTTGAAATCCAGACTTTCGCCTTCACGCTGTTGCCGCTGCTGGTCGCCTCGCTGACCGTCCTGTTAGTCAACTGGCGCATCCACCTGAAAATGCGTGGGCCGGCGGAGTGGGCGGCGGGAGCGGGTTGCCGCCTGCTCGGCATCTGGATGATCGGCATCGGCGAGCCGCTGCCGCTGGTCTTCAGCGAGGTGTTCGGTTATTTCCTGGTCGTCGTCGGCGACTTCTTCGCGGTCAAGGGGTTGTGTCTGTTCGCCGGCCGCCAGCCCTACCACCGGATGACCTATGTCACGCTCGGGACGGTGTTCTCCGCCCTCCTCTATTCGACCTATGTCGCGCCGGACCCCTTTCACCGCGTCATGGCGCTGGTCGCCGGCCACGTCGTCGCCATCATCCTGCTCGCCGTCACCCAGGTGAAGATCTATCGCCAGGAAGGCGTCGGCGGCATCTTCGTGCTGGCGCTGTCCTCGTTCTGGGAAATCTTCCTCAGTCCGGCGCTGCTGATCATGATGTACCTGGCCTGGCACAACGTCGACGTCGAAGTGGCCCTGGGTTGGGTGCAACCGATGAGCGCGGTGGCCATGATCGGGATCCTGCAGACCTTCGGCTTCACGCTGCTGGCGGCCAACCGAACCCAGCGCGAGCTGCGTGACATGGCCCTGCTCGACACCCTCACCGGCGTGCCCAACCGCCGTGCCTTCGATGCCGCCATGAAGCGCGCCGTCGAATCGACGCGGCGCAACGGCACGCAACTGGGGCTGGTGCTGATCGACATCGACCACTTCAAGCGCGTCAACGACACTTACGGTCATGGCGTCGGCGATGCGCTGCTGCGCCACGTCGCCGCCACCGTGTCGGCGACCCTGCGCGACTGCGATTTCTTCGCCCGCATCGGCGGCGAGGAGTTCGCCCTGCTGGTCGAGGACGCCAGCGCGGAAACCCTGAACGAAGTCGCCGAGCGATTCCGGCTGGCCGTCGAAACCCTGCCGTTGCAGCGCGCCCACGAAAGTCCGCTGGGCTGTACGCTGTCAGCCGGTCTTGCCCTTTCCGAACCCGGCCGGGTCGACGCCACCCAGCTCTATGCCGTCGCCGATGCGGCGCTCTACCGCGCCAAAGGCAACGGGCGCAATCGGGTGGAAATGGGCTAGCCGCTTGGCCGCGTTGCTCTTCCCACAGGGATTTCCTTCGGTCCACCGTTCGGGCTGAGCCAGTCGAAGGGTTCAGAACGGGCTTGATCAGTATCTCACTTACTCTTTCCCTTCCTTCTCTGAACCGATTGGTTGCAAGTAACTCCGGACGGTTACCCTTGATCCCGTTGTCGGCCATTCAGAATATCCCGAAAAGCGCCTCAACCATCAACCGGCCGACGCAGACTCGCTGAATGACACATGAACACCGAAGTCATTGCTTCGCCCCGCAAATGACGGTAGGCTTGACGATTCGATCTTGCATCAGCCCCCACCACCATTCCACACCAAGGAGAGCACCATGACTGAAATGACCGATGTCACCAAGGAAAAGCTGATCGCCGATTTCAAGGTGGTCGTCGCTGACGCCGAGGAACTGCTACGCGCCACCGCCGGCCAGGCCGGCGACAAGGTGGCCGAGATTCGCGGCCGCGCCCAGGAGCATCTCACTGTCGCCAAGGCCAAGCTGGCCGATGCGGAAGCCGCCATCGTCGCGCGAGCCAGGGAAGCCGGTCGCGCCGCCGACGATTACGTGCATGAAAATCCCTGGAGTTCGGTGGGCATCGCCGCCGGCGTCGGCTTCCTGATCGGCCTGCTGGTCGGTCGCCGCTGATCCCCGGCGGACTTCCGCAATGAACGCCGTACCGCCCGAAGCGGGGCTGCTCGCCTCGCTGCGTGGCCTCTTGGCCACGACGACGGGCATGCTGCGCACGCGACTCGAACTCATCGTCGTCGAGATCGAGGAGGAGAAAGGGCGCCTGCTCACGCTGCTGCTTTATGGCGCGGCGGCGTTCTTCTTCCTCACCTTCGGCCTGGTGATGCTGGCCATCTTCCTGACCGTACTGTTCTGGGACTCCCACCGTCTGGTGGTGATCGGCGGCTTCACCGCCCTGTTCATGACCTGCGGCGGCGTCACCGCGCTGCTCGCCTGGCGTCAGCTGAAACAGAGCCCGCGCCTGTTCGCCGCCAGCCTCAACGAACTCGCGCGCGACAGCGCCGCCTTGCAGGGCCTCTCTTCGGGCGTCGGCCAGAACACACGTCCATGAGCCCCGGCGAGCGCCGCATCAAACTGGCCCTGAAAAAGCAGCGCCTGCTGCTGCAGAGCACTGCACAACGCAACGATTTCGCGCGCTACGCGCAGCCGCTGCAACCGCTGTTCGGCGCCGCGGACCGCGCCCAGGCCGCCCTGCGCTGGCTGAAGCAGCATCCGGCGATCCCGGTCGCCGTGATCACCGCCCTGCTGGTGGCACGCCCGCGTGGCGCATTCCGCTGGGCGCGGCGCGGCTGGTTTGCCTGGCAGATGATCTCGCGGCTGCGCGCGGCGCCAGGCGCCGGCCTGCCGGTGGCGGCGTTGGCGCGACGCTGGTTCAAGCGCTAACTTCTATATCCCCAGCGACAAATACTTCAATTCGAGGTATTCCTCGATGCCGTATTTCGAGCCCTCGCGGCCGATGCCGGATTGCTTGATGCCGCCGAACGGTCCGGCCTCGCTGGAAATGGCGCTGGTGTTGATGCCGACCATGCCGTATTCGAGCGCCTCGGCGACGCGCCAGACGCGGCTCAGATCGCGGCTGTAGAAGTAGCCGGCGAGGCCGTATTCGGTGTCGTTGGCGAGGTGGATCGCCTCATCCTCGCTCTGGAAGCGCAGCAGCGGCGCCAGCGGGCCGAAGCTCTCGGCACGGCAGCAGCGCATCTGCGACGTGACGTCGGCGAGCAGTGTCGGCTCGAAGAAGGTGCCGCCGAGCGCATGCCGCTTGCCGCCGCAGAGCACGCGCGCACCGCCCTCGATCGCATCGGCGACGTGGGCTTCCACCTTCTCCAGCGCCGACGCATCGATCAGCGGTCCCTGCGTAACGCCCTCTGCCATGCCATCGCCGACTTTCAGCCTGGCGACCGCGGCGGTGAGGCGTGCGGCGAATTCGTCATACACGCCGTCCTGCACCAGCAGGCGATTGGCGCTGATGCAGGTCTGCCCGGTGTTGCGGAACTTGCAGTGCATCGCACCGGCCACCGCCGCGTCCAGGTCGGCGTCGTCGAAGACGATGAAGGGCGCGTTGCCGCCGAGTTCCAGCGAGACCTTCTTGACCGTCGGCGCGCACTGCGCCATCAGCAGGCGGCCGACCTCGGTCGAGCCGGTGAAGGAGAGCTTGCGCACCTTCGGATTGCCCGTCAGCTCGCCGCCGATGCGCGGCGCCGACGCGGCGCTGCCGGTGACGACGTTGAGCACCCCCGCTGGCAACCCGGCGCGCTGCGCGAGTTCGGCCAGCGCCAGCGCGGTCAGCGGCGTTTGCTCGGCGGGCTTGACGATCACCGTGCAGCCGGCGGCGAGCGCCGGGGCGACCTTGCGCGTGATCATCGCCGCCGGAAAGTTCCACGGCGTGATGGCCGCGCAGACGCCGACCGGCTGCTTGAGCACCAGCATGCGCTTGCCCGGAATCGGGCTGTCGATCACGTCGCCGCAGACGCGGCGCGCTTCCTCGGCGAACCATTCGACGAAGCTCGCCGCATAACCCACCTCGCCGCGCGCCTCGGCGAACGGCTTGCCCTGCTCGGCCGTCATGATGCGCGCGAGATCGTCGCCATGCGCCTCGATCAGCTCGAACCAGCGCCGCAACAAGGCGCCGCGTTCCTTGCCGGTGCGCGCGCGCCAGGCTGGCCAGGCGGCCTCGGCGGCGGCGATGGCCCGCAGCGTGTCGCGCTCGTCCATGTCGGCGACATGCGCGAGCAGCGCACCGTTGGCCGGGTTATGCACGGCGAAGGTGGCAGCCGCCTCCGCACAGCACCATGCGCCATCGATATGCGCCTTGTGGCGCAGCAAGCCGGGATCCTGCAATTGCATGAGATTTCCTCGTCTGTTTCTTTGATCGCGGCAAGTCTACCCGAACACAATGGGCTGCAATGCGTCAGTCCGTCCTCACCTTCGCTCTATTCCTGTCCTTGCTGGCCATGTTGGCCGGCTGCGGAGCCCTGCCGCCACTCGTTGGCCCCGCCAGCACCGCACCCCTCGGCGAACGTCCGCCGGCCAGCGAAGTCGCGGTGGAAAAGGGCAACAACGTCGTCCTTTTCGCGCTCGGCCTGATCGACACGGGCTACCGCTTCGGCGGCAAGAATCCCGAGGCGGGCTTCGATTGCAGCGGCATGGTCAGCTACATCTTCGAGAAGGCAACCGGCATCCGCCTCGGCGGCAGCGCAGCGGACATCGCCCAACGCGGCAAACCTGTCGACCTGCGCCAACTGCGGCCGGGCGACCTGGTGTTCTTCAACACTCGCAACAAGCCGTTCTCGCACGTCGGCATCTATATCGGCGACGACCGCTTCGTGCATGCCCCGTCGGAATCAGGCCAGGCCCGCGTGCGCACCGCAAGCCTCAAGAACAGCTATTTCGCCGCGCGCCTGGAGGCTGCGCGCAGCCTGCTCGATTGAGCGGAGAGGAGGATGACCATGCATGGCAACATGATGATCGCGCTGGGCCTGTCTCTCTCGATGCCGCTGATCGCTGCATCGGCGCTGGCCCAGATCGTCGTCACCGACGACGTCGGCAAGAGCGTGCGCCTCGAAGCGCCGGCGACCCGCATCGTCAGCCTGGCGCCACACATCACCGAGAACCTCTACGCCGCCGGCGCCGGCGAGCATGTCGTCGGCGTCAGCGATTTCAGCGATTATCCGGAGGCGGCGAAGAAGCTGCCGCGCGTCGGCGGCAACGCCAGGTTCGATCTCGAAGCCATCGTTGCCCTCAAGCCGGACCTGATCATCGCCTGGGAAAGCAGCACGGCATCGAGCCACATCGCCCGCCTCAGGGCGCTCAAGCTGCCGCTTTTCATCAGCAAACCAAAACGCATCGAGGATATCGCCGCGAGCATCGAACGCTTTGGCGAGCTAACAGGCACCACCACCACGGCGGCGGTCACGGCGAAGGCATTTCGCGCCCGGCACGCCGAGCTGCGCAGCCGCTACAGCGAACGGCCGACGGTGCGCGCCTTCTACCAGATATGGAACCAGCCGCTCAGCACCGTCAACGGCGAGCAGCTGATCAGCGACGTGATGCGCCTGTGCGGCGCCGAGAATATCTTCGCCAAGCTGCCCGTGCCGGCGCCCACCGTGACGATCGAAGCCGTGCTGGTCGCCAATCCGGAAGCCATCATCGCCAGCGGCATGAGCGAGTCGCGGCCCGAATGGCTGGACATGTGGAAGCACTGGCGCGATCTCTCCGCCAACATCAACGACAACCTGTTCTTCATCCCGCCCGATCTGATCAACCGCCACACGCCGCGCATCCTCGACGGCGCGCAGCGGCTCTGCGAACAGATGGAGAAGGTGCGGGCGAAGCGGGCGCGCAAGGCGCGCAAGGAGGCGGCCACGCCGCTGCCGTAGGTCGGGCTCTGCCTGACGGGCATTCCAGGATGCGCGGATACCCGGAGAGCCGGACACCCGGAGAACCGCGCCAATGCTTGCTCTCAGAGCAGCGCAGTCACCTACTCTCGGCCATGCCAAGGAACGGGGCAGTGGGCCCATCCAACTATCGAGCAGATCGCAATTGGAGGCAGCACCATGAATGTCGAACAGGTTCTCAGCCAGGAGTGGCAAACGCTGCAGAACAATCACGAGCAATATGAAAAGGGCTCGTTGCTGATCAAGCTAACCTGTCTGGTCGCGTGGGGCGCAAGTTTGGCGGCTAACCTCGCGCCCATCTGGATCGCCCTGCTGGTCTTGATGCTCTGGCTGCAGGACGGGATCTACAAGACTTACCAGACACGATTGGCGCAACGTCTGCTGCGTGTCGAATCGCTCATCAGAGAAAGCCCGCCAAATGCGCAGCCCATGCAACTGCATTCGGAGTGGCTGACACTGCGCAAAGGCGGGGCTGGAATACTTCTCGAATATGCGATGAGTGCCTGCCGGCCAACGGTGGCCTATCCATACGTCCCGATCCTGCTGCTTGTGGGAATATTGAAGTTGCTGGCTTGAGGTTTTCCACTGTTCATGGCCAACGTAGGCCATATATCTGATCAACCAGCTGGCCTGGTCAACCAGACGCCAGCGGCATTCCAGAAACCGTGTATTGTTGACCACCAACCCGGTCACGAGGATAGTCAGATGAGATTGGACGACCAGCGGGAAAGCGACCAGATTGACGACCGCCGCGGGTCAGGCGGCGGGGGCGGGGGCGGTTTACCCGGTGGACGACTGGGTATCGCCGGCATACTTGGCGTACTCGCCATCAGCTATTTCACCGGCATCAGCCCAAGCACCTTGATGGGATTGCTGGGAGGCGACGGTCCAGTCAATGTGAGGCAACAAGCTGACCGCCCGCCGCCAGCCAATGATCCAACCAGTCATTTTGTCGCGCGCGTTCTGGGCTCCACCGAAGACATATGGACCGAGGAATTTCGCAAACTTGGCCGCACCTACCAAAAACCGACCTTGACGCTGTTTTCCGGCGCGACGCAAACGGCTTGTGGTCAGGGTCAAGCGGCCATGGGGCCTTTCTACTGCCCCACTGATAGGCGCGTGTATATCGACCTGGCTTTCTTCCATGAACTGGAAACCCGCTTCGGCGGCGGCGGCGAATTTGCAGAAGCCTACGTGATCGCCCATGAAGTAGGCCACCATGTACAAAACCTGCTCGGCATTTCCGGCAAAGTCAGCGCCGCACGAGAACGCTCCAGCAAGGCTCAGGGCAACGCTTTATCCGTAAGGCTGGAGTTGCAGGCCGACTGTTTGGCCGGGCTGTGGGGGCGTCAGGCTGACGTGCTCAAACACCAACTGGAGCCCGGCGAAGCCGAAGAGGCCCTGCGCGCCGCCTCCGCCATTGGAGACGATACCCTTCAAAAGCAGGCGCAGGGTCATGTGGTGCCGGAAAGCTTCACCCACGGAACATCCGAACAGAGGGTGCAGTGGTTCAACAAGGGATTCCAAAGCGGCGACCTGAATCAATGCGATACGTTCCGCAAAGGGGGGTGAGGGGCACGGTCACAGTACACCGTGAGCCTGGGTTGTGGTCACCTCTTGTCCGCGCGCGCAACCGCAACAATGCGTTGATACACAACCTCGACGAACCATCTATGTGCCGAGCTTGATGCATTGAAGAAGCGCATGAATACTCGCGCTCCGCGGTGCCATCTGGAAAACGGCGTGGATACTGGCTCTCAGGGCGGGCAGTTCGGGAATGCTCCCGACATCTACACCTACCACTCGATCCCCGGCTGCGCCTTGATGCCCGAGGCGAAGGCGTGTTTTTCCAGCGTCATTTCGGTGACGGTGTCGGCGACGGCGACCAGTTCGCGCGGCGCGGCGCGACCGGTGACGATGACGTGCTGATGCAGCGGGCGCGCCGCGATGTCCTCGATGACCTGCTGGACGTCCAGATAGCGATGCTTCAAGGCGATATTGAGTTCGTCGAGCAGCACCACGTCAATGCTCGCGTCGTTCAGCAGCTCGCACGCCTTGTCCCAGCCGGCTTCGGCCATGGCGATGTCGCGTTCGCGATCCTGGGTGTTCCAGGTATAGCCGGCGCCGACGGTATGCCAGACGACTTCGCCCGGGAAGCGCCGGAAAAACTTTTCCTCGCCGCTTTCGACGGCCCCCTTGATGAACTGCACGACGCCGACCCGCAGGTTGTGGCCCAGCGCACGCGCCACCATGCCGAACCCCGAGCTGGACTTGCCCTTGCCGTTGCCGGTGGTGACCACCAGCACGCCGCAATCCGTCTGCGCCGCCTCGATGCGCGCCTCGATCACCGCCTTCTTGCGCTTCATGCGCGCGGCATGGCGTTGACGCGCGACCTGGGTCGAATAATCGGTAGACATTTCGTTCATGGCCAACCTCATAGTGCAATGAAGTAGCGCGACTCGGCGGGACCGGCGTTGCCGTCACGAATTTCGCGCATCGGATGGGAATACAGTTCGGTGAGGGTCGCTGCGGTCAGCACCGCGTCGACCGGGCCTTCGCGCCAGCGCCCGTCGCCATACAGCAAGAGGGCGCGCTGGCAATGGCGCAGGGCGAGATTGACGTCATGGAGGACGGTGACGAAGCCGGCGCCGCAGTCGCGGGCGTAGCGCGTCGTCAGGTGCAGCATGGCGATCTGGTGATTCAGATCGAGATGCGCGAGCGGCTCGTCGAGCAGATAGAGCAGCGGCTGCTGGGCGAGCAACGCCGCAATCGCCAAACGCTGCCGCTCGCCGCCGGACAGGGTATGCACCTCGCGCTCCTCGAGCCCGGCGAGGCCGGCCTCCGCCAGTGCGGCGCGCGCGAGGTCGACGTCGGCGGCGTCCTCCCAGGCCCAGCGCCCGAGGTGCGGATGACGACCGACCAGGGCCGTTTCCAGCACCGTGGCGGGAAACGCATCGAGCTGCGTCTGCGTCAGCAAGCCGCGCAACCGCGCGGCGGCGCGCGTCTCGTGGTCGGCATAGGCGCTGCCGCACAGCTCGATGCGGCCGGCGTCGGGCGGCCGCAGCCCGGCCAGCGTATGCAGCAGCGTGCTCTTGCCGCTGCCGTTACGGCCGAGGATGGCCAGCGTCTCGCCGCCGCCCAGCTGCAAGTCGAGGTCGCGCACCAGCATGCGCCCCGCGACGGCGACGTCGAGGCCATGCGCGCTCAGCAGCGGCATGGGCGGGCGCGGTTCGGACCCTGTTCGCGACGCCGGCGCCATCGTCACACGCTCCTCTCGCGCGGCTGATGCGTCAGCAGATACAGGAACACCGGCACGCCGAGCAGGGCCGTCAGCACGCCGACGGGAAGTTGCTGCGGCGCCAGCACGGTGCGCGCCAGCGTGTCCGCCGCCACCAGCAGCGCCCCGCCGGCCAGGGCCGAAGCCGGCAGCAGCAGCCGCTGGTCGTTGCCGGCCGTGGCGCGCATGCCCAGCCGCACCAGATGCGGCACGATCAGCCCGATGAAGCCGATGCAGCCGGCAATCGTTACCGCCGTGGCGGTCAGCAGCGAAGCGGTCAGGTAGATCAGCAGCCGCAGGCGCGCGACCGGCACGCCGAGCGCCTGCGCGGCGAGCTCGCCGCGCGCCAGCAGGCCCAGATCGCGCGCGAACGGCAGCAATCCGAGCAGCGCCACCGCCAGCAGCGCCAGCGCCCCCCAGGGCGCTTCGGCTGGCGCCAGATCGCCCATCATCCAGAACAGCATGCCGCGCAGCTCCTGCTCCGGCGCGATGGCGAGCAGCAGCGCCACCAGCGCGCCGCAGCCGGCGGCGACGATGACGCCGGTGAGCAGCAGGCGCGTCTGCGTCCAGCTGCCGTCGCCGT
Source organism: uncultured Rhodocyclaceae bacterium (assembly GCA_964500425.1). Taxonomy (GTDB): domain Bacteria; phylum Pseudomonadota; class Gammaproteobacteria; order Burkholderiales; family Rhodocyclaceae; genus Sterolibacterium. Next base: position 13,789 of record CAZCPD010000033.1, read on the forward strand.
GCGCCAGGCCGAAGACCAGCAGCATCGCCGCCAACGCACCGGCGAAGGCGCCGGCGTGCAGCATCATCAGCGGCAGGCCGAGCAGCATGGTCAGCAGCGCGCCGACCGAAGCGCCGCCGGAAATGCCGAGTACATACGGATCGGCGAGGGGGTTGCGCAACAGCACCTGCATCAGGGTGCCAGCCAGCGCCAGCAGTCCGCCGCAAGCCAGCCCCGCCAGCGCGCGCGGCAGACGCAGCGTAAGCACCACCTCGCCGGCCAGGCTGCCGCCGTTCTCACCATTCGCGCCGCTCAGGGCGCGCAGCACCTCTCCCGGCCCGAGCGCCAGGCTGCCGACGCCAAGCGAGACCAGCACGCTGGCCACGGCGGCGAGCGCAAGCAGGAACAGGATCAGCAGGGCGCGGCGGCGCTGGGGCATGGTTTAGAACAGGTCCGCCTTGACGGCCAGCGACAGGCCGCGCGGATCGGCCGGGTAGTAGGTGCCCGGATTCCACGAACTGCTGTAGCCGAGCGCGGAGTACTTGCGGTCGGTCAGGTTGGTGGCCTTGAAGATCAGCGCGAACTGGCCGACGCGCCACTGCGCCTGGTAATCCACCGTCGTGTAGCCGCCGAGCTTGTTGCGCGCGTTGGTGACGTCGCCGCCGAAATGTCGGCTGTCGACGCTGACCACGTTCACGCTGTGCGTACCACAGCCCTGCGTCGCGCCATCCCAGACCAAACCGACGGTTTCCTTGTGACGCGGCACCAGCGGCATCTGCTTGCCACTGTAGACGCCTTCGCTGAACTCGGCATCGACGGTCGTCAGACTGCCGCGCAGCTGCCAGGCACGGTCGATGTTCCAGCGGCCTTCCCACTCGGCGCCGCGGCGGCGCGTCGGATCGAGGTTGGCGTTGCGGCCGTTGACGGCGATGTAGCCGATCTCGTTGTGGTTCTCCTGCTGGAACACGCTGAACTGCTGGGTGAAGCTGCCGCTGCTCCACGACAGGCCGAGCTCGACGAGCCGTCCGGTCTGGGCCTTCAGCGCGCCGTTGAATATCACCTGATAGGTCACCTCGTCGTAAGCGAACAGCTCGTCGGTGTTGGGCAGGCGGAAATTGCGCGCCGCCTTGCCATACACGCGCCAGCCGGGGGCGAAACGCCAGCCGGCGACGAGCTCCCAGGCGTTCAGGTCGTCGCTGCCCTCGGCATGCAGACCGGCGGCATCGTCGCTCACGGCCTGTTCGAAATGCTGGCGGCGCAGGCCGACGGTCGTATCGAAGCCGCCCTGCCATTGCGCGCGGTTCTCGACATAAATCCCCTGGCTCTGCTGCTCGCCGGTCTGGCGGCTGTAGCGGGCGCCCGTCGTCAGATCCAGGCTGTCGCCGATCGCCTCGCCGTCGTAGGCATCGAAGCCGGCGACGGTCTCGCTGCGCTCGGCGCCAGGCAGGCCGTGCGCCCACTTGACGCGCGGCGAAAACGAAAACGATTTGATGTGCGACTCGTTGCGCATGAACCAGTCGGGGTTTTTCGCCTTGAACAGGTCGTCGCTGTAGCTGCCATCGACTTCCAGCGAGATACCGGCCGCCGGCTTGAAGCTGCCGCCCGGCCGCAGCCGGTAGCCTTCGCGATCCATGCGGTAATTGGGCGTCTGGGCACGCTGCGGATCGCCCTCGAACTGCACGCGGCTGATCGATCCGGGCAGGCCATACTGCTCGCGATAGGTCGAGACGTCGAGGAAGGCCTCGCCGGACGCCACGCGCCTGGCGACACGGCCACCCGCCGAGGTCTGCTCGGCATCGCTGTTCTGCCGCCAGCCGTCGGTCCGCGCGTCGTGGGCGAATACGTTGCCATACCAACCGTCCGCACCGCCCGCGAGCGAGGCATCGAGCGCCAGATAGCCGTGCGAGCCGCCCTCGGCCTTCAGCGTGGCGCGCAGCTTGTCGCTCTTGTCGGTGATGATGTTGATGACGCCATTTACCGCGCGATCGCCGTGGAGCACCGAACTGCTGCCGCGCACGATCTCGATCTGCCTGATGGTGGACAGCGGCAGGGTTTCCCACTTGATGCCGCCCATGTCGACCGGATTGAGACGCTGGCCATCGAGAAGGATCAGGGCATTGCTGCCGGCGGTTTCGCCGCTGCCACGGATGTCGACGCCTGTATCGATGCCCATCGAGCCATACAGGGCGCGGACATCGAGTCCGGCGACGTTCTTCAGCAGGTCGGGAATGCTGCGCGCCGGCGTGCGCTCGATGTCGGTCCGGGTGATGACGGTGATGTTGGACGCCAGCGCGGTGGCGGCTTCGGGGAAGCGCGTCGCCGTGACGACGATGTTGCTCATCTCGTCGGCCAGCGCGGTGGTCGAAAACGCGGCGCCGATGGCGAGGGACAACGTGGACAGCGTGGCAAGCCTCAGGCTACGGACGTTGCGGACATTGCGGACATTGCGGATGGTGCGGATGGTGCGGATGAGTCTGGACATGATATCTCCATGGCCGGTCAGCGTCCCCGCAGACCGGTGGGTTGCTTGATGGAAAGCGCCCAGGAGTAAGGTGGTGAGGGCGAGACAGGACGCAGCAGACACGCCACGCACCGCGCACCGGCCGCCGCTACCCCGCGACGTTTCCGTTGGTCGATGTCCGTGGCCGGTCTCCGGGCTCGAAAGATTTAGTTCGCCGCCTTCCCGGGCGGCATGACCAGCCCAGTGGCATATCGACGAACTCGCGCTTTCTTACCGTTGCGGGGGCAGCACAGGGATTGCCTCGGCTTTTGCCAGAGGGACGCACCTGTTTCCCGTTTCACCCGACAGCCGACTGGGAATTCGCGAAATTCCAATTTCGGCGGGCGGGCACCGCGGACATGCTTGCCGCATGGCTAGCACCATGCAGCGGGCGAGAATTCTAGCCGAAAACCCGTAACCACGGGCGACCGCAGCAACCTCAAGGGCCGTCCGTGCTCCAAATCACCTTAAATACACGAGGTTACTACTTGACTGAAAAACGTTTTTCCAACACACTTCACCTCATGAATGGCGACCTTTCCTTGCTGGAAAAGAAGATCGAGCAGTTCCTCGCTTTCTGCGAAGGGCTGCGCGCGGAGAATCGCGCGCTGCGCGCACGCGTCGCCAAGATGGAAGAGGAACGCCAGGTGCTGCTCGCCAAGATCGAATTGGCGCGCACCCGCCTGGAAGCGCTGATGGAAAAGATACCCGCAGAATGATCCACCCCCATTCACGCCTGACGCCATGAGCAGCCATTCCACCGTCGACATCGCCCTGCAGGGCCGCGAGTACCGCGTCACCTGCGCACCCGAGGAGCGCGAATCGCTGCTCGCCGCGGTGGCCCATGTCGAGACCAAGATGAACGAAATTGCCGCGCGCACCAAAGGCAGCGGCGAGCGCCTGGCCGTCATGACCGCGCTGAACCTGGCCCACGAACTGCTCAACAAGAACCAGGCGGAAGCCGCACCGGCCGAGTCCACCGAAACCGGGGCAACTAATTTTGACAGCCCGGAAATAGCGCGTAGAATTAATTCCATGGTAGCGCGCATGGATGCGGTGATGGCGCAGCAGGAAAGCCTGCTCTAGACACCGGAACACCGATCTCCCCCGCCTTCAGTCGCGCTCGCAATAATCCCCTGCGGTGTTCGCCAAGGTCATAGATTCCTAGAACCAATACTCTTGCATCTGGCCAGCAACCGCAACGTCGCCGTTGTGAGCGTTCTTCATGAACGAACCTGAAGCGACTGGAAGTTGGTCACACTGAACTCAGGTTCAGGATGCCGGCCTAGCGGCACAAGCGGGGGACCACACATGAAGAAGCGCGGACGTCGCCAGGACCTCCGCGCTTTCTTTTGTCTTTGTCCCGGCCGGTCAGTAATTCAGGGTGTCGTATGCCTGCCCGCGTCCGACCAGCGCCAGGCTGACGCGGTTCGGCGCGCAGATGGCGATGGCGTTGGCGCGCGTCAGCCAGCCCTGATGCACGCAGTACTGGCGCGGCCCGGGATCGGCAAGCACGCGGGCGCGACCGGGCTGCACCTCGATCACCGTGGCGCCGAGCGGACCGGCGACCTCGAAGCGGCGCGCCACATTGAGACCAAGTTCGGCGACGACCTGGCCATTGCTCCTGACGACCGCCTTCTCCGCAACGCCGCCGCGCCACAGCAGCGGCAGCAGGTACGCGCACAGCGCCACGCCAAGCATCAGCACCAGCCAGTCGCCGGGCTTGAGCAGGCGCAGCGCGGCGAATGCCTTCATTTGGGTGTCATGGCGCGGTGACGCACCAGCACCTGGGCGGCATCCTTGAAGTCGATGGCAAGACGCTCGGCCAGATAGACCGAGCGATGCTGACCGCCAGTACAGCCGATGGCGACGGTCAGGTAGGAGCGCGAATCGCGCAGGTAGCTGGGTAGCCAGTCGTTGATGAAGCGGCGGATGTCACCGAGCATGCGCATGACTTCCGGCTGCCCTTCGAGGAAGTCGACCACCGGCGCGTCGCGGCCGTCGAGCGGCCTCAATTGCGGATCGTAATGCGGGTTGGGCAGGCAGCGCACGTCGAAAACCAGGTCGGCGTCGAGCGGCAGGCCGTACTTGAAGCCAAAGGATTCGAAGAGCAGCGTCAGCGTCGGCTCGCGGCTGGCCAGGCCGGGCTCGGCACGATGATTGAGCGCCGCGAAATCGCGCACGAAGGCGCGCAGCACGTTGGGCCGCAGGTTGCTGGTATCGATGTGATGGCCGAGCGCCGCGAGATCCTCCAGGCCCTCGCGCTCGCGGGCGATGGCCTCGGCCAGCGTCGTCGCCTTGTCACCGAGGGGATGACGGCGGCGCGTCTCCGAAAACCGCTGGATCAGCACATCGTCGCGCGCATCGAGAAAGATGAAGCGTACATCGACGGCGTGATCGCGCAACTCGACGATCTGCTGCGGCAGCTGGGCAATGCTCGGCCCGGCGCGCATATCCATCGCCACGGCGACGCGGTTGAAGCCTTCGCCGCGCACCTGCTCGACAAGCTGCAGCAGCAGCGGCGATGGCAGATTATCGACGCAGAAGTAGCCGGAATCCTCCAGCACATTCAAGGCAATACTCTTGCCGGAACCGGACAGACCGCTAATCAGGATGAGTTGCATGTAAGGTCGCGCACTCGCGCATCTGTCGAAAGTAAAAGCGCAAGCATAGCCAATCCGCGGGGTGCTGTCATTCATCCGCCGCTTGCCGTACCGTGCTGGCGACCGGACTGTCCGCCGGCCAATGCTATAATTTTGCAGGTATTTCCCACCGATTCCACCGGATCCAGCGCACCCCATTCCATGCAGTTGTTCGCCCTCGGCATCAATCACCACACCGCGCCGCTCGACGTGCGCGAGCAGGTGTCGTTCCAGCCCGAGCGACTGCCGCAGGCGCTGGGCGACCTGGTGCGCGACAAGCATCTGCGCGAAGCGGCGATCCTGTCGACCTGCAACCGCACCGAACTGTATTGCGCCGCCGAACAGGCGGGCAGCGCGACGCTGGCGGCCGACTGGCTGGCCAGCTACCACGACCTTCCGGCCGAAAATCTGAAGCCTTACCTCTACACCTTCCCGCAACGCGACACGGTGCGCCACATGTTCCGCGTCGCCAGCGGCCTCGATTCGATGGTGCTCGGCGAACCGCAGATCCTCGGCCAGATGAAGCAG
>CAZCPD010000034.1:0-19435 GCA_964500425.1 uncultured Rhodocyclaceae bacterium
CGCATGGCCAGCCTGATCTGGCGCGAAGTCGTGAGAAGGACGTGAAGGCGGCTAGGGCGCTGCTGCATCCTTTATAATCGACCGTTTAATGCATCGGCCGAGAGGGCCTATCCCACGCCATGTCCGTACTCGCCTGGATTCTCCTGATGACGTTCGCCGGCGGCGTGCTCTCGGTGCTGGGGGCGGCGTTGTTTGCCCTGACGGCCAGCCAACGCTGGGTCAACTCGCTGGTCAGTTACGCGATCGGCGCGCTGCTCGGCGCGGCGTTTCTCGAAGTCCTGCCGCACGCCATCGTTGCCAGCAGCGATGCCACCTCAACCTCGGCGATTGTCCTGGCCGGCATACTCGGCTTTTTCGTGCTCGAGAAGCTGGTGCTCTGGCGCCATTGTCACGTCGAGCATTGCGAGGGCCATGAGCCTCATGCGCATGCGCACGGCCATCACCACGCCCATGGACACGGGCATGTCGAACACGGTGCGCACGGCGGCGGGCGCAGCGGCCTGCTGATCATGATAGGCGATACCTTCCACAACTTCGTCGATGGCGTGCTGATCGCGGCGGCTTTCATGGAAAGTGTCCAGCTCGGGATCGTCACCTCGCTGGCCATCATCGCCCACGAGATTCCCCAGGAAGTGGGCGACTTCGTGATCCTCCTGCATTCCGGTTATTCGCGCGTCAAGGCGCTGGTTTTCAACATCCTGTCGACATTTGCCACCCTGGTGGGCGGTTTGCTGGCTTATTTCGCGCTTTCGGTCGTCCAGGGGGCCGTTCCGGTATTTCTCGCGCTGGCGGCGGCGAGCATGATCTATGTTGCCGTCGCCGACCTGATTCCTGGCTTGCACAAGCGCACCGAGTTGCGCGCGACGCTGCAGCAGGTCCTTTTGATCGGCGCCGGTATCCTGACGATCTTCCTGGCGCATCACCTGGTCGAGCATTTCCTCGGCGGCGCGTGACGGAGCGCCCCGGCGAGCCTTTGGCGGACATTCGGCCTGCCGTTTGCCGGGGATTGCCCGCATATTTGGCCACTGAGTGTCCAGGAATCAACGGGAAGCTGCCCGCGTTTTACCTTGACATCAATATTTGTGCAGTGCAAAATTCGCTCGTCGTTTGACGCCCGGGATACGCGCATGGCTTGCGTACGATGTGCCCGGATCTGACCGAAATACAGGAGTGATGGATGTCTGCAAGCCCGGATCCCTCGGCGCAAGTCATGCAATCCATGCTTCAGGCGGGGCAGGCGTGGACGCAGGGCTTTGCGAGGTGGCTGCAGACCCATCATGCGGCGATGCAGCAAAACGCCACGGCCGCCGCAGAATCGACTTCCAAGGCGACGCGAGGGCGCGACAAGGCCGCAACGGCAAGCGCCGCTCAACCGGTGGCCGCCGCTTCCGATGCGCTGCTCAAGCTGCAACGCGAGTTCGCCGCGCGTCATGCTCAGCTTTGGCAGGCTCAGATCAATCGCAAGCCCGCCCAATCCTCGCCGCCAGTCGCGCTCCCGGCGCCCGGCGATCGCCGTTTTGCCGCCCCGGAGTGGGCGGAAAGCCCGATCTATGACTACTTTCGTCAGTCCTACCTGATCAACGCCGAGTTCGTCGGCCGCCTGGTGGAGGAAATGCCGACCACGGACGCGCAGGCCAAGGCGCGGCTGGGTTTCATGGCAAGACAGTACGTCGATGCGTTGGCGCCATCGAATTTCGCGGCAACCAATCCCGAGTTCATCAAGACGGCGCTGGCAACCAAGGGCGAGAGCATCAATGCCGGCATCCGCAATCTGCTCGCCGACATCGAGAAGGGCCGCATCTCGATGAGCGACGAGGAGGCTTTCGAGGTTGGCCGCAATCTGGCGCTGACGCCCGGTGCGGTAGTCTTCGAGAACGAGTTGATGCAGTTGATCCAGTATGCGCCGCTCTCCGATCAGGTCGCCGATCGTCCGCTGGTATTCGTGCCGCCTTGCATCAACAAATACTACATACTCGACCTGCAGCCGGAGAATTCTCTCGTGCGACATGCCGTCGAGCAGGGCAATACCGTGTTCATGGTCTCCTGGCGCAATCCGGGCGCCGAGCAGGGGCATCTGACCTGGGACGATTACGTCGAGGATGGCGTGCTGACCGCGCTCAAGGTGGCCAGCCGGATTTGCGGCGTCGAACAGGTGAATGCTCTCGGCTTCTGCGTCGGCGGCACCATCCTGACCAGTGCGCTGGCGGTGGCGCGGGCACGTGGCGACGATCCGGTCGCCTCGCTGACGCTGTTGACGACCTTGCTGGACTTTTCCGATCCTGGCGAGCTCGGCCTGTTCATCGATCCCGTTTCAGTGGCGGCGCGCGAAGCGCGCATTGGCAAGGGCGGTTTGATGAAAGGTAGCGAACTGGCTTCGGTGTTTTCCAGTTTGCGCGCGAACGATCTGATCTGGCAGTACGTCGTCGGCAATTACCTGAAAGGCAGCAAGCCGGCCGCGTTCGATCTGCTGTACTGGAATTCAGACTGTACGAATCTGCCGGGACCGTTCGCCACATGGTATCTGCGCAAGCTTTATCTGGAGAATGCCCTGCGTGTGCCCGGCCGCCTCAAGGTCTGCGGCGAGAAGGTCGATCTGCGGCGCGTCGATATGCCGACGTTCCTGTATGTTTCGCGCGAGGATCACATCGTGCCGTGGCAGGCGGCGTATCGCTCGCGTGATCTGCTCGGCGGGAACAATGTCTTTGTCATGGGGGCGAGCGGACATATCGCCGGCGTCATCAATCCGCCGGCCAAGAACAAACGCAGCTACTGGACCGGCGGGTATGCCGGCAGCGATCCCGAGGCCTGGCTGGTCGGCGCTGTCGAGCATCGCGGCAGCTGGTGGCCGGCGTGGAGCGAATGGCTGGCCGGCTTCGGCGGCAGGCAGCGCAAGGCGCGCGTCAGGCTGGGCAACGCCGCCCATAAGGCGATCGAGCCGGCGCCCGGGCGCTTCGTTAGGGAAAAGGCGTCGTAGAATGGCGGCGCAGGCTGTTTCGAGGATGTGGATGTAGTGTGGGTCCGGCCACCAGCAAGGTGGGCGGGCAGAAGCGAGTTTTGTTCTGGATCAATCGATAAACCTAGAGGAGACAGTGATATGCCAAGAGTGGCTTTGGTAACGGGCGGGATGGGTGGTCTGGGTGAGGCAATCTGCGTCAAGCTCGCTGCACTCGGTTACAAGGTGGTGACCACCTACAGCCCGAGCAACACCCGGGCCCAGGAGTGGCTGCGCAACATGAACGACATGGGCTATGGCTTCAAGGCCTACCCTTGCGATGTCGCCGACTATGACTCCTGCAAGATCGGCATCGACCAGATCGTCAAGGACATCGGTCCGGTCGAGGTGCTGGTGAATAACGCCGGCATCACGCGCGACATGACGTTCAAAAAGATGACCAAGGCCGATTGGGATGCGGTGATCCGCACCAACCTGGACTCGGTGTTCAACATGACCAAGCAGGTGATGGACAGCATGGTCGAACGCAACTGGGGCCGCGTCATCAATATTTCCTCGGTGAACGGCCAGAAGGGCGCGTTCGGTCAGACCAACTACGCGGCGGCCAAGGCCGGCATGCATGGCTTCACCAAGTCGCTGGCGCTGGAAGTTGCGAAGAAGGGTGTCACCATCAATACCATTTCGCCCGGATACATCGGTACCAAGATGGTGACGGCGATTCCGCAGGACGTGCTCGATTCGAAAATTCTGCCGCAGATTCCGACGGGGCGTCTGGGCAAGCCGGAAGAGGTCGCGGGGTTGGTTGCCTATCTGACCTCCGAGGAGGCGGCGTTTGTGAATGGCGCCAACATTTCGATCAACGGCGGTCAACACATGTCCTGACGAAGGCTTGATTCAGGATGCGGCGCGCCAAGCACGGCAGAAACGGGCCGCATCCGCCCGATACCCGATTCGGGCAAACCGGTTTTTTGTTGTCAAGAAAGCGAAGGTTAATAATGGCTGCGAGAATAGCGTTGGTGACAGGTGGGATGGGCGGTCTCGGCACCGCGATTTGCAAGGCTCTGGCACAGGAGGGCATGACGGTCGTCGCCAACTGCCTGCCGGGCTTTCCGCCCAAGAATGAGTGGCTGGCCAAGATGAAGGCCGAAGGCTTCAATGTCCACGCCGCCGAAGGCGATGTCTCCGATTTCGATTCCTGCGCCACGATGGTCAGGAAGATCGAGGCTGAAATCGGCCCGATCGACGTGCTGGTGAATAACGCCGGCATCACGCGCGACTCGGTATTCCGCAAGATGGAAAAGGCTCAATGGGACGCGGTGATGTCGACCAACCTCGACAGCCTGTTCAACGTCACCCGCCATGTCGTCGAAGGCATGTCGGCGCGCAACTGGGGGCGCATCATCAACATCTCCTCGGTTAACGGCGTCAAGGGGCAGTTCGGCCAGGCCAACTATTCGACGGCCAAGGCCGGTGTGATCGGCTTCACCAAGGCCATCGCCCAGGAAGTGATCAAGAAGGGCGTGACCGTCAACGCCATCGCCCCGGGCTATATTGGTACCGAGATGGTGCTGGCCATCAAGCAGGAAGTGCGCGACCAGATCGTCGAGACGATCCCCATGGGGCGCTTCGGCAAGCCTGAGGAGATCGGTGCTCTGGTGCGTTATCTCGCCTCCGACCTGGCCGGCTACATGACCGGCGCCACGTTGAACATCAACGGCGGCTTGCACATGTACTGAGCCAGCCCGCGGCCGGTTCCGCTTGTGCGGCCGGCCGCGGCATTTTCGGGAATCTATGTTCTATGGCTGAATCCGAGTCCTCATCTGTTCGCCTCATCAAGAAGTATCCGAATCGCCGACTGTATGATACGCGCAACAGCGCTTACATCACACTGGTCGACGTCAAGCAACTGGTGCTGAGCCACGAGGGGTTCAAGGTCATAGACGTCAAGACTGGCGAAGACCTGACGCGCAGCGTGTTGTTGCAGATCATCCTCGAGGAAGAGACCGGCGGCGCGCCGATGTTCAGTAGCGATCTGCTCGCGCAGATGATCCGTTTTTATGGCAACGCCATGCAGGGCATGATGGGCAAGTACCTCGAAGGCAACCTGCGTTCCTTCACCGAAATGCAGGCGCGGCTCAAGGAGCAGACACGCGCCATGTACGGCGAGAACTCGCCGATGAGTCATGATCTCTGGGCGCAGTTCCTCAACTTCCAGGGACCGGCCATGCAGAACATGATGAGCGCCTACATGGAACAGAGCCAGAAGATGGTCCAGCAAATGCAGGAGCAAATGCAGGGGCAGGCGCGCAACATGTTCTCAGGTTTCCAGTTTCCCAATTTCAACGCCAGTCCAGGGGCCTCGGTCGACGACGACAAAGTGGGCGGGACCAAGAACCGCAAGTAGCAAGGTCAGCAACCACGGCAGCGTGCCTGCCGTTTTCATCGCAGGGTTTGGACATACCGTCCGAGGCCCCGGAGCACCCATACCAATGCCACGCAAGAAGAAAGAACCGACAGTCGGCTTCGTGTCGCTCGGCTGTCCGAAAGCGACGGTCGACTCCGAGTTGATCCTCACCCGCCTGCGCGCCGAAGGCTACAGGATTTCCAGTTCCTATGACGGCGCCGACCTGGTGGTCGTGAACACCTGCGGCTTCATCGACGAAGCCGTCGAGGAATCGCTCGATGCCATCGGCGAGGCGCTCGCCGAGAACGGCAAGGTGATCGTCACCGGCTGTCTAGGCGCCAAGGGGGACGTGGTGCGCTCGGCGCATCCTCAGGTGCTCGCGGTCACGGGTCCCCATGCGACGCAGGAAGTGATGGACGCCGTGCATGCCCAGTTGCCGCCGCTGCACGAGCCCTTCGTCGACCTGGTGCCGCCGCAGGGCATCCGCATCACGCCGCAACACTACGCCTATCTGAAAATTTCGGAAGGCTGCAACCACCGCTGCAGCTTCTGCATCATTCCCAGTCTGCGCGGCGATCTGGTCAGCCGCCCGATCGGCGAGGTGCTGCTGGAGGCCGAGAATCTCGCCCGCGCTGGTGTCAAGGAACTGCTGGTGATTTCCCAGGACACCAGCGCCTATGGCGTCGACATCAAGTATCGCACCGGTTTCCACAATGGGCGCCCGATCAAGACTCGTCTGCATGAACTCTGTCAGGCCCTCGGCGAGCTGGGCATCTGGGTGCGACTGCACTATGTCTATCCGTATCCGAGCGTCGATCAGCTGATCCCGCTGATGGCCGAAGGCAAGATCCTGCCTTACCTTGATGTGCCGTTCCAGCACGCGAGCCCGCGCATTCTCAAGCTGATGAAGCGGCCGGCGAGCAGCGAAAACAACCTCGAACGCATCAAGGCCTGGCGCGCGATCTGTCCGGACATCACGATACGCAGTACCTTCATTACCGGCTTTCCGGGTGAGACGGAAGCGGAGTTCGAGGAACTGCTTTCCTTCCTCGAAGAGGCGCAGCTCGACCGTGTTGGCGCTTTCGCCTACTCGTCCGTCGAAGGCGCCGCGGCCAATGAACTGCCCGGGGCCTTGCCGGAAGAAATTCGCGAGGAGCGGCGCCAGCAGTTGATGGAATTCCAGGAAGACATCAGTACACGCCGTCTCGAGGCGAAGATCGGACGTACCGTGCAGGTTCTCGTCGACGACATCGACGAAGACGGCGCGATTGCGCGTAGCCAGGGCGACGCACCGGAGATCGACGGCCTGGTCTATGTCACCGACGGACACGAGTTGGCGATCGGCGAATATGCCCAGGTTGAAATCACCGACTGCGATGTGCATGACCTCTACGCCCGGCTGGCGTCGAGACGATGAAGGCAGCGCCGTCGGTTTCCCTGATTGAACGACTGACGGCGATCGTCGGCGCCGCACAGGTGCTGACCGAAGACGGCGAGACGGCGCCCTATCTGACCGACTGGCGTGGCCGCTACACGGGGAGCGCACTGTGCGTGGTTCGTCCGGGAACGACCGGGGAGGTTGCAGGCGTTGTCGCTGTCTGCGCGGAGGAAGGCGTCGCCATCGTGCCGCAGGGCGGCAATACCGGTCTGGTCGGCGGTGGCACGCCGCGCGGCGCGGAGCATTATCCGCGCGGCGAAGTGGTGGTCAGTCTTGGTCGCCTGAATCGTATTCGCGCCATCGATCTCGACAACAACACCATGACAGTCGATGCGGGCTGCATCCTGCAACACGTGCAGGAGGCGGCGCAGGCCGCCGGCCGGTTGTTTCCCCTGTCGCTGGCGGCCGAAGGCACGGCGACGATCGGTGGCAATCTGTCCACCAATGCGGGTGGGGTGCAGGTGCTGCGCTATGGCAACATGCGTGACCTGACGCTGGGCATCGAGGTGGTGCTGCCCGACGGACGCGTCTGGGACGGTTTGCGCGGACTGCGCAAGGACAACACCGGCTACGACCTCAAGCAGCTGTTCATCGGCGCCGAAGGTACGCTGGGGATGATCACCGCGGCGGTGCTCAAACTCTATCCGCTGCCGCATGCGCGTGCAACGGCCTGGGTCGCGGTGAGCAATCCTCGGGCCGCCGTCGATCTGCTGGGGCGTCTGCGTGATGCCTGCGGCGAGCGCGTCAGTGCCTTCGAAATCCTCAATCGCACGGCGCTCGAACTGGTGCTCAAGCACATCCCCAATACAAACGCGCCGCTGGGCGTGGCCCACGACTGGCAGGCCCTGCTGGAACTGAGCGACGTACGGGCTGACGCTCAGGGAGCGGGGGGCGGGGCCAGGCTGCGGGAGTTGCTGACTGAGTTCCTCGCCGCCGAAAGTACAGGCGGTCGCGTCAAGGACGGCGTGATCGCGCAGAACGAGGCGCAGGCAGTGGCCTTGTGGAAACTGCGAGAGAGTGTTTCCGCAGCGCAGAAGAGCGACGGCATCAGCATCAAGCACGATGTTTCGGTGCCTATCTCGCGCATCGCCGAGTTCATCGAGCGCGCCGACCGGCAGCTTGAAGCGGCGTATCCGGGTTTGCGCATTGTCTGCTTCGGCCACATCGGTGACGGCAATCTCCACTATAACCCGTCGAAGGCGCAGGTCCAGGATAACGCCGCCTTCATCGCCGTCAGTGTTGATGTCAATCGCATCGTGCATGACCTGGTGCACGAGTTGGCTGGCAGTATCTCGGCCGAGCATGGCCTGGGCCAGCTCAAGCGCGAGGAGATCCTTCGTTACAAGAGCGCGGTTGAGCTCGATCTGATGCGCGCTATCAAGGAAGCCCTCGACCCGCAGGGGGTGATGAATCCGGGTAAGGTGATTTGAACGTCTGAGCGTCTGCTTGGGAAAAAAATTGGCCTGAACTCTTTACACCGGGCCGATGTTCGCCTACAATACTGCTTCTCTTGTGGGGGTATAGCTCAGCTGGGAGAGCGCTTGCATGGCATGCAAGAGGTCATCGGTTCGATCCCGTTTACCTCCACCACAAAATATGAAAAAGGCCAACCTTCGGGTTGGCCTTTTTCATTGTCGAGTCATTCGTGTGATCGCTCTTGTTCAGGCAGCAGGCAACACGATCCGCGCCAACAATCCGCCGCCCTCGCGCGGCAGTAGATGCAGTGCGCCGCCGTGGCTGCGGGCGATGCGCTCGACGATGGCCAAGCCAAGGCCCGCGCCGCTGACGTTGCTGCGGGCGCTATCCAGTCGGGTGAATGGCAGCTTGAGCCGTTCAACTTGCTGTTCCGGGATGCCGGGGCCGCGATCGCGCACTTCGATGATGAACTCCCTCTGTACCTCATACACGGCCAGCTGCAGGTCTTTCGAGCCGGCGTGACGCAGCGCATTGTCGATCAGATTGGCGACGGCGCGGCGTATCGCTTGCGGGCGCAGCGGGCGCGTGGGCAGCGCGGCCAGCTCGGTTTGGATCGTGACATTGCGTCGGGCGTATTGCGCCGCAAGATCGGTGAGCAGCGCACTCAGATCGGTTTCTTCCAGGTTTTCACCGTCGCTTTCGCGCGCAAAATCCAGAAACTGCCCGATGGTCTGATCCATTTCCTCGACATCGGCAATCATGCCGTCACGCGTAGACTGATCGGCGCATTGCGGACTCATCAGTTCAATGCCCATGCGCAGCCTGGTCAAAGGTGTACGCAGGTCGTGGGAAATTCCGGCGAGAATCAGCGCACGGTCGCTGTCGAGGCGCGCGAGGTCGGCCGACATCTGGTTGAAGGCATGCGCTACGGCGACGATTTCGCTGGGACCCGTTTCAGGAATCGGCGCCGGCTGGCGTCCCTGACCGATTTCCCTCGCTGCGCGTGAGAGCGCGCGCAACGGGCGCGTCACGCTGAACATGATCAGGTAGGCGCCGCCCAGCGAGAGCAACAGCGCCGCCAGCCCCCAGTCCAGCCACTGGCGGTGGAGGACCCGGTCGATGCGCTTGCGCGGGAGGGCCACCCAGAATTCGTTGTCTTCCCCGTCGCCGATGTTGAAGCTGATGAAAACCGCATGCTCTCCGTTGCGTTCCAGGGTCAGTTGAGTCAGCGGGCCGAGCTCTGCGCGCAACTGCTCGGCGACGCTTTGCAGCATCGGGTCATCGCCGAGCTCGGCGATGACTTCGTTGTCTTCGACCGGGTAGATGTGTATGCCCTCGCGGTTCGAGAGATCGAGCAGGAGTGCATGGCGTTTCTCCGGCGCGGCGTTGGTGATCGCGCTGCGCGTCATGTTGACCACGCTTGCGATCAGCTGGGTCATCTGCCGGGCGCGAGGCTCCTGCTCGGAGGCGCGATAAATGGAAAACCATGCCAGCACCGACAGCAGCATCAACAGGGCGACCAGCAGGAAGGTGCGCCACAGCAGGGTGTGCGGCAACAGTCTCATTAACGTGAAAGTTGCGTATGCGATTCTGGACGCTCCCCTCCCGGGGGAGAGGGGGGGAGGGAAGCGGACAAGACGTTCAAGCTTCGAAGTGACATGATCAAAATCATGTTCATCAGTCGTGCTTGCTGCCGTCCGGAATGAAGACGTAACCGAAGCCCCAGACGGTCTGAATGTAACGCGGCTTGCCGGGATCTTCCTCGACGAGCTTGCGCAGTCGCGAGATCTGGACGTCGATCGAACGGTCATACACGTCATATTCCCGGCCACGCGCCAGCTCCATCAGCTTGTCGCGCGAAAGGGGCTGGCGGGGATGCTGGACGAGCACCTTGAGGACGGCGAATTCGCCAGTCGTCAGCTGCGTCATCTCGACCTTGTCGTCGGATGCGCAAGCCAGTTCGCGGGTCGCCAGATTCAGCCGGACCTTTCCGAACGCGACGCTCTCTTCCACGCTGGAAGGAGCACCTGGCGGCGGATTGGCGCGGCGGCGGCGCAACACGGCGTGGATGCGGGCAACCAGCTCGCGCGGATTGAACGGCTTCGGCAGGTAGTCGTCGGCGCCCATTTCCAGGCCCACGATACGGTCGATGTCGTCGCCCTTGGCCGTCAGCATGATGATCGCCATGTCGTTGTTCGCGCCGCGCAGGCGGCGGCAGATCGACAGTCCGTCCTCGCCGGGCAGCATCAGATCGAGTACCAGCAGATCGTACAATTCCCGGTCGAGGGCCTTGTCCATGCTGCTGGCGCCTTCGACGGACTTGACGGCAAATCCCTGTTCGCTCAGGTAGCGGTTGAGCAGTTCGCGCAGCCGGAGATCATCATCGACGACCAGTATTTTCGGTTTATCGTTCATGGGTGACAATGCTAGCGATTACGTGGCGCCAGCGCCAGCTGTGGCGGTCCTTTCGGGGTAAGGACATGTTACGCACGGTTTTTCGTGATACATCCTGTTACAAATGCGTGCCGCCGGCTAACAGCTGATTTACAAGTGGTCGTCATGATTCCAACCCGTTGGCATTGGTGCCCGCGCGCTGCGTCGGAGTTCTGTCCAGACATGAAGTCGATCGTTTCGTTTCCCTCCCTGTTAAGCATGCTTGCCGCCATGGGGCTGGCGTCGCTGGCGTTCGCCCAGCATCAGGAAGCGCGCGGGGGGGAGGGCGAGTATCGCGGGCGTGGCGAGGGCGTGAGATTCCAGACCTCCCGGTCGGGAGAACGCAGTAGTCTGGCGCGTGGCGGCCACGGCGATTATGCAATGTCAATGGCGCCGCAAAGGCGAGAGCGCCTTTCGCTGGAAGAGCGGCGGCAGCTGCGCCAGGACATCGACGAAGCCGGACGCAGCATCTACCGTCAGGGACGCGACGCGCATCATTAACGTGAAAGTCGCGCAAGCGACTCTGATGCTCCCCTCGCCCGCAAGCGGTGACCAAAGGTAATCCCTGCGGGAGAGAGAGGGTGAGGGAAACGGGCATGGCTTTCATGCTTCGGGTTGCCTTCGTGAAATCATGTTCGTCAGTCCATATTCTCATTCAGGCAGCAATCCTCCGACTGAATGACCGCTCGACCTCGGCTCTCTGCAACGTTGCAGCCCGCCCCCATTCACTGCTATCTTGTCGGATTGGATCTGCCGGAGGTATTCGGCGATGCGCTGTTCGGCGCGAGTCTTTCGGACTGTCATGACAAGGGAAATCTGGATGGGAGCAGGTGTAGTGCGCTGGATTCGCTCGATCGCCGTAGCTGCCCTGGCTGCGACGCTGGCTTCGACGAACGTGTTTGCGATCGATCTCGGCAAGACCGCCGGGCTCGGCCAGCAACGTCTGACAGAAGGCGGTTATGGCTCTGCAGCGATCAATTCGCCGCCGAAGTCGCCTCCGGTTGTTCTGCTCTACAATCCGGTGCGTCCCAGCGAGTTGTCGATCTTCACCGGCACGGCGCTGCGCTTCATGCAGTCGGCACGTCAGCAGCGGCCCAGATTCAATGCGGTTTCCTCGCGCGACAAGGTGCAGTTCCTCGAGCGCTACGTCTATGCCATGTGCAATTCCCATCTGGTCAACGGCATGGACCTTGTGTTCAAGATGGAAACGGCCAGCGAGAATTTCTGTGGCTATTCGCCCGGGATGCTGAACTGCTTTGCCGCGGACAACTGCGATGCCAAGAACTACGCCGATTCCGTTACCTACATCAGGGGATCGTTGGCGAAATTCGACAAGTTCGTCAGATGGTCGGATCGTCGCAAGTGGCAATATCGGGGCGATGCGCTGAAGGTGGGTTTCTATACGCGCAATACGCCGTCGCGGAACGGCACTCTCTGCGCCACGCTCAAGCTGGTCAATGACAACGAAGAACCGGCCATCGTCCGGATGCGGGCAGCGCTGCGCACCGCGGACGGACGCGTGCAGACGGTCTTTTCGCGGCCATACTACGTTGGCGCCAAGTCCTCGTTGCCCAATCTCAGCGACGAGGATTTGTTCAGTAAGGACACGGAGGTTCGCATGCGCAAGCTGACGGCCGATGCGATGGCGTTGGCGAAGCGGGCAGGGATCGCCGACATCCAGGCCTATACGGGTACGCACGAACGCTGGAATTGCCTGCCGTCAGCGAAGCCGACGGCTGCTCAGGCCGACTTCCAGCAAATATTTGTCGAGTTCCCGAAATAATCTGCGCAATCCAGGCGATCCCTCAAGCGCAGGCGGCGGGAGCGCAGGCTCCTCGGGTAAAATCGTGCTGTGAACCTGCTCGCCCTGGAAACCTCCACGCATCGTCTGTCTGTCGCCCTGTGGCGCGACGGCGCCTGCCTGGAGCGCGCCGAGGAGATCGCCAGTGGCGGCTCCGAGCGGCTCCTGCCATGGGTGCGCGAGCTGCTCGACGAAGCAGGGATGGCTCTCGCCGATCTTGACGGCATCGCATTCGGCTCCGGGCCGGGCGGCTTCACGGGTTTGCGGTTGGCTTGCGGCGTGGCGCAGGGACTGGCCTGTGGCCTCGACCTTCCGGTGCTCGGCGTTTCGACACTGGAGGCATTGGCGTTGGCAGCGCAACGGCATGATCGCGACATCGAACGGGTATTTGCTTGCCTTGATGCGCGCATGAACGAAGTGTATTGCGCCGCTTACCTGATACGCGACGGCGTGCCGGAGAGCATTCTGGCGCCATTCGTTGCGGCGCCTGGGATGGTCGCCGAAGTTGTCACGCCACACCTGACGGGCGAAGCCTGGGTGGGTTGCGGCGATGGCCTGTCGGCCTATTCCGATCTGCTGGCGGGGCGTCTGGCGCGCACCATTCCTGCTCTTTCGCCCGCGGCGGCCTGCGTCGCGCAGCTTGCCGCGCCGCGTCTGGCACGTGGCGAGGGCGTCGATGCGGCGCTCGCCACCCCGCTCTATGTGCGCGACAAGGTGGCGCTGACGACCGCGGAGCGCCTGGCGCGCGGTGGGGTGAAGTGATGGAAGCGCTGGCAAACGGGAGCCGCGTGCGATGAGCGCCACGCCCGCCTTGCGTCCGGCCGATCTGGAGTTCGTGCCGATGACCACCGCTGATCTCGACGCCGTGCATGCCATCGAGCAACGCGTCCATGCCTTTCCGTGGACGCGCGGCAACTTCGCCGATTGTCTCGTTTCCGGCTATGGCGCGTGGCTGCTGTCCGTTGACGGCGAATTGACCGGTTATGCCGTGCTGGCGCTGGCGCTCGATGAAGCGGAACTGCTCGATATCGGCATCGCGGCAGCGCGGCAGCGGGCCGGACTGGGCAGCCGTTTCATGGCATTCCTGTTCGAAGAGGCGCGCAGCAGTGGGGCAGGGCGGATGTTTCTCGAAGTGCGCGAGTCCAACCGTGCCGCTCGTGCGCTGTATCAGCGCTGCGGCTTCGCGCAAGTCGGCCTGAGGCGTGATTACTACGCGACGAACGACGGGCGCGAGCCCGCGCTGGTTCTGGCGAGGGACTTGTGAGCAAAGGCAATTCGTCCAGCCCTGCGGTCCGCCGCGCTTCATTGCTGCGCGAGATGGGGCTGGCGCCGTTGTGGAAGTTGCGCAATCCGTCTCCGTCTCCGTCTCCGTCTCTGTCTCCGTCGCCGTCTCTGTCTCCGTCTCCGTCTCCGTCGCCTGCGGCTGAAGTTGCTGCGCAGGGGCGGATGGATTCGCTGCCGGAATATCCCGCACCAGCCGCTTTGCCGGCGATTGCATCGGTCGAGGCGGGGCCGGAGATGCCGATGGCAGTAGCCTCCGCTTTCCCGGTTGCGACAACGACGGGAGACGATAGCCGCGCCGCCGCGATTGCGGCGATGGACTGGGCGCAATTGCGTGCCAGCATTGCCGGGTGCCGCGCCTGCGAGTTGTGTCGCGAGCGCAAACAGGCGGTGCCCGGCGTCGGCGACGAGGCGGCCGACTGGCTGTTCGTCGGCGAGGGGCCGGGCGCCGAGGAAGATGCGCGTGGCGAGCCCTTTGTCGGTCAGGCCGGCAAGCTGCTCGATGCGATGCTCGCTGCCATCGGCCTGAAGCGTGGCAACGATGTGTATATCGCCAACACCGTCAAGTGCCGGCCGCCGGGCAACCGCACGCCGGCGCCGGAGGAGATGGCCGCCTGTCAGCCTTATCTGGCGCGCCAGATTGAACTGCTCAAGCCGAAGCTGATCGTCGCACTCGGTCGCCCGGCGGCGCAGACCCTGCTGCAGGGCGAGGTCAAGATTTCCGCCGCCCGCGGTCAGCTGTTCAGATTTTCCGAGATTCCGGTTCTCGTCACCTATCACCCGGCCTATCTGCTGCGCACGCTCGGCGACAAGGCCAAGGCCTGGGAAGACCTGTGCCTGGCGCGGCGCACCATGAAGACGTTGAAATAGTCCTTCCATTTTCGATACAAAGACACGACCGCATGTCCTCTTCCGTCACCATTTCCATCGTCACCAATTCCCTGATCACGGTTGCCAAGGGCATCGGCTGGGCGATGACCGGATCGCCGACACTCTTCGCCGAAACCATCCACTCGGTTGCCGACGTGGGCAATCAAGTGCTGCTCAAGGTCGGTGAAGTGCGCGCCGGCGTCGCCGCAAGTGATCAACATCCCTTCGGGCACGGCCAGGAGCGCTATTTCTGGGCGCTGGTCTCGGCGGTGTCGGTGTTCTTCCTGGGCTGCGGCGTCACCGTCTATCACGGCGTGCATTCACTGATGCAGCCGGGCGAAATTGCACCCTTCACCCTTCTGCCGCTCGGTCTGCTGCTGTTCTCGTTGTTACTGGAGAGCTTCACCTTCATCACGGCGTGGAAGGAAATCGGCGGTTGGCGCGGTCTCGCCGAAAATCGCTCGAATACCGCCGTGCTTGCCGTCCTGCTCGAAGACGGCGTTGCGCTGCTGGGCATACTCCTGACCCTGCTGGTGGCGGGTTTGTCTTTGGCCTACGGGCCGATGCCCATGCTCGATGCCGCGGTGTCCATCCTCGTCGGCCTGATGCTCGGCTGCATGGCGATGTTTCTTGCCAATCTGAATCGACGCCTGCTCATCGATGTCGCCGATGTCGGTCTTAACCACATACTGGCGGAAAGGTTGCAGCAGAATGGCGTCGGCGCCGTGGTATCGTCCTTGATCGTCGATGATGGGTGCTATGTCGTCTTCGTACGGGCGAAGGGGTTCGATGCGCTGAACGGAGATGGCAGCCGTCAGCTCGGCGACGATCTGAAGCGCCACGCGGCGACGTTCGACAAGACCATCGACGCGGTGTACTGGAAGTTCGCGGCTGTGTGAACGGCAGGAGAGCGTCGAAGGTCCTATCGCTCAATAGCTGCCCGGCTGGGCGCAGTTGACGAACTTGGTGTATTCGCCGAGGAAGGTCAGCTTCACTGTGCCGGTCGGGCCGTTACGGTGCTTGCCGACGATGACTTCGGCGATGCCCTTTTCCTGACTGTCCGGTTTGTAGTATTCCTCGCGGTACATCATGATGATGATGTCCGCATCCTGTTCGATGGCGCCGGATTCGCGCAGGTCGCTCATCAGCGGCCGTTTGTCGTTGCGTTCCTCGACCTTGCGCGAGAGTTGGGACAACGCGATCACCGGTACTTTCAGCTCCTTGGCGAGCGACTTGATCGATCGCGAGATTTCGGAAATTTCCGTGGCGCGGTTCTCGCCTTCCTTGCTCGACGTCATCAGCTGCAGGTAGTCGATCACGATCAGGCCGAGCTTGCCGCCGAACTGGCGGGCCAGGCGGCGCGCGCGGGCGCGCAGGTCGGTCGAATTGATGGCGCCAGTTTCGTCGATGTGGATCGGCGCGCTATGTAGCTTGCCCAATGCCACCGTCATCTTGTCCCATTCGTCGTCGTTAAGGCGGCC
This sequence comes from uncultured Rhodocyclaceae bacterium, assembly GCA_964500425.1. Taxonomy (GTDB): domain Bacteria; phylum Pseudomonadota; class Gammaproteobacteria; order Burkholderiales; family Rhodocyclaceae; genus Sterolibacterium. Next base: position 16,078 of record CAZCPD010000034.1, read on the forward strand.
GGTACGCACGCGGTGCGCGTCGAGCCGGCCGACGGAGGAGAGGAAGCGCATCGCCAGCTGAGGTCCCGACATTTCCAGGCTGAAGATCGCCACCGGCAGACCGAGCTCGACCCCGACATGCTCGGCGATGTTCAGCGCGAAAGCGGTCTTGCCCATCGACGGACGGCCGGCTACGACGATCATGTCGCCCGGTTGCAGTCCGGATGTCATGATGTCGAGATCGGTGAAGCCGCTCGGCACACCGGTGATTTCCGAGGGGTTTTCCTGATCGTAGAGTTCCTGGATGCGTTCGACGACGCCGCCAAGCAGCGGCTGGATGGCGACGAAGCCCTGGCTGGTGCGCGCCCCGGATTCTGCGATTTCGAAGACGCGCTGCTCGGCCTTGTCGAGCAGCTGCTTGACATCCATGCCGGCGGGATTCAGCGCGCTGGCGGCGATTTCATCGCCGACAGAAACCAGGCGGCGCAACACGGCGCGTTCATGGACGATCTCGGCATAGCGGCGGATGTTGGCTGCCGAGGGCGTATTGTTGGCGATTTCACCGAGGTAGGCGAGGCCGCCGGCCTGTTCGACCTCATTGTGTTTCTCGATCGCCTCGAACACCGTCACGACGTCGGCTGGCTTGCCCTGTTCGACGAGGCCTTTGATGCGGCGAAAGATGCGTCGGTGGTCGTCGCGATAGAAGTCCGTTTCGTTGACGATGTCGGCGATGCGGTCCCAAGCCTGATTGTCGAGCAGCAGGCCGCCGATCAGCGACTGCTCGGCCTCGACGGAGTGCGGCGGTAGCCTGAGACTGTTGAGCTGAGGATCGTCGGAACGGGGGGAATTCCGGTTGCCCTTGAAGCTGCGTTCCGTCGTCTCGGCCATGATCGAATCTCCTGTGTGACAGCGCGTCAGTGTACCCGGATGCGGGGGCGGCCGGTGTGGATAAGCCTGTGGAAATGCTGGGGGGAGGGTGTGGGGATGATGTGCAGAAGCTGGGGATCGCTTGTGGAGCGTTGGATGCGAATGCGCAAATGATCAAGCCACCAGGTCAACGCCGAAGGGCCGCTGGCGCGGCCCTTCGGGTGATGCGGATTGCTGCGTGTCCTGGCTTGGCGGCTTAGTGTTCGCCGAGCACCGAGACGGTGATGCTGGCGATCACGTCGGTGTGCAGCGTCACATCCAGCTTGGTATCGCCCACCTGCTTGAGCAGACCGTTCGGCATGCGGATGCTCGCCTTTTCGACGTCGAAGCCTTGAGCCTTCAACGCTTCGGCGATGTCGGCATTGGTGACGGAGCCGAACAGGCGGCCATCGACGCCGGACTTGCGGGTGATCTGCAGCAGCAGGCCTTCCATCTTCCCGGCCTTATCCTGCGCGGCGGCGAGCTTGTCGGCCTGGGCTTTTTCGAGCTCGGCGCGGCGGGCTTCAAACGCTGCCAGGTTATCCGGCGTGACGCGCTTGGCCATGCCTTGCGGGATCAGGAAGTTACGGGCATAGCCATCCTTGACCTTGACCACATCGCCGAGGACGCCGAGATTGACAACTTTTTCCATCAGAATAACTTGCATGGTCGTTCCTCCGGATTACTCGTGCAGGTCGGTGTAGGGGAGCAGCGCCAGATAGCGCGCGCGCTTGATCGCCGTCGACAGCTGACGCTGGTAGCCGGCCTTGGTGCCGGTGATGCGGGCCGGCATGATCTTCGCGTTTTCGGTGATGAAGTCCTTGAGGATGTCGACATCCTTGTAATCGACTTCAGCGATCTTTTCCGCAGTGAAGCGGCAGAACTTGCGCCGCTTGAAAAGGCTGCGGCCCTTGTCGTCCTTGCGCTTGGCGCCAAGCTTGGACTTCGGTTTAAATGCCATTTTGGTTTCCTTCCAAAAACTCTATCTCATTCACATGCAGGACCAGGGTCCTGCTCTTCAGACTCTTCGCCGCAAGAAAGCCGGTCAGCCTCACGTTGTCGCCCGGTTTCGCGCCCGCCATCAGCAGAGCGATCTGTCCGAGGGCCACTGCCGGCATTTCGCAATCCACGGTACGCCTTACGTCCGCCTCGATCTGTTCCGAGGCATGGGCAATCCGGAAATTCAGTGCCGGGATGCCCGCCGGGGTGTAACGCAGGGTTGCCAGTTCCAGCAGGCTGCCGGTGAGAACCGTCCGGTTGTCCGGCTCAGCCTCAGCTACAGACTCCGGCTCAGGCGCCAGCGGCGGCCTCGGCCGGAGCTTCCGCCTGACCGGCTGCGGCAGCAGTCGGCAGCGACTTGGACTTTTCTTCCTTCATCATCGGCGAAGGGCCGGTGGCTGCGTGCTTCATCTTGACGGTCAGATGACGGAGGACGGCGTCGTTGAACTTGAAGGCGTTTTCGAGTTCGGCCAGGGTCTCGGCGTCGCACTCGATGTTCATCAGCACGTAGTGAGCCTTGTGCACCTTCTGGATCGGATAGGCCATCTGGCGACGGCCCCAGTCTTCGAGGCGGTGAATGATGCCGTTGCGGGAAGACACGAGTGTCTTGTAGCGGTCGATCATCGCCGGAACCTGTTCGCTCTGGTCCGGGTGAACGATGAATACAACTTCATAATGTCGCATGCAATCTCCTTTTGGATAAAAAGCTCCCCCGCATGCGGTTCGGGTGGAGCAAGGTGGAAAGAGGCGGAATTCTAGAGGAATCGCGGGGTTAGAGCAAGGGGGGGCAGGACATTCGGATGATTTCCCCGCGTTCTTGGAGATGGGCGCGATAGTCGGGGGAGTAGGCGGCAACAAGTCGGCGGACCTTGATACCGCCATTGTGGGGGGGCAGGATCGAAGGGGAGGCGGTTCATGGGGATGCGCTTGAGGACGGCGATGTTGAGAACGGCATGGCCGATGCGGGCGAGCATCTGGTCGTCGGAACAGGCCGCATCGATGCACCCGGGCAGATGGTCCTCGCCAGTGAGCGCCTGGCTCATCGAGGAACGGCCGAGTTGCTGTCCTGCAAGGATCTGGTGGGGATCACGCGCCACAAGTTGTCCAGCAAGATCGAAACCGATGCCGCTCTCGTTGCCAAGATCGAGGGCAGGCATCGACGAAGGCGAACTGCGATGGTTCATGCCTATCGAAAGCAGGCGAGTGAGCCCGGTATTTCAGTGCGTCGGGTGAATCTGACAAAAAAGTAGAACTGATTTCTCCCCATTTCAGGGGAGAGAGAGTTTTGAAGCTCAAACGCCCTGCTTCAGACTTGCCTCGATGAAGGGGTCGAGGTCGCCGTCGAGCACTTTCTGGGTGTTGGAGATTTCCACGTTGGTGCGCAGATCCTTGATGCGGCTCTGGTCGAGCACGTAGGATCGGATCTGGTGGCCCCAGCCGACGTCGGTCTTGCCGGCTTCGAGCTTGTCGGCCT
>CAZCPD010000035.1:0-19392 GCA_964500425.1 uncultured Rhodocyclaceae bacterium
CCCGAAGGAAGTGGCCTTGGGCCATCCCTTGAGGGACGCTGCGCTAATCCGACCTGCGCGCTTTCACGTTAAGGAAATACTGATCAAGTCCGTTCGCCCTGAGCCCTTCGGCAAGCTCAGGACAGGCCTGTCGAAGGGCCGGCCATTCCAGTCAATAAGTTAGAAGGGGCTTCGACAGACTCAGCCCGAACGGTGGAAACTTGTTCAGCATTCCCTTAACGGGCGATGTCCATGTACATCCACTCGGCATGCAGGATGGGATGCTTCTTGTAGCCCTGCACCCACGGGCGGATCAACTGGGTGCGGCGGCGCGTGACGTGCAGCACCCAGGCCGTGTCGGCTTCCATCTGGCGGTTCATCTGGGCGAAGAGGCGGTTGCGTTCCGGCGAGTCGGGCAGCTTGCGCGCCTCTGCGTAGAGCCTGTCGAACGCGGGTGAAACGTAGCAGCCGTTGTTGCTCTGGCCGCTGTTCGGGCCGTAGAGGTTCTGCATGAAGTTGTCGCCGTCGGGGTAGTCGGCGGTCCAGGCCGAGCCCATCATCTGCACCTTGCAGGACTTGGCGGCCTTGAGGTTGTCGGCGAAGTTGCTCTTCGGGAATTCGACGCGGATGCCGATGGCGTCGAGCGACTTCTTCCAGAGCTCGTCGAACTGCCGCGAGGCGCCGCTGGCGTCGCCCTGCAGGCGCAGCACCAGCGGTGCGCCGTCGGGCAGCGTGCGCCAGCCGTCGGCGCCCCTCCGGTAGCCGAAGCGGTCGAGCAGCTTGTTGGCCAGCGCCGGGTCGTGGGGGATGCTCGAACGGTAGGCCGGATCGTGGCCGACGACGCCGGGCGGAATCACCGACTGCGCCTTGATCGCCTGGCCCTGGCGGATGACGCGGATTTCCTCGCCGACGTCGTAAGCCATGGCGATGGCGCGGCGCAGGGCGATCTTCTCCTTGGCGAAGCCGCCGAGCACCGGGTCCTTGAAGTTGAAGAAGGTGTAGGTGATCTCCGGATCGCTGGCGCGGTACAGGCGGATGTTCTCGCGGCGGAAGGGCTCGGCGAGTTCGCCATTCACCAGCGCTTCGCGGATGAACTGCTGCGGCACGTTCACGGCGTCGAGCTGCTGGCTCTTGAAGGCCAGCCAGACCGACTGCGGTTCCTCGATGATGCTGATCTCGACGCGGCCGATCCGCGGCATCTGCTTGCCCTGCATGCTGCGGACGATCTCGTCGTCGCCGGTCTTTTCCTCTCCGCCGGAAGACCGGAAGTTCCAGACGAAGCCGCGATAGCCGGGATTCGCCTCCAGGACGATGCGGTTGCGCCGCTTCCATTCCTTGAGCAGGTAGGCGCCGGTGCCGACCGGATGGGCGATCAGGTCCTTGCCGTAGGCTTCGACGACTTCGCGCGCCAGCGCGCCGAAGGGCGTGTGCGCCATGATGTAGCTGAAGTTGTGGTCGGGCGTCTTGAGGCGGATGCGCAGCGTGTGGGCGTCGACCGCGACGAGTCCATCGATCGGCTTGTCGTAGTCGAAGCGGCCCGATTTCCGCGCCTCGGCGGCGAGTTCGTCGAGGCCGACGATCTTGCCTTCGAGCATGAACTGCCAGGGCGAGCGCAGCTGCGGGTCCATGAAGCGCTTGAAGCTGTAGATGAAATCGGCGGCGACGAGTTCGCGCTGCTGGCCCTTGAAGGCCGGGTCGGGCGTGAAACGAATGCCCTTCTTCAGCTTGAATGTGTAGGTGCGGCCGTCGGCGCTGACTTCGGGCAGAGCCTCGGCGACCATCGGCACGACCCGGGCCGGCCGCGCCAGGTAGTCGTAGGTCAGCAGGCGCTCGAAGATCGCCTCGCTGACGATGTTGGAATAGAGGCTGGCGAAGGCCGCCGGATCGAAGCCGTCCTCGGCGGCGGGGAAGTACAGATGCAGCACCTTGGCCGGGTCGGCGGTTGTCGCCGCCGTAGCGGACGGACTGCCGGGCAGCAGCAGTGCGGCTGTCAGCCACAGTGCGCGGCCGTGGCCACGCAGCCAGTTCTTGAGGCGATGGGCGGGGTGTTGGCGATTCAAGCGATCCTCCTTGCCATCATAGCGCGCATGATGCCGATCTTCACCCACGGAGGACGAAACAGGCGCAATCCAGAATGGCCCGCCCCCTCCCGGCCCCCCCCTTTCGGGGGTGGTGACTGTATGGCTCGCTACGCTCGACCGTTTGACCCGGCATCGAATCCGCTGTCTCACGTTAACCATCCGGAGTCCTTCGGGATCGGCGCTGCGGCGACCCGGAGGTTGTGACAAATATGTCGCGAGCGCCATGCTTCGGGGGGGCGTGGGAGTGGCCTCCAGGCCGCGAATGGTGACCGTGCGCACCGAGCGATTCGCGGCCTGGAGGCCGCTCCCACCACAAGCGACGTTGGGTTGAAGTAAATGAGGTGATATTTTCAGAGCTTCTCAGCGCCTGCCGCGCCGCTTGCCGGCCGCAGCCTTCCTGACCGGCTTGGCCGGCTTGGCCTTCGCCGCTGCCGGGGCCGCCTTGCTCTTGCCCTTGGCGCGTTTGCCGGCCTGCTTGCCACGGGCACGCGGCGCGTCCGGCCCGGCTTCCTGCGGCGGGTTGATTTCGGGCAGCGCCTGCGCCAGCTGCATGCCCTTGCCGGGCACCAGCAGGGTGTTGCCCGGGCGCAGGCGGGCGCGGGCGCCGAGACCGTTGATCTGCTTGAGACGGGCGACGCTCAGGTTGAAGCGCGCGGCGACCTTTTCGATGCGCTCGCCCTTCTTCAGCGTGTAGGTGCTCCAATTCGACAGCGGTTTCTCCTGCGCCTCGTGGCGTTCGAGGTTGCTCAGGAAGGTCTGCACCTTGCCGGCGGGCAACACCAGGGGACTGCTGCTGGTGCCCGGCATCACCGGCCGGTTGTAGGAAGGATTGAGCGCGAGGAACTCGTCGAGCGGCGTCTCGGCGAGCTTGGCGGCGAGCGTGACATCCATGTGGGACGTCATGTCGATGGTGTCGAAATAGGGCTGGTTGGGAATCGGATCGATGCGGATGCCGAACAGGCGCGGCTCGGCGATGATGTTCTTGAGCGCCTGCAACTTGGGCACGTAATGACGCGTTTCTTCCGGCATGCGCAGGCTGGCATAGTCGGTCGGCAATTTTTTGGCCTGGTTCCTGGCGACGGCGCGGCCGACCGCGCCTTCGCCCCAGTTGTACGACGCCAGCGCCAGATGCCAGTCGCCGTGCATTTCGTAGATGTTCTGCAGGTAGTCGAGCGCGGCGCCGGTCGAGGCGATGATGTCGCGGCGCTGGTCCTGCCACCAGTTCTGTTCGAGGCGATAGTTCTTGCCGGTCGACGGAATGAATTGCCAGAGCCCCGAAGCGCGCGCCGGCGAATACGCGAGCGGATTGTAGGAACTCTCGACCATCGGCAGCAGCGCGAGCTCGGTGGGCATGCCGCGCTTTTCAAGTTCGCCGACGATGAAGAACAGGTAGCGGCGGCTGCGGTTGAGAACGCTCTTCAGCAATTCGGGACGGTTCAGGTACCAGGCCTGGCGTTCTGCGACCAGCGGACTGTCGAGGTTGGCCATCGAAAATCCGTTGCGCACGCGCTGCCACAGATCGTCCTGCGGCGTCGTCAGGTCGATGCCGGCGACGCGCGGGAACTCGTCGATGACTTCCTGCGGCGGGTCGGCGATGGCGCCGAGCGTGGTGGCGGGTTGGTGGACGTCCTGCAGCGGCGTCGCCAGCATGACTGGACTTGCCGGCGCGATCGGCGTGCTGTGCGGCTTGGCCGCGATGCTGGATGCCGTGAGCGGCGGTGCGGCGACTGGCGCCGCTCGCGGCGTTGACGGCTTGACGACCACTGGCGCTGGCGCTGCGGGTGCGGCGGGCGGAGCGGACGTTGCAGCGATGCTCGTCGGCAGCGTCAGGGTTGGCGTGATCTTGCCGGGTTTTTCCGGCGCCGTGAGTGGCGCCGACGGTATTCCCAGCGGAATGACGTGTGCCGGCGGCAGCGGTGCAATCAGCAATGGCGCCGTGGTCCGGGGGGCGCCGGCGGCGGTCGGCGAGGTTGGCGAGGTCGACGTCGTCTGGGGCGCAGGCGCGGGCGCCGCGACGGGTTCCTGCTTGTCCTGTTTGTTGATCGACGGTCGCCAGAAATCCAGACGGAAGTCTTCCAGACTGAAGGTGTCCAGGATGAAACCGAGCAGGGACCTGGGGAGTGTTGGCGCACCTTCCGTCACGGGCTTGCGCGTTGCGGTGACGATCGGCGCCCTTTCCGCGGATGACTCGGTCTCTGCATTCTCGGCGCGCGCAAGCAGCGGGGCGCAGGCAACGGCGCCGAGGAACAGACAGCGGAACAGCAGGGAATGGGGCAGGCGCTTGGCGGGCAAAACTCGTGGCCCAGGGGGCAGCGTCATGGAAGAGGCCGAATCTTAGCGAAGGGGCATGTCCCCGTCAATTCCAGGGACATTGCATTCGCGACTTTCCCTCTCCCCCGGGGGGCAGTCCTGAGCGAGGCAGTTCATCGATTTTCAGATGTGCCAGAGGCCGGAGGCGTCGCCATCCGTCGCTACACGCGGTTGCGTCAATGGCAGACGGACGGTGAATGTCGTCCCGCGGCCGGGATCGCTTGCCACCTTGATCTCGCCGTGATGCTTGTGGACGATGCCGTAGGAGATCGACAGGCCGAGACCGGTTCCTTGCCCGACGGGCTTGGTGGTGAAGAACGGCTCGAAGATGCGCGTCAGTTGGTCGGCCGGAATGCCATGCCCGGTGTCGGCAATCTCGATTTCCACCCAGTCCCCGACATGCCGTGTGCGCACGGCAATGCGGCCCTTGTCCTCGATGGCCTGGCTTGCGTTCACCAGCATGTTGAGCACGACCTGGCCGATCTGTCCCGGCAGGCACTCGACGGGCGGAATCTCGCCATAGTCGCGCGACAGTTCGCACTTGTACTTGAGTTCGTTCAAGGCGATGCCGATGGCCATTTCGATGCAGGCGCGCAGGTCGGCTGGCTGGAACTCGTCTTCCGCCTGGCTGTGGGAGAACTCCTTGAGATTCTCGACGATCTTCTTGACGCGGGCCAGACCGTCGCGCGATTCCCGGATCAGCGCGGGCAGATCGTCGCGCAGGAACTCCAGCTCTTCGCGATCCTGCGCCAGCTCCCCCGCGAGCAGAGAGTCCGGCGGGAGCGCCGCGCCGATTGCCTCATATCGCGCGAACATCTCGAACATCCGGCTGACGCATCTTTCCAGGCTGCCGAGGTTGGAGGTGACGAAACCGATCGGGTTGTTGATCTCATGGGCGACGCCAGCGGCGAGCTGGCCCACCGAGGCCATCTTTTCCGATTGCACCAACTGGTGTCGGGTTTCTTCGAGACGCACATTCGCTTCATGCAATGCTTCGATGCGGCGTTGCTGTTCTTCGCGCAGGCGGATGTTGGTCAGCGCCAGTCCGACCAGCGTCAGGATGGTGCTGCCCTGATCGAGGCCGCCCTGGTCGAACTCGCTTTGACCGGCAGGACGATTGACGCTGACCACGCCGACGACATCGTTGTGCACGCGCAGCGGCCAGCACAGCGACGAACCGGGACGTGACGACTCGGTTCGGGTGATGCGGGTCGCAAAGCGCGGGTCGTTGGCGACGCTGCCATTGAGAAGCAGGGCCGTTCCGTATTCGGCCACCCAGCCGAGCACGCCGGCGCCCATGGCCACTTCGCTGCCGATGACGCCGGGCGGCAGATCGATGCCGGCGACAATGCGCAGGTGAGGCCCGTGCGGATCGCGCACGGCCAGGCAGCCGCTCTTGGCCTCGAAACCGCGCACGACATGCAGCAGGATCGCCCGGTAAATCGTGGCGGCATCGGCATCGGCTTTCTGGGCGATCCCTTGCAGCGTGGCGATCCAGGACAAGCGGGTGAGTCGTTCGGTGCTCATCGGTGTGGTTCCGTTCAGAGTCCCAGTCGTATCACGATCAATCAGTGGCGGATCATGCGGGTGTGGCTTATGTAGGTTGGGTTAGCGGCTATATCGCGTAACCCAACGAATCGAATTCCTGCTCTTGCCCCAACTGATTTTCCTCGCACTGCAATGCCTGCTTTGTTGGTTTACGGCGCGAAAACCGCGCCTGACCCAACCTACGGGTCTACGCCGTCGCGCCGGTTCTTCACGAATTCCCTGAATTCCAGGTCGGGAGCGGGCTTGCAGTAGAAGTAGCCCTGCACCTCATCGCAGCCGTTGTCGCGCAGGAAGGCCAGTTGCTCGGCGGTTTCGACGCCCTCGGCGATGGTCCTGAGTCCCAGCCCCTGGGCCATGTGGATGATGGCGCGGACGATGGCGCGATCTTCCGGGTCGGCATGGATGTCGCGCACGAAGGAGCGGTCGATCTTGAGCTTGCTCACGCTGAATCGCTTCAGATAGTTCAGTGACGAAAAACCGGTGCCGAAGTCGTCGATCGACATCCTCACGCCGCGCCGGTGCAGCTCGTTCATGATGCCGATGGCGATGTCCGGATCGTGCATGGCCACGCTTTCGGTCAGTTCCAGCTCCAGGCATTCGGGTGGGTAGCCCTCTTCTTCAAGGATGCGCGTGACGAGTTGGGGCAGGTCGGGGTGGCGGAACTGGACGGCGGAAAGGTTTACGGCCATCGTCAGCGGGCCGACGCTGTTGAGGCGCCACGCGCGGGCCTGGCGCACCGCCTGGCGCAACACCCATTCGCCGATGGGCAGGATCAGGCCGCTGTCCTCGGCGGCGGGAATGAACTCGGCGGGCGAGACATTGCCCAACTCCGGATGCGACCAGCGCAGCAGCGCCTCGGCGCCAACGACGCTGCCGTCGCTGATGTCGATTTGCGGCTGGAAGTGCAGTGCAAGCTGGTTCAGTTCGAGCGCCTGGCGCAATGCGTTGCCGAGTTGCAGGTGGCGCGCCGAGCGCTGCTGCATCTCGGCGGTAAAAAAGCGGTAGCCATGGCGGCCGCCTTGCTTGGCCCGATACATGGCCGCGTCGGCGCACTTGATGAGGCCATCCATGTCGTTCGCGTCGGAGGGAAACAGGGCGATGCCGATCGAGCCGCTGACGCTCAGCTCACCCGCTTCGATACGGCATGAACGGGCGAGCACGGCCAGCAGTTTTTCGGCGACATGCGCCGCGCCGTTGGCGTCGAGGCCATGCAGCAGAAAGATGAACTCGTCGCCGCCGAGCCGGGCAATCGTGTCGCCCTCGCGCAAGGCCAGGCGCAGTCGGCCAGCGAGTTCGATGAGTAGTTCATCGCCGGCGCGGTGGCCGAGCGTGTCATTGATGTCCTTGAACTGGTCGAGGTCGAGCAGCAGCAGCGCCAGCGGCACATGATTGCGCTGGGCCAGATTGATGGCGTAGCGACCCAGGTCATCGAGCTGGGCGCGGTTGGGCAGCCCGGTCAGTGCGTCGAAATGGGCAAGGTAATGCGCCCGGTCTTCGGCATCGCGGCGGGCTGTCTCGCGCTTGAAGCCGGCGAGGGCGAAGTCGATGTCGCCGGCCATTTCGAGCAGCAGCTTGCGCATGTCATCGTCGAAGACGCCGGGGTCGTCGGCGTAGATGTTGAACACGCCGACGGGGGCATGGTCGAGGTGCAGTTGCAGCGTGGCAAAAGCGCCCCAGCCGTAGCGTTCGCCGACCTCGTGCCAGCTGCGGGTGATCGGATCGTGGACAAAATCCTGGCACCAGTAGGGGCGATTTTCGCGAAAGCCCGTGGAAGTCGGCCCATGGCCGTTCAAACCCTCGGGGGCAAGCGAGATGGTCAACCCGTTCAGCGTCTCCTTGCCGATGCCATATGAAGTGCGCGGGACGATGTGTTGGCCGCTTTCGTCGAGCATGCCGATCCAGGCCATCTTGAAGCCGCCGAAATTGACGGCGATGCTGCAAATCTGCTCGAACAGCTCTTCCTGTCGGGCACAGCGGGTGATCGCGTGGTTGCACTGGCTCAAGGCCGCGTAGAGCTGATTCAGGCGGTGCGAGTGCGCTTGCGCCGCGCGACGCTCGGCGTCGATGCGTTCAAGGTTGGCGCGGGTGATCTCCAGCCAACTCAATACGCTGCCTTCCAGCGCGGGTTCGCCGGGCAGCGGCGTGGAAAAATCGCCGCGCCCCAAGCGCACGATGCCGTCGTGCAAGTCCTTCAGGCTGCCGCCGCGTAAGGCGCGCAGGCTTCGCTGCGACTGCCAGATGAGCAGTGCGAGCAGGGCGCCGAATACGACGAACAGCAGCCGCATGAAGTTGGCGGCGTTCTCGGCGGCGTGGATGGTTTGCGCGGTGCGGACTTCGACGAGCTGGAGGAATTCGCCGATCGGCCGCATGATGCGCGCCTTGGCCTCGTGGTAGTCGGCGTCGTGCAGCATGGCGATTGCTTGCGTGCGGTTGGCGAGGTGCGGCGGCGTATTCGCTTCGATCAGCTTCATCGCCGCGAACTCGGTCGCCGTCAGCGCATCGGAGGCGTTCTTGGCTTCGGTCAGTCGGGCGAATTCGTCCTCGGCGAAGCCGGCCTCGCGCATCAGGTCGAGCAGCGGGCGAGTCTCGCCCATCGAGCGCGGGCGCTGGTCATCGCCCAGAACGAGATCCCAGTAAACGATGTGGTAATCGACCGGACGCGGCTTGAGGCCATTGCGGATGTCGAGTATCTCCCGATAGTGCGCCTTGTAGCGCGGATCGCCAGTCACCACGTAGGTGCGCACCATGCGCGTCAGGTCGTCCGAGGACTGTTGCATTTTCGTGGCGAGCCGATAGGAATGGTGGCGCCGCTCGTGGGCTTGGCGGACGGCGTTTTCCGCATCGACATAAAAGACGAAGCTGATCGCGGAAAAGACGAATGCCGCCACCGCGAGCCACAGGAAACGGTTGTGCCAGAGGGGGTTGGGCGTCGTCTGGGTCATGATGGCGTTGATGCCTCTGTCACCGTTTCGTCGCGCCCATCGTCAGGCACAACCTCCGGTTCAATGGGCAGGGTGATGCGGAAGGTCGTGCCCTGTCCGGGGGCGCTGGTGACGGCGATGTCGCCGTTGTGCTGCTTGACGATGCCGTAGGAAAGCGAGAGGCCGAGGCCGGTGCCCTTGCCGACAGGCTTGGTGGTGAAGAAGGGGTCGAAGATGCGCTGGAGGTTTTCCTTCGCGATGCCGCAACCGGTGTCGGCGATCTCGATCCAGATGCTGTTCCGTGCCGCGTCGCCGCCGGTGCGCAGGGTCAGCGTGTTCGCCGCCGGATTCCCGAAACGCGGGCCATCGCTGCCGCTCATCGCCTGGGTGGCGTTTGCGATCAGGTTCATGAACACCTGGTTGAGCTTGGCGTGCATGCAGAGGATCTCCGGTAAATCGCCGTATTCCTTGACGATGGTCGCCGTGTACTTGATCTCGTTGAGCATGATGTTGAGCGTCGAATCGAGTCCCTTGTGCACGTCGAAACGTTCCCAGCGCTGGCTGTCGGCGCTGCGCGAGAAGCTCTTCAGATCCTGCACGATCTGGCGCACGCGGGTCAGGCCTTCGCCGGATTCATCGAGCAGTGACTTGATGTCCTCGGCAAGGTAATCCAGTTCCAGGGTGTGGGCCAGCGAACTCGCCGCGGCGAGCGCGGCGGCGGGTTGCGCGGCGTTTTCCGCCTTGCGGTAGGCGTCGAGCACACTGAGGATGTCCGTCACATAGCGGCGCATCGAATTGACGTTGGAATGCACATAGCTGATCGGGTTGTTGATCTCGTGCGCGATGCCGGCGGCGAGTTGGCCGAGCGAGGCGAGCTTCTCGTGCTGCACCAGCATGTCCCGGGTTTCGGCGAGCTGCCGGTTGGCGTTCTTGAGTTCGTCATTGGCGCTGCGCAACAGCAGTTCGGCCAGTTTGCGCTCGGTGACGTCCTGTAGCGTGCCGTGGGCGAATTCAAGTGAGTCGTCGACGGCTCTGAGCAGCGCGAAATTGGCATGGACCCATTTGATTTGGCCACTTTCGAACTGGAGGCGGTGTTCGATGTCATATCCCTGTCCCGTTTGCAGCGCCTGTTGATAGCGGGCGTCAACATTCGCCCGATCGTCGGGGTGAAGCAGGCGGTAGTAGTAAGCCTGGTCGGGTGTTCGTGAGCCTGGTGCGAGTTCAAGGATACGATAAACCTCGTCGGACCAGGATACTTCGCCCGATTTGAAATGGATTTTCCAGCTGCCGATCCGGGCAATCCGTTGCGCCTCATTGAGTGCGGTCGTGGATTCGAGCAACTGGGTCTGGGTCGCGGAAATCTGGCAGTTGCGCTGGGTCAATACGGTGTTGGCCTCCATCAGGCGGGATTCGACGCGCTTGAGGTCGGTGATGTCCTGGAGGGTGCCGATGAGTTGGCGCGTGCGGCCGTTGCCGTCCAGGGTAAGGTCGCCATGAACGACGACCCAGCGGGTTTGCCCATTGTCCAGCAGTAGACGGTGTTCCAGGCTGAAGTTGCGGCCTTCGGCAATGGCTTGCTGTAGCTGCGCCATCACTCTTTGGCGTTGCTCCGCCGGAATGTGATAAAGAAAATAGCCGTTGCGGGCTGGCCGGCTCTGCGGTTCGAGGCCCAGGATTCGGTACATCTCGTCCGACCAGGTGACTTCGCCACTGGCGAGGTCATGGGTCCAGCTGCCGACATGGGAGACTTTCTGCGCTTCGTTGAGTATGGATTCGGAGCGGGCAAGTCGTTGCTGGGCATCGATGAGCTGGCGGTTGTTGGCCGACAGTTCGAGATTCGCATCGCGCAAGGCGAGCTCCGCCTGTTTGCGCTCGGTGATGTCCTGCAGCGTGCCGACTGCGCGCAGCGGCGCGCCATCGTCATTCCAGACCATCTCGCAATGTTCGAATACCCAGCGCTGCCGTCCGTCTTCGAGCTGCAGGCGGTGCTCGATCCCGAAATTGCGTTTTTCCGCGAGCGCGCGCTGGAGTTCGACATCCAGCAGTTCGATGTCGTCGGGAAATACATGCGACCTGAAGTAGTCGTTGCTGGGAAGGATGGCGCCCGGCTCAAGGCCGAAAATGCGATACACCTCGTCGGACCAGGTGACGGCCTTGGACGAAAAATCATGCGACCAGCTGCCGACGTGGGCTACGCGTTGAGCCTCCTTGAGAGCGTTCCTGGAGGCGCGCAGACGCTCCTGAACCTGCTTGAGCTGCGCGGCGGCCAGCCGTTCCTGGCCGATGCGGCGCGACCAGTGCCAGACGGCGAGGCCGGCCAGCGCGGCGATCGCGGCCATGACGGCGAGGAAGATGCGTTGCTCCTGGCGCGTGTCGGCGAGGGCTTCGGCGCTGTCCATCTTGACCAGCAGGCTCCACGGCGTGCGCGCCAAGGGCATGGTGTAGGCCAGCACCGCCTGTTGGCGGTAGTCGATTGATTCGAAGGCGCCGTGCCGGCCGTTTGCCGCGGCGACGGTCGGCCAGCCCGGTGAGCCCGCCGGGGTGGATAGCGGCAGGCGCACCTTGAAGGCGGAATCCTTCATGTGACGCAGTTCGGTGAGGTAAACCGCGTCGTCGCCGGCGCGCGCGACGAGGACCGATTCGCCGGTTTTGCTGTCGTCGGGCCAGGCCTGGATGGTTTCGGAAAGTTGCGCGACCGGGCTGCGCAGCACAAGCACGCCGAGCACGGTTTTACGCTTGTCGTCCCATAGTGGCGCGAAGGTGTGCAGCAAGGGTTCGGATGGCGAGGCGGCGCCGCCGAAGTCGATCTGGTAGTCAATCGGCTTGACCCCGCGCATGGCTTGCCTGGCGATCTTGCGCATTGCATCGTTGAGCACACCGGCGTTCGCTGTGCTGAAGCGGATGTCGCCGTTTGCATCGAGCACAAGCATGTCCTGGTACTTGTAGGCGCTGGTCATCGACTCGGCGAGCTCCACCAGGGCGGTCGGCGGTTTGGCGCGCGTAGCCTCGGGCGCCAGCCACTGGCGGCCCGCTGGCGTTTCGATCTGGCGGGCGAGCACGGTGGCATCCCCTTTCCGCTCGTCGAGCCAAGCCTCGACCTGGCGGCTCTTGAGCTGGGCGATGCTGGCGAGATTGCGGAGGTGGTCGGCCTTGTGATTTTTGGCCAGGTTCGAGAATAGCAGCAGTCCAGCCGCCAGCGAGACGACCGTGAGCGCCGCGAAGATGACGACGGGCGCGGAACCTTGCCATATCCAGTCGAACCGTTTGCCGGCGGAGGGCTTCATCGTTGCGTCGCATTCTCGGTGGGCGCCGCGCGCCGCACCGGCAGGGTAATGCGGAAGGTCGTGCCCTGGCCGGGGGCGCTGGTGACGGCGATGTCGCCGTTGTGCTGCTTGACGATGCCGTAGGAAAGGGAAAGTCCGAGACCGGTGCCCTTGCCGACGGGTTTGGTGGTGAAGAAGGGATCGAAAATGCGCTGGAGGTTCTCGGTTGGAATGCCGCAGCCGTTGTCCGAGATCTCGACCCAGACCGTGTCGTCGTTGGCATCGCGGCCGGTACGCAGGGTCAGTGTGCCGCGCCGGTTTTCATCCATGGCGTGGCCGGCGTTGACCATCAGATTCATGAAGACCTGGTTGAGCTGTGAAGGAATGCAATCGATGGCGGGAATCTCGCCGTATTCCCGGACGACGTCGGCCTTGTACTTGATCTCGTTGAAAACCATGTTGAGGGTGGAGTCGAGGCCACGGTGCAGGTCGGCGACCTCCCATTCGTGGGAAGAGTCGACGCGCGAGAAATCCTTCAGGTCCTGGATGATCTTGCGGACGCGAGCAATCCCGTCGCGCGATTCGCTCATCAGCGCGGCGATGTCCTGGCGGAGGTAGGAGAGGTCCAGGGAATCCTTGAGCTGCACTGCATTCCGGAGTCCGGCACAGCCATCCGCACAGGTGATTTGTTCGACGGCGATGTAGGCGTCAAGAATCCGGAAGATGTCATCGAGATACTTGCTGAGCGTGTTGATGTTGGAATGGACGAAGCCGATCGGGTTGTTGATTTCGTGAGCCACGCCCGCGGCGAGCTGGCCGATCGAAGCGAGCTTTTCGGACTGGAGCAACTGTTCCTGTATCTCGTTGAGTCGCTTGTTGAGGTCAGACAGTTCGTCGTACCGATGCTGCAGTTCGGCGGTTCGCTCTTCGACGGTATATTCGAGCGCGGTGCTGGCCATGCGCAAGGCGTTTTCCGCATTCTTGCGCTCGGTGATGTCCTGCAGTGTCTCGACCGCGCCGATCACCTCTCCTTGTGTGTTGCGCAAGGGCGCGGCGGTGAAGTGAAGCCAGCGGCCGTTTTCGCCGCAGTTGGGGAAGAATCCCTCGGCCTCGGCGGCGCCTTCGATGATTTCCGATGGCCGGTAGAGCTCGCCGTAGTAGCGCTTCAACGCTTCTTCGTCTGCCTGGTCGAGGATCAGGTCAGCCATCAACGGCCGTTGGCTGTCATAGAACGCTCGCCAGTGGTCGTGGGTGCCGACGATGTCGCGGGCCAGGGCGCCGGTGATGACTTCGCAGCCGCGATTCCAGTAAATGACGGTATGGTTGGCATCGATCACGAACGTCGGCACCGGGTCGCCCTGGAGGATGTCGGAGAGCAGCTGACGTGTTTGCGACAGCGCATGCTCGCTGCGCACGGCGGCTTCCTGAAGCTCGATGGTCGCGGTCACGTCGGTGTGGATCGACAGATAATAGGGCTGGCTATCGGAACCCCGGAAAGGCACGATGGTCGATTGCACCCAGTAGTAGCCGCCATCCTTGCGCCGGTTGCGAATTGCGCCATGCCAGGTGCGTCCGCTGCGCAGCGTGCGCCACATGGCCTGGAAGAATTCACTGGGATGCTGGCCCGAGTTCAGGATCTTGTAATCCTGCCCGATCAGCTCGTCGGGACGATAGCCGCTGGTGATGCAGAACAGTCCGTTGACCTCGAGGATGCGGCCGGTTTCGTCGGCGATGCTGACGATGGCGTGCTGATCGAGGATTTCGCGCAGATTCGCCGGTTCGTACGCGGCGATTGGCGACGGGGGGCTCATTGCAGGTCGGTGCGGATGTGGAGGGTGATGTGTTCCCCTTCGGTTCGTTCCAGTCGCACCAGCTGTTCCTGGATGCTGGCGTCGAGGGCCTGCCCCTTGGCCAGCAGCATGTAGCCGTCGCGGTGCATCAGGTCGCGGGAAAGGATGGAGCCAAGCTTGGCCGAGCCGGGCCGCGACGTTGTTTCAGGCATTTCCTCGGGCAGCCGTTCGGCCAGAACGCCGGCAAAGGCGTCGATGATTTGCGGGTCGTAGCGCTTGCCGCGATTGTCGATCAGGAAGGCGAGCGCTTCCTTGGCTTTCAGCGGACGGTTGAGGATCAGCCCGACTTGCAGCGCGTCGTAGTCGTTGGCGACCGCGAGGATGCGCGCGCCGAGAGGGATCGCCAGTCCCGCCAGCTCATCGGGGTAGCCGCTGCCGTCATAGCACTCGTGGTGGTGGCGAACGAGCAGTGCGGCGCCTTTCAGTTGTTCGATGCCCATGATGGCCATCTGGCCGATTGCGGGATGGCGCATGACCTTGCTGCGCAGATCGGCGGGCAAGGTGTTGAATGGGTGGTCGATGAGGTCATCGGAGAGGCCGATTTTTCCGATGTCGTGGAGCAGGGCGGCCATGACGATGTCTTGTTGCTCGATTTCGCTGAGTTCCATGTGTTTGGCCATGTCGCGGGCGAGTTCGGCGACTCGTCGCGAATGGCCGGCGAGCTTGCCACCGCGCAGTTCGAGCAAACCCGAAAAGACGCGGACAGTGGCCATGAAGCTGCGCTTGAGGTCGGCATGGGCCTGCTCGAGAAAAGACATCGTCTGGCGGACTTCCTCCGTGCGCGCGGCGACGATGCCTTCGAGTCCTGCGTTGAGTTGCTTCAACTCCTCGTTCTGATGCTGAGTCAGTTCTATCAGGCGGGCGTTCTCGCTGGCCAGTCGCTTGAGGTGCAATGCGTCGTGCACGGTCTTGACGATCTCTTCGTCGTCCCAAGGCTTGGAAATGTAGCGGTAGATTTCGCCCTGATTGATGGCTTCGATCGTCGAGGCCATGTCGGCGTAGCCCGTCAGCAGCAGTCGCATGCAGTCGGGCCAGCGTTCGCGCACCTGGCGAAGGAATTTCGCGCCATCCATGTTGGGCATGCGCATGTCGGAGACGACGAGGTCGACGTTCTCCTTTTCAAGTATCTCCAGGCCGGCGGCGCCGCCCTCGGCGATGAGGATGCGATAGCCATGAGGACGGAACACGCGGCGCAGCGCGGAAAGGATGCTGGCTTCGTCGTCGACGAACAGCAGGGTCATCGGCGGAACGGCGGGTGCGGGAAATGTCTCTGGGCATTGGCTCACGGCAAATCCCTTTCGTTAGGGTGCAAGTCGCGCGAGCGACTCTGTAAGCTCCCCTCTCCTTTTCCGGTTGCGGTGCGGAGCCCGCCGGGCGGAACCACCCGAAGCGGTGGGAGGGGTTAACGTGTAGGCATGCTGCCCGGTTCTACAAAATTTTCGTGCTATGGCAAGTGCATTCGCAGGGCGATCGCATACATGCCCCTCTCCCCCGGCCCCTCTCCCACAAGCGGGAGAGGGGAGGTCATATGCGATTACCCTGAGTGCATTCGAGATGCGGCAGACCGTCGCATGCGCGGCGGCGCGATGCCGGCAGCTCGGGTTGTCGCTAGAGCGGCGAGAATGAAAGTGGGAGAGGGTATGAAGCGGCGGCCATGTTTCTCCAGTATGGCAGCCAACGACCGTTCGATTTGACGGAGCGTGATCCTTCGCGCCAGGCGACCAGGTCGCTTTGCTATACTCACGGGCTTGTTTGAGGAAAGAACTTGGTTGGTTTTTCCTTGATTGTTCCGACGGGTTTTTCCGGTCAGGGCGTCCATTGACCGTTCGCAGCCGCGTTGCCATGAATTTCCAGTCCATCCGAACGTTTACGTCCGTGCTGCGCGCTTGCGCGCTGGTGCTGCTGCTCGTCGTCGCGCAACTCGGCGCGATGTCGCACGCGCTCGGCCATCTCAAGTCCGGCGATGATGGCGGCCGGGCCCCGGAGGCATTCTGCGAGTGGTGTGCGACGTATGCCCACGGCGGCGATGCCGTGCCCGGCGGCGCCGCGCCGTTGCGGCTCGCCGCTGCCAGCGTGGCGGATGAGTTGCTGGTGGCGGCGCCGCTGCTGCGCCCGTTTCCCTTCGTTGCCTATCTGAGTCAGGCGCCGCCGCCGCTTTCCTGAAGACGGATGTTCATTTGCGCGCTCGCCTTGTGGCGAGCGCGCCGTGTACTTTTTTTCCAGGGAAAGATCATGAAACATTCAGCATGGACGGCGCTTGCCGTCATCGTTGCGGCTTCGGCCGTGCCGGGAACCGCGATAGCCGATTCCGAAATCGATCGTCTTCGGGCCGAGTTCGAGCAGAAGCTCCAGACCCTGCGGCAGACTTATGAAGCCCGTCTCCAGGAGATGGAAATGCGCCTGGCGCGCAGCGAACCCCGGGTATCGTCGCCACCCGCCGCTTCGGCGGGCGGCCAGCCTTCCGCCGGCGCCTTCAATCCCGAAATCTCGCTGGTGCTGCAAGGCGCCTACGTCAAGCAGAAGGATGTCGAGGAACGCCACGTCGCCGGCTTCATGCCTGCCGGCCACGAGCACGGCGGCGGCGAGCGCGGCTTCACGCTCGGTCACAGCGAACTGGTGCTTTCCGCCAACATCGACCCGAGCTGGCGCGGTCATGTGAATTTCGCCATCGCCGACGACGCCGTCGAAGTCGAGGAGGCCTGGTTCCAGTCGCTGGGTCTCGGCAGTGGTATGACGTTGCGTGGCGGCCGTTTTCTGTCCGGCGTCGGCTACGCCAACGAGCTGCATCCGCATGCCTGGGACTTCGCCGATGCCAGCCTGATGCAGCGCGTGCTGTTCGGCGAGCATCTGCGCCAGGACGGCGTGCAGCTGAAGTGGCTGGCGCCGACCGACTCCTTCTGGGAGTTCGGCGTCGAGGCGGGCCGTGGACAGTTCTTCCCGGGTTCCGAGGCCGGCGGCAACCGCAATGGCGCCGGCGCCTGGGCGGCTTTCGCACGTACCGGCGGCGATGTCGGCGCATCGCACAGCTGGCGCGTTGGCCTGGGTTACCTGGCGGCGCGGCCGAATGCTCGCGAAGCGCATCTCGAAGACGCGGCCGGGGTCGAGGCGCAGACCGCGTTCACGGGCAAGTCGAGGACCTGGCTCGCCGACTTCGTCTGGAAATGGGCGCCCGACGGCAACGTCCGCGAGCGCCACTTCAAGTTGCAGGGGGAAGCCTTCCGCCGCGTCGAGCGCGGCGAGCTGGGATGCGCGGACAACAGCGCCGATGGCGGACTTTGCGTTGGCGATGCGGTGGACGCGTTCCGTTCCCGGCAGTCGGGCGGGTATGTCCAGGGGGTCTATCAGTTCATGCGCGGCTGGCGCGCCGGCTATCGTTACGACCGTCTCGATTCGGGCAGCGTCGAGTCCGGCGCCCTGCCGTTCGCGGCCGCGGACGATCGTCCTGTCCGGCACAGCCTGATGGCCGACTACTCGCCGAGCGAGTTCTCGCGTTTCCGCGTGCAGCTGGCGCGCGACAAGTCGATGGCGGGCATTGTCGACAACCAGGCGACGCTGCAATACATCCACAGCATCGGCGCCCACGGCGCGCACCGGTTCTGACGGACATGACCATGAAGAAGATGCCCCGAAGCATGGAAGTCATGTCCGTTTCCCTCACCCCCACCCCCTCTCCCGTGTCAGGGAGAGGGGAGCTTCCAGAGTCGCTTGCGCGACTTTCACGTTAAGGAGGCGACGATGAGAAAACTCTTTGTTGCCACGGCGTTCGCGCTGTTCGCGCAGTCGGCATTGGCGGCCTTGCCAGTGCTCCAGGTGCTCGCCTGCGAACCGGAATGGGCGGCGCTGACGACCGAAATCGCCGGCGAGCGCGCCCGCGTTTCGTCGGCGACCACGGCCATGCAGGACCCGCATCACATCGAGGCGCGCCCGGCCTTGATCGCGCAAGCGCGTCGCGCCGACCTGCTGGTATGCACCGGCGCGGAGCTGGAGGCCGGCTGGCTGCCGCTCCTGCAGCGCGAGTCGGCGAACCCGGCGATCCAGACGGGACAGCAGGGCTGGTTCGAGGCGGCGCAGTTTGTCGGCCTTCTCGAGAAGCCGGCGATGCTCGACCGCGCCCAGGGCGACGTCCACCCCTCGGGCAATCCTCACCTGCATCTCGATCCGCGCAACCTGCTGCGCGTCGCCGACACGCTGGCGAAACGCCTGGCGGAGCTGGATCCGCCGGGCGCCGCGCATTACGAGGCGCGCCGCGCCGACTTCGCCCGGCGCCTGCAGGTCGCCATGGTCCGC
The DNA here is from genome assembly GCA_964500425.1 of uncultured Rhodocyclaceae bacterium. Lineage (GTDB taxonomy): Bacteria > Pseudomonadota > Gammaproteobacteria > Burkholderiales > Rhodocyclaceae > Sterolibacterium. Next base: position 18,240 of record CAZCPD010000035.1, read on the forward strand.
TGGGAAAAGCCGGCCGCCGCGCTGAAGGGCGTGCCGGTGGTGGTGCAGCACAAGACCTGGTCGTACCTGGCCAACTGGCTGGGCCTCCGGGTGGTGGCCGATCTCGAACCGAAGCCGGGCATCGATCCTTCGGCTGCCTATCTGGCGCAACTGCTCGATCGGCTCGGCGCGCAGCCGGCGAAGATGGTGCTGCGCGCCGGCTATCTGTCGCCGAAGGCAAGCGAGTGGATCGCCGGCAAGGCCGGTCTGCGCGCCGTGATGCTGCCATATACGGTGGGCGGTTCGGCGCGCGCGGGCGACCTGATCGCGCTCTACGACGATATCCTCGAACGCCTGACGGAGGCGGCGCGATGAACGTCGAGGGTCTGCAGGCCGGCATCCTGCTGCCGGCCTTCGCGGCGGGGCTGCTGGTGCTCGCCACCCACGTGCCGCTGGGCATGGAGGTGCTCAAGCGCGGCATCATCTTCATGGATCTCGCCATCGCCCAGTTCGCCGGGCTCGGCATCGTCGCGGCGCACGCGGCGGGCATCGGTGAGCATGGCTGGCAGGCGCAGGCGGCGGCGGTCGGCGCGGCGCTGCTGGGCGCGCTGCTGCTGCGCTGGACCGAGAAGCGCGCGCCGCAGCGTCAGGAGGCGCTGATCGGCGTCGCCTTCGCCGTCGCGGCCTGCGCGGCGATCCTGCTGCTCGCCAGGGATCCGCACGGCGGCGAGCACATGCAGGAACTGCTGGTCGGCCAGATCCTCTGGACTTCCTGGTCGGCGCTGCTGCCGCTCGCCGGCATCAGCGCCGCGGTGCTGGCCGTCTGGTTCGCGCTGCGCGTGACGCGCTTCGCGCCGCTCGCGTTCTATCTGCTCTTCGCGGTGATCGTCACCGCCTCGGTGCAGGTGGTCGGCGTCTATCTGGTGTTCGCCAGCCTGATCGTGCCGGCGCTGGCGGCCGGGCGGCGTCTGGGGCTGGCGTATGGCATCGGCGCGTCCGGCTATGCCATCGGGCTGGTGGCTTCGGCGCTCTGGGATACGCCCTCCGGCGCCGCGATCGTGCTGGCGCTGGCGGGGTGCGCGCTGGTGGCAAGCCTGGCAGCGCGACCGCGGGAGCACGGAAGGTTCATGTAGGTTGGGTTAGCGGCTTTGCCGCGTAACCCAACATGTCTGAC
>CAZCPD010000036.1:0-19322 GCA_964500425.1 uncultured Rhodocyclaceae bacterium
CGTTTCCCTCACTCCCACAGGGATTTCCTTCGGTCACCCCAACCCCTCTCCCGTGAAAGGGAGAGGGGAGCTTCCAGAGTCGCTTACGCGACTTTCACGTTAAGGGAAATAACGACATGTCCAGGAAATTCGCCGTTCTTTTTTCCCTTGTGCTCATCGCGCTGGCCTTCGTTCAGCCGGCTCGCGCCGAGCGCATCAAGGATCTCGCCTCGGTCGCCGGCGTGCGCAGCAACCAGTTGATCGGCTACGGCCTGGTGGTTGGCCTTGATGGCAGCGGCGACCAGACGACGCAGACGCCCTTTACCGTGCAGAGCATCATCAACATGCTCTCCAACATGGGCGTCACCCTGCCGCCAGGGACCAGCCTGCAGCTGAAGAATGTCGCCGCGGTCATCGTCACCGCGACGCTGCCGCCATTCGCACGTTCCGGCCAGCAGCTCGACGTGACGGTTTCCTCGATGGGCAATGCCAAGTCGATTCGCGGCGGAACGCTGATCATGACGCCGCTGAAGGGTGCGGACAACCAGGTCTATGCGATGGCTCAGGGCAATGTGGTGGTCAGCGGCGCGGGAGCTTCCGCCGCCGGTTCGAAGACGACGGTGAACCATCTGTCGGTGGGCCGCATCGCCGGCGGCGCGACGGTCGAGCGCGAGGTGGCGACGCCGCTCGGGGATGGGGAGTTCGTTCACTTCGAACTGAAGGAAAGCGATTTCGGCACCATGCAGCGTCTCGTCGAGGCCATCAACCGCGCCGTGCCCGGCAGCGCCAGTGCCGCCGACAGCCGCCAGGTGCGGGTGCGCGCGCCGCTCAATGCCGACGAGCGCGTCGCCTTCATCGGCCGTGTCGAGAATCTGCAACTGACGCCGGCACAGATGGCGGCGAAGGTGATTGTCAATAGCCGGACGGGGTCGGTGGTGATGAACCAGTCGGTGACGCTTGACAATTGCGCCGTGGCGCACGGCAACCTGTCTGTGACGATCAGTGCCGAGAACCAGGTCAGCCAGCCGGGTCCCCTCGCCGCCGGGCAGACGGCAGGCGTGACCAATGCCCAGATTGAAATCAAACAGGAGCCGGGCGCGCTGATGAATGTCCGTGCCGGCGCGAATCTTGCGGATGTGGTCAAGGCGCTCAACGCCATCGGCGCCAATCCCCAGGATCTGATCGCCATCCTGCAGGCAATGCGTTCTTCGGGGGCGCTGCGCGCGGACCTGGAAGTGATCTAGCCTTCTCGATCCCGGCGTCGAGGTGCGACGTCAACGATGGCGGTCGATATTGCCGGGGAAAAGGCGGTCTTTTCGCCGCATGGCGGCGAGTGGCGGGAGGTAGGCTATGAGAATGTCTGTTCCGGATATTTCTTCCCAACTGGCGGTCGACGTCAAGGCCCTCAACGACCTCAAGCGCGAGGCCCGCTCGAACACGCCCACCGCGAACAAGGCGGTTGCGCAGCAGTTCGAGGCGCTGTTCCTGCAGACCGTGCTGAAGGCCATGCGCGATGCGACGCCGCGCGACGGGCTGTTCGATAGCGAACAGTCGCGCATGTTCGAGTCGATGTACGACCAACAGCTGACCCAGGTTCTTGCCACCAAGGGCAGGGGGACGGGGCTCGCCGCGTTGATCGAGAAGCAGTTGTCGCGGCTCAACGGCGATGTGCAGCCGCTCGGCGATCTGCCTTTCCTGCCGAAGCAGCAGGCGTTTCCGCTGCTGCCCTCAGCCGAGACTTACCGGCGCCCGGACGTCGTCGGGGCCGTCGGCAGCATGAGCATGTATTCGAACCCGCTGACTGCGGCTGGGCACAATGCTTCGCCGGCGGCGCGGGAATTCGTCGAGCGCATCTGGCCACATGCGCTCGAAACCAGCCGCGCCATCGGCATCCCTGCGCACTTCATGGTCGCCCAGGCGGCGCTGGAGACCGGCTGGGGCAAGGCGGAGCCGCGCATGCCCGATGGCGGCTCCAGTCATAACCTGTTCGGTCTCAAGGCCGGCAGCAACTGGAAGGGGCCGGTCGTGACGGCGACCACTACCGAATTCATCGATGGCCGGATGCAGAAGCAGGTCGAAAGATTCCGGGCATACGCTTCCGATGCCGAGGCGTTTCGGGATTATGCGAATCTGCTGACCTCCAACCCGCGCTATGCGGGCGTGCTGGGCGCCCAGGATGCGTCCGCATTCGCAATGGGGCTGCAACGGTCGGGTTACGCCACCGACCCCCTGTATGCGACGAAGCTCGCCGGCATCATCGGCGGCGCCACTTTGCGCAGCAGCCTGCTGGAGGGTTGATCCGCCGGTTAGCCACGAGCCCAGTGCGGCCCGATGGGCTTCGTGACGAAGTGGCACGAAGGTTGCTGATTTCAGGGTGACAACTCAATTTGCGGCAAGTTTTGCCGTTAACCGAGTGACACTTTGGAGCGAACATGGCTGCCAGCACACTGAATATCGGCATTACCGGCTTGAACGCCGCCCAGGCGAATCTCATCACGACCGGACAGAACATCGCCAATGCCTCGACGCCCGGATATACCCGTCAGCAGGTGGTTCAGGAAGCCAATCTGCCAATGTTTACCGGGGCGGGCTTTCTCGGGCAGGGCACCAATATCGATACGGTCAAGCGGGTCTATAGCGGTTACCTGACGAATCAGGTGCTGACCGCGCAGACCGGGGCGGCGGAGATGGATCGCTACGAGGCGCAGATCAATCAGATCAACAATCTGGTAGCTGACGTGAGTTCGGGTTTGAGTCCGGCGATGACCGGCTTTTTCAGCACCCTCGATGAACTGGCCGCCAATCCGACCTCGACCGCTTCCCGGCAGGCATTTCTTTCAGCGGCGGAATCGATGGTGGCGCGCTTTCAGGCCCTCGATCAGCGCCTCAACGAGATTCGCACCGGCAGCAATTCCCAGATCGTTTCCGAAGTCACGCTGATCAACAGCTATGCGAAGGAAATCGCCGCGATCAATCAGCGCATCGTCGTTGCGCAGTCGGCCGGTGACGGGCAGCCGGCAAACGATCTGCTCGACCAGCGTGATCAGCTGATCAACGAATTGAACAAGGAAATTCGGGTTTCTGCTGTGCCGCAGAGCGATGGGACCTACAGTATCTTCATCGGCAGCGGCCAGCCTCTGGTGACCGGCAATGATGCATCCTTGCTGACGGCTGCCCCGGATATGTTTGATCCTCTGCGTACCTCGGTCGCACTGACCTTGCCGACCGGCGCCGCGTTCAACCTGCCCGATGAACAACTGACGGGAGGCTCTCTCGGCGGCCTGCTGGCTTTCCGCAATAATTCTCTCGATCCCGCACAAAATGCGTTGGGGCGCATCGCCATCGCGATGGCGCAGACCTTCAATGACCAGCATAAGCTGGGTCAGGATCTGGTTGGCGAGCTGGGTGGTGATTTCTTCAAGGTTCCGCAACCGATAGCATTTGCCCATACTGACAATCCGCCGCCGGCTGTGACGGTGTCCGCGGCGATTACCGATGTGTCGACGTTGACGACCAGCGACTATCAGCTGACATCGAATGGCGGTGGCAATTACACGCTGTTGCGCCTTGCCGACAACAAGGTATTGGTCAGCAATGGCGCGTTGCCGGCCAGCATCGATGGTATTGCGATCACCGTTTCCGCCGCCGCACCCAGTGGGGCGACGTTCATGATACAGCCCACTCGTGCCGGCGCCCGTGACATCGCCATGGCGCTGACCGATACACGCAACATCGCCGTTGCCGCGCCGATTCGGACCGGCGCTTCCCTCTCCAATACCGGAACGGCCACCATCAGCGCCGGCACGGTGATGGATGCGGCGGCAACCCCGCCATCGGCAGCCATCACACTGCGCTATCTGACTTCGCCGGCGCCGAGTCTGGATGGTTTCCCCGTGGGGGCGACGGTCGACAACGGTTCCGGCCAGACTTACAAGATCACCAGTCCCACCATGCAGGTTCCTTATGCGATCGGCGCCAATATCAGCTTCAACGGGATCGCCGTTCAGATTACGGGCGTGCCGGTGAATGGCGACTCGTACACCATCAATCCGCAGCCCGGCACGACGCCAACGGTGACAAACACCGGTTTTGCCGACATGTTCGGCGTTCCCGGCGCGGCAACGATACAGGGAGCGGCGATCGGCACTGCGGCTCCGACGCTTCCGGTCACGATCGTGGCCGGAGTCAACGATCAATTTGATATCGCGCTCGACGGCGGCGCCAGCCTGACGAAAACGCTTGCCCCGGGCGTCTATCCGACGGCGCTCTCGCTCGCCGGTGGCGTGCAAACGGCAATCGGTGGTGGTGCAACGGCGAGTGTGGACGCTAGTGGCGCACTGATCGTCACCTCAAACCTGCAAGGGGGCGCCACAGCGGTAGCGTTGAGCGCCACGGGTGTCAATGCAGGTTATCTCGAGATGTTCGGCGGTGCTTCCACACCCGGAAATCGCGCAGTGGTGAACGGCGCCCAGGCACTTTCGAGCCCGACGAATATCGTTGCGGGCATCAATGACCGCTTCAGCATCAATGTCGATGGCGCCGGTGCGCAGACTGTCCTGATTCCGGCGGGTGATTACACGCCCGCGGATCTGGCTCTGCAGATGCAGACGAGCATCAACGCCTTGTCCGCGGCTCCCGGCGTCAGTGTTTCGTTGAATGGCGCGAATCAGCTGGTGGTCATGTCGAATCAGGTGGGTGGCGCTTCTGCCATTGCGTTGTCAAGCATCGCCTCGGGTACCGGCGTGATGGCGGCCACGGCCGTGGTCACGCAGATCGATAGCTTGCCGGCTGCGCCGCTCACCATTCAATACGATCAGGCAACCAACAGTCTGCGCGGTTTCCCGGTGGGGGCCTCGGTCAGTGTCGCGGGTGATTCGGCGAGTCCGTATCTCATCACGTCGACACTCGACGGGGTAGCTTATACCCCGGGCGCGACCATCAGCTTCAATGGCATCAGCCTGGCCATTGGCGGTGTGCCGAATGATGGCGACAGCTTCACCGTCGCGCCGAACAGCAGCGGCGTTTCCGATAATCGAAACGCTCTGCTGTTGGGCCAATTGCAGACCATGAGGCTGCTCGATGGCACGACATCGACGTTCCAGAGCGCTTATTCAGCCATGGTCAATCAGGTCGGCAACAAGACCCGCGAAGTGCAGGTCAGCGGCAAGGCTCAGCATGCTCTGGCCGATCAGGCGCAGACGACGCGCGACTCGGTTTCGGCAGTCAACCTTGACGAAGAGGCCGCCAATCTGTTGCGTTTTCAACAGGCCTACCAGGCTTCGGCCAAATTGATCGCGGTTGCCGGCAAGCTGTTCGATGCCTTGCTGGAAATCTAGAATCGAATGAACCGATAAATCGAACGGAGTCCATCATGCGTATCAGTTCGGGAATGATTTTCGACGCGGGTGTCACCGCGATCAACAGGCAGGCGTCCGATTTGCTCCATCTGCAGCAGCAGCTGGCGACGGGGCGGCGCATTCTGACGCCGGCCGACGATCCGGTTGCTTCGGCAACCGCGTTGGAGGTGACGCAGGCCGCGGACATCACCAAGCAATACGCCAAGGCACAGGATAATGCCTCGGCTGCGTTGTCCATTGCGGAAAGTCAGCTGCATAGCGCCACCGAAATCATCACGCAGATCAGAACGCTTGCGCTTTATGCCGGGAATGGCGGCCTATCGAATACCGATCGCCAAAGCATCGCGACGCAGATGCGGGCAGGCTTTGAGCAAATGGTAGGAATCGCCAACGCCAAGGATGCCAGCGGCCAGTATATTTTTTCCGGCTATATGGGCAACACGACGCCCTTCGCTGGCACGGTGGAAACGGGCGTGAGCTATTTCGGCGATGACGGACAGCGCTTCCTGCAGGTTTCGCCTTCGATGCAACTTGCCGTCAGCGATTCAGGCAATAACCTGTTCAATCGTGTCAGCAACGGCAATGGCGTGTTTGTCGCCAACTACGCGACGACCAATAGTGGTACCGGGGTCATCAATGCTGGCAGTGTCATCGACGCGACGAAATGGCGCGACACGGACAACAGTGGGAATCTGGAGGTCAGATTCTGGGTCGACTCGGCGGGTACGATTGGTCCGGCGAACACGACCTACTACGATCTCGTCGATGTTGCCGTCAATCCTCCCGTTTCGCTATTTACCGGCGGCCCGGCAACCGAGGGCGGTGTGACCAACACCTATACGCACAAATATGAGGCTGGTCAGGCGATCAGCTTCAGCGGCCTGGCAGCGCCGTATGATGATTTCGGCATCAATGTGACCATTACAGGCGCGCCGGCCAGCGGTGACAGCTTCAGCGTTCAGACGGGTTCCAGTCAGGGCGTGTTTGAAACCTTGCGATATCTGATTCTTGCCGTCGAACGACCGGTGACAGCCGGAACCAACGACATGGCGCGCCTTACCAATGATTTGGCTAGCGCCATTGGCAATATCGATCAAGCCAGCCAGAATTTCCTGACTGTGCGCTCCAGTATCGGATCACGCATGAATACAGCGGATTCACTCAAGTCGGTCAATGAGAGCGTCAGCTTGCAATACCAGCAGGTATTGTCGAATCTGCAGGACATCGATTACACCAAGACGATTTCCGACCTCACTCGCACCCAGACGCAGCTTCAGGCGGCGCAGCAGTCTTTCGTCAAGGTGTCTCAGCTGTCATTGTTCAACTACATCTCCTGATATGGGTTGCCGGCGCTTGCCCATGTTGTTGTTTGCCGCGGCTTCTGTAAGCGGGTTGACCGGCTGCGGTAGCACGATGCCGCGAGACGGCGGCCTGGTTCCGAACAGGACCGTGCAGCTGTCGCCTTCCTTCGGCGTTCCGCTGGAGAAGGTGGTGTATTGGGGCGCGTATATCGGTGTGGCCTATCTGATACTCGATCCGCTGGCGCCGAATTGGGAGATCGAACAGGCGCCGCTCGCCGACAATCACATTCACCTGTCGTTGAAAATGAAGCGTTACTACGCCGGCGGCGCGGGCGAGGCGCGTCAGGTATTTCAGCGTCGTGCACGGGATCTCGTGCAGTATGGGGGCTTCGATGGCTACGAAATCAGGGAGTACAGCGAAGGTCTGGAATCCTCGGTGCTCGGTTCGCAAAGGGTCTCGATGGGCGTGATACGCCTGACCGGCAAGGGGCATCGTCCGCCCGGTGATCAGGGCGACAGCGAGGCAGAGGGGGGGGCGCCGCCCGCGCGCATGACGCCGGCCAAGGCAACGAATCCCTTGTCGTAGAGGCCTTCGATAGCTGCGCCCAAATGGGGTAGCGAGAACATCAGCACCGTGAAGCCGGTGATGATGGTGACCGGAAAGCCGATCGCGAAAATGTTGAGCTGTGGGGCGATGCGCGCCAGCACGCCAATCGAGATGTTGGCGATCAGCAGGGCGGCGATCAGCGGCAGGGCCAGCATCAGTCCGGCGGAGAACATGGTGGTCGACCAGGTCAGCAGGGCGGCAAAGCCGGCTGCGGCGAAGGGCGTCGTGCCGATCGGCAGTAGGCGGAAACTCTCGGCGAGCACCGACAGCAGCAGCAGATGACCGTTCATGGCGAGAAACAGCAGGGTCGTCACCAGGCCGAGGAATGAGCTCATCACCGCGGTCTGGGCGTTGCTGTGCGGATCGAAGAAGGTGGCGAAGGAGAGGCCCATCTGCAGACCGATCAGTTCGCCCGCGATGTCCACCGCCGTGAACACGATGCGCAGCGTCAGGCCCATCACGGTCCCGATCAGCATTTGCTGAACCAGCACCGCGAGTCCCTGCCATGACCCTGGGGGGATGGCAGGCGGCGCGGGCAAAGCGGGGGCGATGGCCAGGCTGATCGCCAGTCCGATGATCAGCCGGATTCGCGCCGTCAGTCCGGCGCTGTTGAAAACCGGCGCCACCACCAGCAGCGACAGGATGCGCGCCAGCGGGTAGAGGAACGTGGCCAGCCAGAGGTCGAGCTGGGCGGAAGTGAACGAAATCACCCGATCACGCTGGGAATGCTTTCGTAGAGACGGCGGATGTAGTCGGTCAGAACCGTCAGCATCCACGGTCCGGCGACGATCATCGTGACGAAGATCGCCAGCAGCTTGGGCACGAAGGACAGCGTGGCTTCGTTGATCTGCGTCGCCGCCTGGAAGATGCTGATCAGGAGACCCGTGGCCAGGGCGACGACAAACAGCGGCAAAGACACCAGCAGGGTGATTTCGATGGCGCCGCGGCCGATTTCGATGACGGTGGTTGGGGTCATGACGGTGTTCCTATCCGAAGCTCTGCACCAGCGAGCCGATCAGCAGCGTCCAGCCGTCCACCAGCACGAACAGCATGATCTTGAACGGCAGGGCGACGATGACCGGGGACATCATCATCATACCCATCGACATCAGCACGGAAGCGACCACCATGTCGATGATCAGGAAGGGGATGAAGACGATGAAGCCGATCTGGAAGGCTGTCTTCAGCTCCGAGGTGACGAAGGCCGGGATCAGCACGCGCATCGAGACTTGATCGGGCGATTCAGCCTTGGGCAGCTTCGATATCTTGGTGAACAGGGTCAGGTCGGGTTCGCGGGTTTGCTTCAGCATGAAGCTGCGCAGGGGGACAGAGCCGCGTTCCAGTGCTTCGCTGAATGTGATCTTGTTTTCGGCGAGCGGCAGATAGGCGTCCGTATAGATCTTGTCGCCGACCGGCGCCATGATGAAGAATGTCAGGAACAGCGCCAGCCCGACGAGAATCTGGTTCGGCGGCGATGACTGCGTGCCGAGGGCGCTGCGCAGCAGCGAAAAGACGATGATGATGCGGGTAAAACTGGTCATCATCAGCAGTATCGCGGGAAGGAAGCTCAGGCTGGTGAGCATCAGCAACGTCTGGATCGACAGCGACCATTGGGTGCCGCCGCCACCGGCCGGGGCGCTGGTTACCGCCGGCAGGACTTGCGCCAGGACGAGCCCGGGCGCAAGCATCAGCGCTGGCAGGAGTATGTGGCGGATGAGGTTACTTGGCAGCATTGCGGCGATCCACGACCTGCTTCAGCCAGGCGGCGAAATTCTTTTCGGGCACGGCGGTTTCCTTCGCGGCTGCCAGCGACTGGCGCGGCAGTTCATGCAGTTTGGTGACTTGCCCGGGGGCGACGCCGAGCACCAGCCAGGTTTCGCCGACCTCAACGACCACCACGCGCTCGCGCGCGCCGACCGCCGCCCCGGAAATGACGCGCAGCAGCGAGGCGGTCGCGCCGCGCGGCGCATTCAGGTGCTTGAGCAGGTATAGGCTGCCGGCGAGCAGCACGGCTACCAGCAGCAGACTGAAAATCACCTGCAGCATGCCGCCGCCGGCTTCGACTGCGTGCGTTGCGCCTTGGGCAAGAGCGGTTGCAGGCGCCAGGCCGCACGTGAGCAGCGTGGCGCCGGTTTTCACGGTCTTCGAATGGTGTGGGGGTCTGCGCGTCATCATCGGCCCGCATGGATGTTCCATGCGGGCCGAGATTAACCGTGCACCGCTCCTGTTCAGGCGCGAAGCAGAGGGCGGAATATGTGTCAATTCACCAAGTCTGGCGCAAGTTTCTTGCCGAGTCTCGTCATGGTCAGGGCGTCAATGACGATGTCCGGTGATATCCACGGTTCGATCGATCAGTCGCGACCTTCCTCTTTAACAGATGGAGTACGGCCGTCTGATACAGCCATCATCAGTCGGTTCAGATGTGGGCTATGTCGGCCACCCACATCTGGCCCGGCGTTAGCGGCAATGCATGCTTCGAATCGGCCGTAGTCTTGAACCGGCGCTTGTGTCGCGCTCGAATGCCATTTTCACGCCCCAAGCGGGGGCTGCCAATGGCGCCTTTCAGTTCCTTGAATTCCGCGATGTATTCCTGCTTCGGCATCTTCAACGCGTGCGCTGCTTCCGATATTTCGGGGCGGTATCCATCCTCTCCTTGAATACGGAGTTTCGCGGGGCTGACGTTTGGCAGTGGCGGTTTTGTGACTTTTTTCACACTCCCCGAACCGGCTTGCCGTTTACGATCGCATTGTTTTCTGTTTCCTTAAAAACACGAGGGAAGCTCAACCAATGGATCAGGCTACGCGATCAAGACTCCCCAAATTGACCGAGGCATTCGCGGCAGTTGGCAACAAGTTTCCGGAGGAGCTTGCCGCGAAGTTTCCGCGCATCGTCGAGAAGATCGACTCCCTGTGGGGTAAGGTCGAGGTGATGTCCTATCTGGATAGCGTGCTGATGAGCGAGCGCGGCGGCCGTAAGGGGTTCGACGAGGCCGTTTTGAAAGAGCTCACGTGCCTGAAGCAGCTTCATGAGTATCACTTTCCGGAGCTGAGCAGCAATCCATTCGACCCGTTCATCTCGGCCCGATTCACGCTGGCCGGCCTGTTCGATTCGCCATCGCCAAGTCAGGAGGAGAAACTGACATCTGCGGCAGAATCGAAGGCTTCGCTCGAGGGTGCAGTCTCCAAGCTCGATAACACGACCGGATTGTCGCAGCCGGTAGCCTGGAACGAGATTGGTGATCCACTCGAGCTTCGGCAGATCGCCGAAGGGCGACATGCCGGTCTTCAGCTACCGCTGAAGGATCACCGCCGCATCGGCGAAATCCTCGTTGCAGCCGGGGTGCTCGATCACGATGCGTTGGATCAGGCGTTGACGATCCAGGTGGCGGTGCGCGGCGCACGCGAACCGCTGGGCCTCATCCTGACCCGCATCGGCGCCATCACGTCGCAGGATCTGATATTTGGTCTCAGCATGCAAATGGGCATTCCGATCGTCGATCCGTTGTGCTATCCAGCGGATGACGAAGCCGCCAAGCGGGTAACGGCGGCAGTGGCGAAGAGCCACATGGTCGTGCCGATTGCCCTGTTCAACGGAACGCTGTATCTAGCTGTCGAAGACCCCTTTTCCTTCGCCGATCGTCAGTACTTTGCCTTTCTCACCAATCTCAACATCGAATTCGTCACTGCGGCGCGGGACAAGTTGCTGGCGCGTCTTAATGCGTATGACCATGCCCGGAGCACGGAAGAGGTGGACCGGGAGTTTCGTCAACTGGCCAATCGGGCGCGCGCCAGCCTGCCAGCTGCGAATGGCGAGTCCTTGGCATTGATTGAGACGGCTGCGGTCAGTGAGGACGATTCGAGCATCGTCGGGCTGGTGAATAAACTGATCGTTGATGCCTCGCTGATGGGGGCTTCGGATATTCATCTGGAAGCATTTGCCCGTTCACCGCAGGTCCGCATCCGGTTTCGTCATGACGGCGAGATGGAGCGGTATTCGACATACCCGATCAGCTATCACGAGGCGGTGGTATCACGGATCAAGATCATGGCCGGTCTGGATATTTCAGAACGGCGCAGGCCTCAGGATGGCAAGATCACGTTTCCAATCACCGGTCGGGCGCCAATTGACCTGCGGATTGCCACATTGCCATCGGTGAATGGCATCGAAATGGTAACGATCCGCCTGCTCGCAGGCGGTGAACCACTGCCGGTCGATCGCGTGGGACTGTCGCCGGACGACATGTCACGGCTGCGCGAGCTGATGCTGCATCCGTATGGGCTGATTCTCGTCTGCGGGCCGACCGGTAGCGGCAAGACCACCACACTGCATTCCATCCTGCGTGAACTGAACACCGACAACCGCAAGATATGGACGGCTGAGGATCCGGTGGAGATCGTCCAGCAGAACATCTGCCAGGTGCAGATCAATCCCAAGATTGATCTGACCTTCGCCAACGTGCTGCGAGCCTTTCTGCGAGCCGATCCGGACGTCATCATGATCGGCGAGATGCGCGATGCGGAAACGGCTCGGATTGCTGTCGAGGCCTCGATGACGGGACATCTGGTGCTGTCCACACTGCATACGAATACCGCCGGGGAAACGGTCGCCCGGTTGCTCGATCTGAAGGTCGATCCATTCAACCTTTCCGATGCAATCCTGGGTATTTTGGCACAGCGCCTGGCGCGCCGGATCTGTCGCGATTGTGGCGTGGCAGTGGAACTCGACAGCCATGAACTCGACGAGCTCGCCGCCGAGTATTACCACTCGGCGCATCAGCGCAATCCGTCACTGGCTGAGCGTGACGCCATTACTTCGTCATGGCGTCGGCGTTTTGGCGAGAACGGAAAACTCAGGCGGATGCAGGCCGTTGGCTGCAAGAATTGCAGCAACTCCGGTTATCGCGGACGGGTGGCGCTATTCGAGCTGCTGAGCATTACACCCGCGATTCGCGAACTGGTCAGACGCAATGGCTCTGCAGCCGATTTCATTGAAGAAGCAATCAAGTCGGGCATGCGCACATTGAAGCAGGACGGCATCGAAAAGGTCCTGATGGGGCATACCGACTTGTTTCAGGTACGCAGCGCCTGCATCTGAGCAAACAAGCCTGTGGTGCGCCCTGTTGCTTGCTGCGCCGTCACGCCAGCATCGGCTGCTTGGATCCTTAGCGGTTGAGCTTGTTCATGCGTTCCGCGGGGGTGATGATGTCGGTCAGGCGGATACCGAATTTTTCGTTGACGACGACGACTTCGCCCTGTGCGATGAGGGTGCCATTGACGAGAACCTCCATCGGTTCGCCAGCCAATCCTTCCAGTTCGACCACCGAGCCATGGGCCAGCTGCAGCAGGTCGCGGATCGAAATGCGCGTTCTGCCGAGCTCTACCGTCAGGTTGACCGGAATGTCGAGGATCATGCTGAAGTCGCTGAGATTGCCCGACTTCTCGGCGTCTCCGGAGAACTGTTCGAATACTTTCGCGGTGGCGGCCTCGGCCTGTGTGGCGTCGGTGGCGCTCTGCTCACCCATTGCTGCTGCCCAGTCGTCGTCGGTTACCTGATTTTCGTCAGCCATGATTATCCTCTGCGTTCCTCTGCTTGATGCTCGGTCAAAGCTCGTCCGGCGGCAAGAATCTGTCGATCTTCAATGCGTATTGACCATTCTTGACCCCGTAGGTGGCAGCCAGCACCGGGACGCCCTGAACGTTGACGGTGATTTTGTCGTCAACGTCGATCTGGATGATGTCGCCGATTTTCATCGTCATGATCTGCCCGAGCGTCACCTCGGTCTTGCCGAGCGGCGCCACCAGTTCCACTTCGGCGGTTTGCAGCTGACGGCGCAACGTCGATGTCCAGCGCTTGTCTGATGAGAGTTGTTCGCTGTGCAGGCTGCTGTAAAGGATGTCGCGGATCGGTTCGATCATCGAATACGGGAAGCAGATATGCATTTCAGAAGCCGCGCCCGAAAACTCGATGGTGAAGGTTACGGCGACAACGATTTCCGAAGGCGTGGCGATGTTGGCGAACTGGGTATTCATCTCCGAACGAATGTATTCGAAGGTCACCGGATGGATCGGTTTCCAGGACTTCTCATATTCGGCGAAAACCGTCTTCAGCAGTCCCTGAATGATGCGCTGTTCGGTCGGCGTGAAATCGCGGCCTTCGACCCTCGTGTGGAAACGCCCGTCGCCGCCGAACATGTTGTCGATGACCAGGAAGACCAGATTCGGGTCGAACACGAACAGGCAGGTGCCTCGCAAGGGCTTGACCTGGACGAGGTTCAAATTGGTCGGCACCACCAGGTTGCGGATGAATTCGCTGTATTTCTGGACGCGGATCGGCCCCACCGAAATTTCGGCGTTGCGATGCATGTAATTGAACAGACCGAGGCGCAGGTAGCGGGCAAACCGCTCATTGATGAGCTCGAGCGTCGGCATCCGGCCACGCACGATGCGTTCCTGGCGGCCAATGTCATACTTCTTGATCTCTCCTTCAGGCGCGCCTTCGGCCGGAGCCTCTTCGGCCTCGCCGGTGACCCCCTTCAATAGGGCATCGACTTCTTCCTGGGAGAGAAAATCCTGGCTCATCCTGGCCTACTGAATGATGAACTGGGTCAGATAGACAGCCTGCACCGAGTCGTCGGGGCCGGCCTTGAGCGTGCCCTTCGGCCTGACGGTGCCATCGAGAATCTGGTTGATTTCGTTGCGGATCTCGGCGGCAAGGAATTCCACCCCTTCGGGTGAAGACAACTCCGATGGCGACTTCCCTAACAGCAACAGAAGCAGGCGCGCGCGAATCTTGGACATGTAAGTCTTGACCCGGTCGGCGACCATGGCGTCCTGAACTTCCAATTCGATAACCGTTTGCATGTATTGTTCCGGTCGGCCTTCATCGGGCTGCAGCTTGACGGTGAATTGATCCAGCTTGACGATGACCGGAGGTGTCTCTTCTTTGATCTTTTTGATCTTTTCTGCCTTGGCCTCATCAACCTCTTCCGCCGCTTGCTGGTTCTTCTTCATCATGAGGAAGCCCCCGACTCCGCCCAGTATCAGGACGACAGCCACTGCAGCGACAATGACGATCAGTTTCTTGTTGCTCTTGGGCGATACTTCCGCCGCGGCTTCTTCGGGTTTTTCCGTGGCTTTTGCCATGCATTGCTCCTCAATTCATTCCTGCCGGGCGGCTGCTTCCGGGCGAGCGGTCATGCCGCCCTTGCATGCGGATGAGTATGGCATGACGCCTTCGCTCAGGCAAAGACGTCGACCAGCCCTCTTCCCTGACGCAGCCATTGGCTGCTTTCTGTCAGACGTTGCATGTTAACGTCGGGCGCCCCCTCTCTTGCATTGGAATAGCGCGACGAATTCTCCCTGTTTTCCCGATTGCCAGGCGACTGGTTGGCGGCATTGTTGCCGGAGTCTGCACCGACCTGCGCCTGACCCAGACTCAAGCCAGCTTCGGCAAACATTTCACGCAGCCTGGGCAGGGCGGCTTCCAGTGCTTCGCGCACGGCCGGGTTCCCTGAAACAAAGGCGGCGCTGGTCTGATCGCCGTTGAGGGTCAGCGATATTTCCACGCGGCCAAGTTGCGGCGGGTTGAGCACCAGTTCGGCCCGTTGTTCCTGGCGACCCACCATCCATACCAGCTTGTCGCCGATCTCAGTGTCCCAGCCATTGGCGCCGACAGGGGTTTCCATCCTGATCGGATCGTTGGCGTGGACTGGCGTGCGAATATCGCGATCATGCCCATGGTTCGCAATCTGTGCATGATGCGCCTGGGCTGCCGCCAGCAGATTGTCGAAGCTGGCTTCGGCAGCTGCTGACTCCTTGCCGCTGGCCGTTGCGGCTGCGGCGAGTTCGGCAGATATCGCCCGCGTTGCGGCAAAATCTGCCGCCTTGTCAGTAGAAAGTCGCGGCAGTTCGGCCTTTGCGGCCGATTGCGTTAGCGTATCTTCGCTGCTGTTTTCAATGGGAGGCAGGATTGTCGTTGCCGTCATCAGGGGCAAATCCTGTCGGTCGCGCAACGCGGTGTCGGGAATGTCGCCATTGCCTTCAGTCCTTGCTACGTTGGCGGCTCCCGGCGACGGGAACTGTGCCAGCATGGCGGCAATAGTCGCTGTGGCGGGGTCCTGTGCTGCCGCTAGATCACGGTCGGCAGGCGAATCGGTCTGAAGAGCCGCCTTCGTCGACAATTCGCTGCCGGACTTGAGGGCAATGAATGCCTGCATGAGCTGTATTGAATTAGTTTCGCTCGTGGTTTGTGCTTCTGTCCCGCTAGAGGCTACGAAGTCGTCCCTCCTCCCGGAAGGTGCGACGAGGTCGGTCATCGTTTGCGTGGCTTCGGTACCGGCTTGGAGTCGATCAAGAGCGGTTCTTTGGTTTTCTTGTCCTGCCTTGGTGTTCGCTTCGGCCTGTTGGTCAAAAGCCCGGGCAAGCAGGGAGATTAGCGCTGGGCTGCCAGCATGCTCAGCGAGCGGCGAGCGCTCGCTACCCGGCTGTGCGTTGAGACTGGCGGCAAGAGCCGTGATCTCGGCGTTGGCTCTGTCATTCAGCGGCAGGGGGAGGGACAGTTCTCCGAGTAGTAACACGTTGGGTGCCGCGCCATTGGCAAGTGCCGCGGTAGCATGGTCGGCGGCCGAGGTGATGGGGGGGGCAGGGCGGTCCAGCTGGCGTTTAAGGATGTGGGAGAACGAGTCGTGGCCTTGGCCTTCAGGCAAGCCGGGATCGCTGCCGGCCAGGCTTGAGGAAGTTGCGGCGGTCGTTTCCGCGCCGGCAAAGCCGGCCATCGCTGCGGCGCTGTTGGTGTTACCAAGGGCTGGCGAGGAGGAGGACAGAATCGGTATGCTGGCAATTTCCGGCATGATGCGTTCCTTTGCGTAAGGGCAGTCATTGCGCTGCCGATTGACAGTCACACAGCAAGTGGCGTGCCAGCAGAAAAACAAATCCGGATATCGATCAGGGAGTCAAGGCACGGAACCAGTGCAGGGCGCCGGCTCAGGATGACGAAAGTTCATCGTCTTCCTTGACTTGATGCTTGCGGGCTGAATGCTCGTCGAGGATTTTTTGCTGCTGGCGATTCTCTATGCCCTGTTCGCGGCTGCGATGGCGCTGGGAGAGTGTGTCATAGGCTTGCACGCGTCCGCGCTTGTCGATCCACTCCTGCTGACCCTGGGCAGTGCGTTGCCGGGATTGGGCTACCATGTGCTGCGCCTGCACGATGGCATCGTCGAGCTTGCCGAGAAATATCTGATAGTTGCTGAGGACATCGCGGGCGATGCCGTTGCGAGCGGCATCGACAAAGCGGCCATGGTATTCCTCGCGATATTGCTGCAAAAGGGCCAGGCGGGCTCCGGCTTCCTGTTCGCCGGCCAGCAATTCACCGAGCTTGCGCGCGGCATCTTCCATGCGCAGTTGCGAGAGGTCGAGCAGGGTTTGCAGAGGGAAGGGCTTGGTCACGATGGCGGCGGAATCGATCCGGTAGTCTGGGTTACATATTGATCTTAGTGCAACTATGCTGTCGCCGCGAACAGCTGGTTCAGGGCGGCCAGGCTGCTCGCGTAATCGGCGCGCTCGTCGAGTCCTTGCTGCAGGAATCGTTCCATCGCCGGTTGCAGGCGGATCGCCTGGTCGAGTGTGGGATCGGAGCCGGCAGCGTAGGCGCCCACGGCGATCAGATCGCGCGAGCGCTGGAAACGTGAGTAGAGCTGCTTGAAGCGGCGCACCTGATCGAGATGCGCTGGCTTGATCAGGCTGGTCATTGCGCGCGAGATCGACTGCTCGATGTCAATCGCGGGATAGTGACCGGCATCGGCGAGGTGGCGCGACAACACGAAATGGCCATCCAGGATGGCGCGCGCCGAGTCGGCGATTGGATCCTGCTGGTCGTCGCCTTCGGCGAGCACGGTGTAGAAGGCGGTGATCGATCCACCGCCTTCCGGACCATTGCCGGCGCGCTCGACCAGCGCAGGCAGGCGCGCGAAAACGGAGGGCGGATAGCCGCGCGTGACCGGCGGTTCGCCAATGGCGAGGGCTATCTCGCGCTGGGCCATGGCAAAGCGCGTCAGCGAATCCATGATGAGCAGAACTTTCCGGCCCTGGTCGCGGAACTCCTCGGCGATGGTGGTTGCGTAGTAAGCGCCCTGCAGGCGCATCAGCGGGCTGGTGTCAGCCGGCGCGGCGACGACGACCGAGCGGCGCATGCCCTCCTTGCCGAGGATCTGCTCGATGAATTCCTTGACCTCGCGGCCGCGCTCGCCGATCAGGCCGACGACGATGACCTCGGCCTCGGTGTAGCGGGCCATCATGCCGAGCAGCACGCTCTTGCCGACGCCGGAGCCGGCGAACAAGCCCAGCCGCTGGCCACCGCCGACGGTGAGCAGGGCATTGATGGCGCGGATGCCGACGTCGAGGCTGTGCGCGATCGGTGCGCGCGACAGCGGGTTGATCGGGCGACTCTGCAGCGAGCGGCTTTGTTTGGTATCGAGTGGGCCAAGGCCGTCGAGCGGCCGGCCGTTGCTGTCGAGCACGCGGCCGAGCAGGGCGTCACCGACCGGGACGCGCTTGGCGCGGTCGATGTGACGGCGCAAGGGAGGCAGGCGCTCGCCCGGGTTCGGCGTCGTTGATCCCGTCTCCAGCGCCGTGATCAAGGCGCCTGGCGACAGGCCTTGGACGTCTTCACAGGGCATCATGTAAAGCTTTTCGCCGGAAAAACCGACAACCTCGGCCTCGATCGACCGACCACCGGGCACCTGGATGCTGCAGCTCGCGCCGAGCGGCAATTTGATGCCGGCGGCTTCCATGACCAGACCGTTGATCCGCGTCAGTCGCCCGTACAACTGGAAAGGCGTGGCTTGCGACACCTGGATACGGCAGTCCTCAAGAAAATTTCGCCACTTGGAGAGATGGACATTGCTCTCCGTTTCGTTTGCGTCTTCAGTCTCTGTCATCGTCGGCATCCGGCGGAGGATGGTCGGCGGCTAGCCATTCGGTGGTGCAGCCGAGGCTTTCGACGATGCGCTTCCAGCGCGTGGAGACCGTCGCGTCGATCTGGCTGCCGCCGGCTTCGACGATGCAGCCGCCACGCTGAATGCGGGGATCCTCGTGCAGCCGGTGGCCTGCATGCGTAAGTTGGTCGCCAAGATAGGAACGCAATAGCGAGGCATCCTCCGGATTGATCGAGATCGTCGTGTGCGGATGGGGCATTTGCGCCAGAGCCTGACGGAGGGTTTCGAGAAGCATTTCAGGCTTGACGGCGATGCTCTGGCGCACGACCTGGCGTGCGACCTCCAGGGCAAGAGCCAGCAGGTCATCCGACACTTGCTGGTCGAATTCGTTCAGCGCAGCCTCGAGTCGGGCGGCCATGCCGGCAAAGCGTGTCGCTTCAGTGCGCGCCTTGTTCTGGCCTTCGGCATAACCCGCCGAATAACCGGCGGTGCGGCCGGCTTCCTGGGCTTGTAGGCGCAGGCGCTCGATTTCGTCCTGCGTCGAGGCGGAGTCGGATTGGGTTGTTCCATCCGCGCCGGCATTCGGAGCGGCGGCATGAAACCCAGGCGAGTCGAAGCTCGCCAACTCCCAGCGTTCCCAAGCCGTGAGGGAACCCTCGTTCGATTCGTCTGATGTGGACATGGCTGTTCGAGACCGCTCTTAGACCGCGCTGTCGATGAATGGCGCGGCCTCAGACGTAGGCATCTTCGGCCCCGGCGCTGCCGAGCTGGATCTGGCCTTCGTCGGCGAGGCGCCGTGCGATCTTGAGAATTTCCTTCTGCTCCGCCTCGACTTCGGAGAGCCGCACCGGACCTTTGGCTTCGAGGTCTTCGCGCAGCATTTCGGCGGCACGCTGCGACATGTTCTTGAATATCTTCTCGCGCAGTTCCGGTGGCGCCCCTTTCAGCGCCACGATCAGCGAGTCGGACTGCACTTCGCGCAGCAACAGCTGAATGCCGCGGTCTTCGACGTCGAGAAGGTTTTCGAACACGAACATCTCGTCGAGAATCCGTTGCGCCAGATCGGGGTCGTATTCACGGACATTGTCGATGATCGCCGTTTCCGAGGCCTGGCCGACGAAGTTGAGGATTTCCGCAGCGTGGCGCAC
>CAZCPD010000037.1:0-18911 GCA_964500425.1 uncultured Rhodocyclaceae bacterium
ATGCGCATCAAGGCGCGTGCGCTGGGCCTCGAGGCACAGGACTATTTCAATGACAAGGTGCTCGAGGATAGCGATCTCCTCTACACCGGCACCCTCGAACTGCCGCCCGACTTCTGGGACAAGCACGGCAAGGGGCTGGAGTCCTGGAAGAAGGACAGCCGCACCTATTACCGGATCAAGGGCCCGCTCTGCCCCGAACTGCTGGTGAATGAATTCGTCTGGCAGGAAGGCCCGCAGCCGCTGCAGGCATGGGTAAAAGTCGGCGCCGGCAAGACGGCGGAACTTGAAACCCTGATCGACTACAGCCATGCCAAGAACGCCGTGTGGGGCATCACCGCGCGCAACCGCGAGCAGAACTTCGCCCTCAACCTGCTGATGAACCCCGACATCGATTTCGTCACCCTGCTCGGCCAGGCCGGCACCGGCAAAACGCTGCTGACGCTGGCCGCGAGCCTGACCCAGGTGCTCGACTCCAAGCGCTATTCCGAAATCATCATCACCCGCGTCACCGTGCCGGTTGGCGAGGACATCGGCTTCCTGCCCGGTACCGAGGAAGAAAAGATGACCCCCTGGATGGGCGCGCTCGATGACAACCTCGACGTCCTCAATCGCCCGCCCGAAGAAGCCGCGGGAGCAAGCACCGCCGGCGACTGGGGCCGTGCCGCAACCATGGACCTGATCCGCAGCCGCATCAAGGTCAAGTCGCTCAACTTCATGCGCGGTCGGACCTTCATGAACAAGTTCCTCATCATCGACGAAGCGCAGAACCTCACGCCCAAGCAAATGAAGACCCTGATCACGCGAGCCGGCCCCGGCACCAAGGTCGTCTGCATGGGCAACATCGCCCAGATCGACACGCCCTACCTCACCGAAGGCAGTTCCGGCCTCACCTACGTCGTCGATCGCTTCAAGGGCTGGGGCCACTCCGGTCACATCACCCTGCAACGAGGCGAACGCTCACGTCTCGCGGATCACGCAGCGGAAGTGCTGTGAAGAAAACTCGTCCCCCCCTGATCCCACAGGAATTCCCTTCGGCCACAAGGGGGAGATGGGATTAGGGAGGTGAGGATGCCAGCGCCAGCGCCAGCGCCACTGCATCCGGATCCGCGACCGTCGCACCCACGCGGAAAGTCCGACAGGCTGCTAGACAAACAGATTGATCCCTGCCTTCCGCGCTTCCTGAAGAAAAGTCGCGGCGCCGGCGAATTCGGTGCCGGCGATGAAATCGTTGTGACCATGGCCGAACAGATCGACGGTCATCTGGCAGGCGGTAAACTTGACGCCGGCTTCCTGCGCCAAGGCGCGCAATTCCTCGATACCGGCGACGCCGTTGTTCTTGATGGTCTGCTGCATCAACCTTGTAGCCAGCGCTTCGAAGCCGGGGATATTGGCCTGGACGATGTTGGGTATGTTCCAGTCGATCGCCTTGAACCAGTCCGGGCCGAAAGGCATCTTCATCGGCATGCCCGGATTGCCGAGCGGACTGATCTTGAGATCGGAGACGTCCTTCTTCAGTAGATTGAGGCCGTAGAAGGTGAAGAAAATCCGTACGTCCCAGCCGAGCGCGGCGGCGGTCGAAGCGAGGATGAAAGGCGGATAGGCCCAGTCGAGCGTGCCCTTGGTGGCGATGATGGTCATCGAGCAGGCGCGCGCCTGCTCACGCGCCCGGAGTGCTTCTTCGATCCGCTGCGGCAGGATTTCGTCCAGGCGTTGCCGGACAAGTGCCTCGATGCGTGCCGACTCTGGAGTGTTCATCGCTCAGGCTCTGCGCCAGATCGTGCCTTGCGCCGAGTCTTCGAGCACGATGCCTTGCGCCAGCAGCTCGGCGCGCAGGCGGTCAGCCTCGGTGAAGTTCTTCGTCTTCTTGGCGGCGACGCGCGCGGCGATGCGTGCGTCGATATCCGCGTTCGACAGCCCGCCCTCCGCCACTGGCGCCGCCTGGAGGAACTCGGTCGGATCGCGCCGCAACAGGCCCAGCACGCCGCCCAGACTGCGCAGCAGAGCGGCCGCCGCGGCATCGTGGGTACGATTTGCTTCGCCGGCCAGTTCGAACAGCACGGCGACAGCTTCCGCCGTATTGAAATCATCGTCCATCGCCGCCTTGAAGCGCGCGGCATGACTTTCGTTCCAGTCGATGGCCGCTGCGGCTGCCGACTCAACCGACGTGGCGGGCGCCGCCTTCAGCGCGGTGTACAGGCGCGTCAACGCGCCGCGCGCGTCGTCGAGGTGGGCGTCCGAGTAGTTGAGCGGACTGCGGTAATGGGCGCGCAGGATGAAGAAGCGCACCACCTCGGCGTCATACTTCTTCAGCACCTCGCGGATGGTGAAGAAGTTGCCGAGCGACTTGGACATCTTTTCGTCGTCGACGCGAACGAAGCCGTTGTGCATCCAGTAATTGACGAAGGTATTCCCGTGCGCGCCCTCGCTCTGGGCGATCTCGTTCTCGTGGTGAGGGAATTGCAGGTCCTGACCACCGCCGTGGATGTCGAACTGCCGACCGAGCAGTTGCGAGCTCATCGCCGAACACTCAATGTGCCAACCGGGCCGGCCGGCGCCCCAGGGCGATTGCCAGCGGGCTTCGTCCGGCTCGCCTTCCTTGCCGTGCTTCCAGAGCACGAAGTCGAGCGGATCCTCCTTGCCTTCCATGACATCGACGCGCTCGCCGGCGCGCAGGTCTTCCAGCGACTTGCCGGAGAGCTTGCCGTAACCCTCGAACTTGCGGACATGGAAGCAGACATCCTTGCTGGCGGCCACGTAGGCGTAGCCGTTCTTCTCCAGCGCGCCGATCATGTCGAGCATCTGCGGCACGAACTCGGTGGCGCGGGGCTCATGGTCGGGGCGTTGCACGCCGAGAGCATCGGCGTCTTCGTGCATGGCCTCGATGAAACGGTCGGTCAGGGCGCGCAGGCTCTCGCCGTTCTCGCCGGCGCGGCGGATGATCTTGTCGTCGATGTCGGTGATGTTGCGGACGTAGGTCACCTGGTAGCCGCTGGCGCGGAGCCAGCGCGCGACCATGTCGAACACCACGAGGACGCGGGCGTGGCCGAGATGACAGTAGTCATAAACTGTCATGCCGCAGACATACATGCGGACGCAACCGGGCTCGATGGGGACGAAGACCTGCTTGTCGCGCGCGAGGGAATTGTGGATTTTCAGCATGAGAATTCGATGGGGAACGTCAAGCGCCGTGTTTTATCGACATGGCAGCCAAGAATACAGCGCGAACACCGCGCCGGAGCGCGGATCAGAGCGTTCCGGAAAGTTGCGGAACGTCGTGAATAAAATCGGCTTTCTTGTTAGAATGACACGATAAAATCGCCGCAAAGAGGAATAATTATAACATGCGCACTCATCGCCTTCACTTCAGAACTCCCGTCGCCATCGTTGTCGCGGCGCTACTGTCGCTCACACCGCTCACCCCCGTGGCGCACGCCGACTCCCTGCAGGACATCGGCAAGCTCATGAAGCAGGGCCAGCATAGCCAGGCGCTGGAAAAGGCCGATCAGTATCTTTCCTCGAATCCGCGGGATCCGCAGGGGCGCTTCCTCAAGGGCCTGATCCTCACCGAATTGAACCGCCAGGCAGA
Source organism: uncultured Rhodocyclaceae bacterium (assembly GCA_964500425.1). GTDB lineage: Bacteria > Pseudomonadota > Gammaproteobacteria > Burkholderiales > Rhodocyclaceae > Sterolibacterium. The sequence goes on from CAZCPD010000037.1 coordinate 3,587, forward strand.
GGCTGTCGTCGTCTTCACCAAGCTCACCGAGGAATTCCCCGAATCCCCCGAGCCCTACAACAACCTCGCGGTGATCTACGCCCAGCAGAAGCAGTACGACAAGGCTCGTCAGTCGCTGGAAATGGCGATACGCACTCATCCTTCGTACGCCACGGCACACGAGAATCTCGGTGACATTTACGCCCACATGGCCAGCCAGGCCTACGACAAGGCGCTGTCGATCGACTCCTCCAACACCAGCGCCCAGACCAAGCTGCAGATGATCCGCGACATGATGACCGGCGGCGGCCGTTCGTCACCTGTCGCCGGCGGTGCTCGTCCGACCGCCAAGCCGGCGGCAACCGTGATCGCTGCCGCGCAACCCGAAGCCCGCCCGGCCCCGGCGGTGGCAGCAACTGCTCCAACAGCGGCGACACGCACCGAACCCGCCCCACTCGCCGAAACCAGCCAGGCCGCCGCATCCGGCGACAATGGCGAAATCACCAGCGCGGTCGAAGGCTGGGCGGCCGCATGGTCGAAGAAGAACATCAAGGTTTATCTCGCTTATTACGCGAAGGACTTCGAAACCCCCAAGGGAGAATCCCGCCCATCCTGGGAAGCCGAACGCAACAAGCGTATCGTCAAGCCTGGCAATATCGAGGTCAGCATCGAAAACCTGAAGGTGAGCCTCGAAGGCCCGGATCGAGCCACCGCGCGCTTCCGCCAGCACTACCAGTCTTCCTCGCTGAAAACCAGCAGCAACAAGGTACTGGCGCTGGTGAAGCGGGACGGGAAGTGGCAAATCAAGCAGGAACGAGTGGGCAAGTAGGCCAACCAAGCCAAACTCTGTTTGGCATCGCAAGGGAATGACCGAGATTGACTGCTACATCGCGACTTAGACTAGGAATTGCCGCGATCGCCTGTGTGGCGGTGGGAACGACTTTTGCCATCCCCGCGCCCGGCACGGTCCGTTATTCGGATGCGGGTCCCGAAGCGCAGCTGGCGCGCATCTTCGAGCAGATCGACCAGAACCAGCTGGATATCGCCTTGCAGCAAGCCGAGGCATTGACCCGGGCCTATCCCAATTTCCGCCTCGCCCAGCTCGTCAAGGGCGACCTGTTGCTGGCGCGGGCGCGCCAGATCAAAACCTTCGGCAACATTGCCAACGCCCCCCAGGACAAGCTGGCCGACCTGCGCGAGGAGGCCATCGTCCGCCTCAAGGCGCATCGCAACAAGCCGCAGGCGAATGTCGTTCCGCGCTATCTGCTGCAGATGCAGCAGGAGCAGAAATACGCCATCGTCGTGGACACACGGAAATCGCGCCTCTACCTCTATCAGAACGAGAGCGGCACACCACGTTTCGTGGCCGACTATTACATCAGCCATGGCAAACTGGGCGCCGAGAAGGCGCGCGAAGGGGACAAGAAAACCCCGCTTGGCGTGTATCACGTCACCAACAGCCTGTCGCGCCAGAAGCTCGGCGATTTCTATGGTCCGGGCGCCTTCCCCATCAACTACCCGAATGAGTGGGACAAGCGCAACGGTCGCAACGGACACGGCATCTGGCTGCACGGCACGCCGTCCGACACCTATTCGCGCCCCCCCAAGGCCTCCGACGGCTGCGTGGTGCTGACCAACCAGGATTTCGATGCGCTGTCGAAACACCTGCAGATCGGCGTCACGCCCGTGATCATCAGTGACAATGTCGAATGGTTGTCGCTCGACGACTGGCAGAGCGAGCGGCGTGCGCTCAACAAACAAATCGAAGCCTGGCGCAGCGACTGGGAAAGCCTGGACGTCAATCGCTATCTCACCCACTACTCGAGCAAGTTCCTCAGCGACGGTCAGAACCTTCAGCAGTGGGGCGATCACAAGCGCAAGGTGGCCGGCAACAAGAAATGGGTCAAGGTCAGCACGGACAATCTCAGCATGTTCCGCAATCCTGGCAAGGATGAGATCGTCGTCGTCACCTTCGAGCAGAACTACCGTAGCGACAACCTTTCGAATGTCATGAAGAAGCGCCAGTACTGGCAAAAGGAAGGCGGCCGCTGGAAGATCATTCACGAAGGCGCCGCCTGAATGGCCGCCGCCCGAGAGACCACATGAAACAACTGCTCCTGCTGGCCGTCGGCCTGCTGATGAACTGGTGCGCATTCGCCACCGCCGCCAATCCGACCGTCGAAATGAAGACCAGCATGGGCACAGTGGTCATCGAACTGTATCCGGACAAGGCGCCCAAGAGTGTCGCCAACTTCCTGCAATACGCGAAGGATGGCTTCTACAATGGCACCATATTCCACCGCGTCATCGACGGCTTCATGATTCAGGGCGGCGGCTTCGAGCCAGGCATGAAGGAAAAACCGACGCGCGCACCGATCGAAAACGAAGCGAAGAACGGCCTCAAGAACGGCGCCGGTACGCTGGCCATGGCGCGCACCCAGGACCCGCACTCCGCCAGCGCGCAGTTCTATATCAACCTCGTCGACAACCGCTCGCTGGATTACCCGAGCTTTGATGGCTGGGGCTACGCCGTGTTCGGCAAGGTCACGCAAGGGCTCGACATCGTTCAGAAAATCGCTAAAGTACAAACAGGTGGTTCCGGCATGTTTCGGGACGTGCCGACCACAGCGGTGAAGATCGAATCGATCAAGCTGTTGCCGCAGAAATAGACAACGACGAATTGAATGTCAGTCCGCGCAGACGGGCAATGACAGAACGGAGGAGTCGAAATATCCTCGCTAGAATAGTCAGATGTCGCGCGCACGGCGACCGGGACATGCCATCGGTCACGTGAAGCGAGCACCGCGCGATACGGCTGAAGCCACCCCAGCGGTATTTCGACACCCCGGATGAATCACCAACCAAAGGATGCGACATGATCAAGCTGCACACCAACTTCGGCGACATCGCCATTGAACTCGACGCCGAAAAGGCTCCTGAATCCGCAAAGAATTTCCTCGCTTACGTCGAGTCCGGTCACTACGACAACACCGTCTTTCACCGTGTCATTGACGGCTTCATGATCCAGGGTGGCGGTTTCACCCCCGACATGCAGCAGAAGCCATGCAACGCACCGATCAAGAATGAGGCCGATAACGGCCTCAAGAACGTGCGCTACACACTCGCCATGGCGCGCACTTCCGACCCGCACTCGGCAACGGCGCAGTTCTTCATCAACGTTGCCGACAACAGCTTCCTCGACTTCAAGTCACCGACCGGCAACGGCTGGGGCTACTGCGTGTTCGGCAAGGTTGTCGAAGGGACCGACGTGGTCGACAAGATCCGCGTCGTGCCAACCGGCAACAAGGGCTTCCATCAAGACGTTCCGCTCGAAAACGTCATCATCGAACGCGCCGAAATCGTTTGATATCCCTTGCGGCGATACGGCGAAACGGCAGCCACACTGCCCCTTCACGACAGATGAATCGGCCATGACGGCAAACACGCTGGCCGACATCCTGATTCGGGAATTCGCCGAAGTTGCACCCTATGCCCTTCTCGGCAAGGCTGCGGAACTCATTGACCGTGCCGGCACACCCAACAATCCCGCCATCATCGACGACCTAGTGCGTCGCCATACCATCGGCGACGTCATGGCGCGCGAGTTCCTCTGCCTGCCCGCGGAAGCCTGCGCCGCCGAAGGCATGCAGCGGATGGAGCAACATCAGGCAAGCTGCATCGTCGTGATCAACGACGCGACCAGCCGAAAACCGTTGGGGCTATTCACCGAACGGGAATCGCTGCGCATGTTCAGCAAGGGGCAAAGACTCGAAGAAACGACGCTCGGCGAGGCGATGATACCGCTGGCCACCAGCGTGCATGCTCAAATGCCGTTGCCAGCAGCCCTGCATCACATGCAGCGCTATCTGATCTGCGATCTGCTCATCGTCGATGAGACCGACCAGGCCATCGGCCTGCTGACCACGCACGAAGTCGTGCGCCTGCTCGAACAAATGCGCGCAACCAACGGTCACGCGCTTGTGACAAACCAGGGTGTAAGCCCTCCGGAAACCACCGACGAACGCAAGTTTCACGCCCTTCTCGACCTGCTTCCCGTCGGCGTCACCATCACCGACCCGCAAGGAAACTTGCTCGAAGCCAACCTCGCCTTCGCGCAACTGCTCGGGATGCCCGGCGCCGACCGGCAAAGCCTCGAAGACGCCATGGCGAACGCCGAAGCCGTGTTCATCCATCCCGATGGCCGGCCGATGTCTGTAGCTGAGCGGGCGCAATCCCGCGCCCTTGATGTTAACCGCTGTGTGGAGGATGTCGAAATGGGAATACGTCGCCCGGATGGCTCCGTCATATGGACAAATACGACCGCCAAGCCCATCCCGCTAGAGAAATACGGTGTCGCCACCGTCTATCAGGATATCAGCGAGGTCAACCGTCTCAAGGAAACCCAACAGCGCCTGGAACACATGGCGCACTACGATCCACTGACTCACCTGCCGAATCGCGCCCTGCTCGATGACCGACTCAACCAGGCCCTCGCGGTAGCGCGGCGTAACGCCACACTACTTGCCGTCTGTCACCTCGACCTCGACAACTTCAAGACGATCAACGAAACCTATGGCAACAGCATCGGCGACGTACTATTGAAGGAAGTCGGCGGCCGCATCAAGAACAGCCTGCGCGGCGGCGATACCATCGCCCGCGTCGGCGGCGACGAGTTCGTTCTGCTGCTCGGCGAAATCGAATCGCCCAAGGAACTCGAGCAGACCCTGGCGCGTATCCTTGGCGTGGTCGCCGCACCCTTTACCGCCTCCGGCCACAAGCTTCAGGTCTCGGCGAGCATCGGCGTCACCGTTGCGCCGACCGACGGCAGCGATCCCGACACCCTGCTCCGACATGCCGACCAGGCCATGTACACCGCCAAGCAGGAAGGATGCAACCGTTACCACCTGTTCGACGTCGCCAAGGACCTCAAGGCACGAGAGCAACGCGATACCCAGGTGCGCATCGCCCAGGCGCTCGAAAACGGGGAATTCAGGCTCTACTATCAACCCAAGGTGAATATGCGATCCGGCACGATCACCGGTTTCGAAGCCTTGATCCGCTGGCAGCATCCGGAGCGCGGCCTGCTGCCACCGCACGAATTCCTGCCGCAAACCGAAGTCCACCAGAGCGGCATCGCCATCGGCGAATGGGTGATGAAAGAAGCCCTCGGACAGGTCTGCCAATGGGCACAGACCGGGCAGGAGTTGCCAATCAGCGTCAACATTTCCGCCTACCACCTGCAACATCCGGACTTTGTTCCACATCTTTCCGAACTGCTGGGCAAGATGACCGCCGAGTTTCCCAACCTGAAACCGCACTGGCTGGAGCTGGAAATCCTGGAAACAGCCGCCCTCGGCGACATGGCCTATGTCAGCAAGGTAATCGACGCCTGCCTCGACCTCGGCGTCGGCTTCGCTCTCGACGACTTCGGCACGGGATATTCCTCACTCACTTATCTGAAGCGCTTGCAGGCCGCCACGCTGAAAATCGACCAGTCCTTCGTCCGCGACATGCTCGAGAACAACGACGACCTCGCTATCGTCGAAGGCGTCGTCGGTCTGACCTCCGCATTCCGCCGCAAGGTCATCGCCGAAGGCGTCGAAAGCATCCAGCACGGCATGATGCTCATGCATCTGGGTTGCGATCTGGCCCAGGGCTTCGGCATCGCGCGACCGATGCCTGCGGCCGAAGTACCAACCTGGGTGGCGTCGTTCCAACCGCCGCCGGCCTGGTCCGAAAGTCTCTCCTATCCCTGGAGCCGCGAGGACTTCCCACTGCTGGCGGTCGAATTCGACCACAAGCAATGGGTCGAGCAACTTCTTTCGCTGTTGCAGCAACCGGCGCCCGAAACACCGACCATGACTCAGACAGTTGCCGAGGAGTTCTTCGACCCGGGCAACGGCCGCTTCGGCGCCTGGTACAAGGAACACGGTCTCGCCAAATTCGGCCACATGCGCGAATTCACCGCCATCGGCCAGCTCCACGAGCACGTCTATCGTCTTGGCAAGCGCATCGCCCAGCTGCATTTCGGCAACAAGGCGCAACTCGCCGAAGCCCTGATCCCTCACCTGCACGCCGCCAACGAGGACCTCTTCGAGGGTCTCACCGAACTGCGCCTTGAGATGGCAAACCAGGCGGAAATGCCACCCACTCACTGGTCGCAGATCCGTAGCGCCTGATTCCCGAAAGACCTCGCATCACCCATGGGCAGTCCTGTTTCACTTTTTGTATCCGACCTGCATCTATGCCCGACCAGGCCGGCCATCGCCGGCCTGTTCCTCGACTTCCTCGCGAACGAGGCGCGGCGCGCCGATGATCTCTACATTCTCGGCGACCTTTTCGAATACTGGGCCGGCGACGACGATCTTGCCGACCCTTTCAGTGCCCGCATCTGTGCCGCGCTGCGCACCTGCGCCGAGACGGTGCCGATCCGTTTCATCGCCGGCAACCGCGACTTCCTGATCGGCCGCGATTTTGCCCGCGCCAGCGGCGTGATGCTGCTCGAAGAGCCGCATCTGGCCGACCTCGCCGGCACACCGACACTACTGATGCATGGCGACACGCTGTGCAGCGACGACACCGCCTACCAGAATTTTCGCGCACTGGTGCGCACACCGGCCTGGCGGGATGATTTCCTCGCCAAACCGCTTGCAGAACGCAAGGCGCAGATCGAGACCCTGCGCCAGCGCAGCGAATTGGAAAAGCAGATCAAATCCGCAGCCATCATGGACGTCAATGCCGACACCGTCGCAGCCACGCTGCGTAAACACGGCTACCCGCGCCTGATTCACGGCCACACCCATCGTCAAGGCAGCCACATGCATCGCGTCGATGGCCACGCCTGCGCGCGCTGGGTGCTCGGCGACTGGCATGACCATGGCAATTACCTGGCCTGCGACGCGGACGGCTGCCGCTTCCACGAGCTACAGTCAACCTGAAGGGACCGAGTTGCTCCTCGTGACCTGTTCTTGACGCCCCCGATGTCCTCTGCCCACGACCTCCTCCATTCCGTATTTGGCTACAGCGCCTTCCGCGGCGCCCAAGCCGAAATCGTCGATCATGTCAGCGGCGGCGGCGACGCGCTGGTGCTCATGCCCACCGGCGGCGGCAAGTCGCTGTGCTTCCAGATTCCCGCCATGCTGCGCCCCGGTTGCGGCATCGTCGTCTCGCCACTGATCGCCCTGATGCAGGACCAGGTCGACGCGCTGCAGCAGGCCGGCGTGCGCGCCGCTTTCCTCAACTCCTCACTCGATTTCAATGCCGCGCTGGCGACCGAAAAACGCTTGATGACGGGTGACCTCGACCTGCTCTACGTCGCTCCGGAACGCCTGCTTACCGAACGCTTCCTGGCCCTGCTCGACCGTCTCGACGCTGACCGGCGCATCGCTCTGTTCGCCATCGACGAAGCGCACTGCGTCTCCCAATGGGGCCACGATTTCCGCCCCGAGTACATCCATCTCTCCGCCCTGCACGAACGCTATCCGGCGGTGCCGCGCATCGCCCTGACGGCCACCGCCGACGAACTGACGCGCAACGAAATCCGCACCCGCCTCGGCCTCGCCGAGGCGCGCGTCTTCGTCGCCAGCTTCGACCGCCCCAACATCCGCTACACCATCGTCGAACGCGACAATCCTCGCCAGCAATTGCTCGGCTTCCTTGCCGATCACCGCGGCGAAGCCGGCATCGTGTATTGCCTTTCGCGCAAGAAGGTCGACGAGACGGCCAGCTGGCTCAACCAGCAAGGCATCACCGCCCTGCCCTACCACGCCGGCATGGAAGCCGACCAGCGTCGTCTGCATCAGCAGCGCTTCGTTCGCGAGGACGGCATCGTCATGGTGGCGACCATCGCCTTCGGCATGGGCATCGACAAGCCCGACGTGCGCTTCGTCGCCCATCTCGACCTACCGAAGAGCCTCGAAGCCTACTACCAGGAAACCGGCCGCGCCGGGCGCGACGGCGAGCCCGCGGAAGCCTGGATGACCTACGGCCTCAACGACGTCGTCATTCATCGCCAGCGCATCGACGAATCCGCCGCATCCGACGAACAGAAGCGCATCGAACGCCAGAAGCTCGATGCCATGCTCGCCTACTGCGAAGCCGCCGGCTGTCGGCGCACCGTGCTGCTGAACTATTTCGGCGAAACCGCGACACCCTGCGGCAACTGCGACACCTGCATCACCCCGCCGCAACTCTGGGACGGCACGGTCGCCGCCCAAAAGCTGCTCTCGGCGGCGATCCGCACCGGACAGCGCTTCGGCGCAGCTCACCTGATCGACGTGCTGCGCGGCAAACGTACGGAGAAAGTCGAGCTGTTCAACCACGACCAGTTGCCCACCTTCGGCATCGGTCAGGATCTCGACGATTCCGCCTGGCGGAGCATTGCACGCCAGTTGCTCGCCAGCGGCCTGCTGTACGCCGACGCGCAACGCTATGGCGGCCTGACGCTGACCGAAGCCGCGCGCCCGGTGTTGAAGGGTGAAACCACGCTGATGCTGCGGCGCCAGGCGCCGCGCCAGAAGAGCGCAAGGAACGGCAGGGGGGGCAGCCAGAAAGCCGCCAGCTGGATGGGCAGCGCTGCCGCGACGGCCGATGACGACCCGCTGTTCCTGGCCCTGCGCGCCTGGCGCGGCAACCTCGCCCGCGAACAAGGGCTTCCCGCCTACGTCATTCTGCACGACAAGACCCTGCGCGAACTCGCCGCGCAGCGTCCGTCATCGCTCGGCGAACTGACGCAGATCAGCGGCATCGGCGCCGCCAAGGCGGAACGCTACGGCGCGGCGCTGCTGGAGTTGCTGGCCGGCGCTTGATCCATCACGCCAGGAACATGCATTGGCGCGGATACCCCAAAGGGTATGCCCGGAAAGCCGCGCCAATGCTTGTTCTCAGCCCGACCTACCGTGTCGGGCGATCCGGGCGGATACGCGTCGCGCCATCCACCGCCAAATACGCATACAATGCGCATCAGGAGGCTGCCATGACCCTACTGACTTCGTACAAACCCGACGCCAGAAAACGCCCCGTCAATCTGACGCTGAATGAAGACCTCGTCGTTCAGGCCCGCGCGCTGACCGACAACCTTTCCGGCGTTGTCGAAACCCTACTCGCCGGCTTTGTCGAACAAGAACATCGGCAGCGCCTCGCCCAAGCCAAGGCGGTGGAAACAACCGTCGCTACCTGGAACGACTTCAACGCCAAACATGACTCGTTTGCCGACGAATATTCGACACTGTAAGTAAGCCGCGCCATGGCCCAATTCGACGTCCATCGCAACACCGGCAGGCATCGCGACGACATTCCGTATGTCGTCCTCGTCCAGTCGTCGCTGTTTGATGGCTATCGCCGCCGCGTCGCCGTCCCGCTGGTGCGCAAAGCCACGCTCGGCAAGATCGCCAGTCCGAGCTTCAATCCCTCGTTCAAGATCGAAGGCATCGCCGTCGTGCTGCATCCGCTGGAGATCGTCTCGATACCGACGGAACAGCTCGGCGCCTTCGTGATCTCGCTCGCCGGCTCCGGCAGCGCCATCATGAACGCGCTTGACGAATTGTTCACGCAAGCATGGCAGTAGCCGCCGCCTGGAACACAGTGGGCCGTATCGATTCCTCATGCAAACTGTTCTGATATACCAGATAGCTCACATGGCATAATTCGCGTCATTTGCGAACGAGGATGGAAGATCGGAACATGGAAATAAGAAGGATATTTCGGCGCATGACGGCGGTGGCACTGATGGCGGTTCCGCTCATGGCTGCAGCAGGGTTTGAAGAAGGAGTGGCAGCTCTTAAGCAAGGCGATAACCAGATGGCCTTGAAGGAATGGAAGCCATTGGCCGACCAGGGAGATGCCAGTGCTCAATACAACCTCGGGGTGATGTACAACAACGGCCAGGGCGTGGCGCAGGATTATGTTGTTGCCTACGCGCTCTTCAACCTGTCGGCTTCAATCGATTCATCGAGCCAGAACAACGCCGCCCGCAACAGGAATTCGCTCATCGACGGGATGTCGCCAGCCCAGGTCGGGACCGGCCAGGCCTTGACCCGCAGGATGAGCGGATCGGGCAACGTGAGCAAGACGCTGGATCACTATCAGTCTCACCGGTGGTGAAGGCGGGCCGGCAAACGCTCAAGCCCGGGAAGGCGGCGGACAGCGGAAGCCTGCACCCCGCCCCGCCGGCAAAGCGGCCGGGCCTCGTCAGTTGCAATACGAATTGCATGAACGGGGACTGCTACCGCACCTACGACAACGGCAAGAAAGTGCATTTCCAGGCCCCGCTGAAATGGAACTCCTTGTCCGGGAAGATGGAGTTCGACTCGGGGCCGTGCATCTGAGACGCCCCTCCCAAAATAGGCCGGAATGAGCGGATGGCCAGAATTACCCCGGAGTTCGTCCCGCAGGGACTTCCTTCGGGCGTCATTCCCGCGAAAGTGCCCAAAGGAAACACCCTTGGGGTGCGGGAATCCATGGTTAAGGCTTACTGGATCTCCGCCTTCGCGGAGATGACTTCATCAATGGCTCCTATTGAACCGGCACCCATGGTCTTGCCCCCCCGTTCGGGCTGAGCCGGTCGAAGCCCTGCTGGCCAAGCCCTTCGACAAGCTCAGTGCGAACGGCCTCAAGTACATCTCCGCCGACTCAATAAGGGCGAAGCCGCGAACACCTCCGCCATCGCTCAGCGATGCCGGCTACCGGAATGATGAGCCGCACCGCCGGCGCTGCGGCTTGGCGCGTTGCGCGAGTCACGATGCGGCCGACCCGCCGACGAAGGGCGCTTGCCCGGCTGGCCTGAGCGGCCACCGCGGCCCTGGCTGTTGCGGCCGTTCTCGATCGGTTCCGCCTTGATGCTCGGATCCGGCTCGAAACCCGGCACAACGCGCTTCTCGATGGTTTTCTTGAGCAGGCGTTCGATGTTGCGCATCAACTGAAGCTCGTCGACGCAGACCAGCGAAACGGCTTCGCCGTTCGATCCGGCGCGGCCAGTACGACCGATGCGATGGACATAATCTTCCGGCACATTGGGCAGCTCGTAGTTAACGACGTGCGGCAGCAGATCGATGTCGATGCCGCGCGCCGCGATATCGGTGGCGACGAGCACGTTGAGCTTGAGGCTCTTGAAGTCGGCGAGCGCGCGCGTGCGGGCGTTCTGACTCTTGTTGCCGTGAATCGCGGCGGCGCTGATGCCGGCCTTGTCGAGCTTTTCGGCAAGCGCGTTGGCGCCATGCTTGGTGCGCGTGAACACCAGTACCTGATGCCAATTGTGGTCGGTGATGAGCTTGACCAGCAGGTCGCGCTTGCGCGACTTGTCGACCGGGTAGACCACCTGGCTCACCAGCTCGGCGGTCGAATTGCGCGGCGCGACTTCGACGGACTGCGGGTTGTTGAGGATGCCGCCGGCCAGGGTGCGGATCTCGTCGGAGAAGGTCGCCGAGAACAGCAGTGTCTGGCGCTGCTTGGGCAGCAGAGCGAAGAGCTTGCGCATGTCGGGCAGGAAACCCATGTCGAGCATGCGATCAGCTTCGTCGAGGACGAGGATTTCGACGCCGGAAAGATCGGCCGTGCGCTGCGAGAGGTGATCGAGCAGGCGGCCAGGCGTGGCGACGAGGATGTCGACGCCGCTCTTCAGCGCCTTTTCCTGCGGCCCCATGCCGACGCCACCGAAAATGACGGCGGACTTGAGCGGCAGGTGACGGCCGTAAGTGCGCACGCTTTCCTCGACCTGGGCGGCGAGCTCGCGCGTCGGCGTCAGCACCAGCACGCGCGGTTTCACGCGCGATGCGGCGGGACGGCTGCTGATGAGTTGCAGGATGGGCAGGGTGAAGCCGGCGGTCTTGCCGGTGCCGGTCTGCGCCGCTGCCATCAGATCGTGCCCGGCGAGGACGACGGGAATGGCCTGAGCCTGAATGGGGGTGGGCGTGTCATAGCCTTGATCGGCGATGGCGCGAAGAATCTCGGCCCGCAGGCCAAGGTCGGTGAAATGCATAGGAGACTCCCGGATCCGACCCAGCGTGCCATGCACGCACCAGTCAGGGTGGATCGCTTGCGGGTGGGTGACGCGGAGAGAAAATCTGAACGCGAAGCGCGGCTACAGACTGATGGATGGCCGACGCGGCGCGGAGTGTAACAGCTTGGCGCGATCCGCGCGGGAGTATTTTCACCGCCAGGCGAACGATCAGCCCGGCGGGCTAGCGGCCTCACCCTCCGCAACGCCTTGCTCCGGCTCCTCTTCAAGCGTAGGCGCCAGTTTTTCGAGGATTTCCATCAATTGGGCGAAGCGGCGCTGATTGGGGGAAAGCCGGTCGGCCTGCAGCAGCGTTTCTCTCGCCTCCGCCGCCATCGCGGAATCGACGCCCTTCTGCTGCATGGCCGAGATCATGACATGTGCAAAATTGAAAAGGATGCGCACGTTGGAGGGCAGCACGCTCTTTGCGTGGCGCATCCATTCGATCGCCTCTTCCGCCTTGCCTTCCTTCCAGAGCAGAACGCCCTTGTTCATCACTTCGGTGGCTTCCTTGCGCGAGGCTTCGACCAGTGCAGCGCCTTGTTCGCCCATGCGCGCCTTGTCGAAAATTTCCTGCACCTCGGCGGCCAACTGCTCGTTGTCATGATTGTTCTTGACGAGATCGCGCAACAAATCCACCGGCGCATCCTTGACCCCGACGGCGAGCAGCAGGCGAGCCATGTCCAGGCTGGTGGCCGTATCGGGCGGGGCTCCCGACTCGGCCACCAGGCGCCCCATTTCCTCGCCCGATTTGCGCGCCTTCACCCAATCGCCGCTCTCGTGATAAACCAGGCCTTCGGTAATCTTCGCGCGCAACCGGACTTCCGGCGTAGCAAACTCCTTCTGCACGGCGCCCAGCAGTTGCAGGGCCTCGGCGGGATCATCCTTCTGCCCACAGACACGCGCCAGACCCAGATAGGAATCCGGTGTTTTCAGCACCGAATGCGCCCCGACCTCGACACTTTTTCGAAACGCCTTTTCAGCAATATCAATGTTGCCGAGCTTGAGCGCGACGTTGCCAAGATTCTTCTGACGCAACACGGAATTCGGCGAAAGCTTGGCGGCAGCCAGCAGCACCTGCTCGGCATCGCCGAACTCCCCCTTCTGCTGATGGACGAAGGCCAGCTGGTCGTAGGCATCGAGATAATGCTGATTCTCGGCAATCACGCCCTGCAGCAGGGTCTTCGCACTCTCGTAATCCTCGTTCTGGACATGGATCCTTGCCAGCCCGGCCTTGGCCCAGGCAAAGTCGCGCTCGGCGAGGATTTGCTCGTAGACCGCGCGCGCCTGTTCCGGCTCGCCGCTCTTCAGCAGCAACGTCGCCTTCATGCGCAACAAATCCAGCGCGTGAAGCTTGTCGGTGGCAAGCCTGGCGTCGCACAACCGCGCTGCCTTCAGGTAATCCTTGGCATCGAAGGCGCGATCAATCTCCCTGAAAACCTGCTTTTTGCCCCAGATGCGATTAAGTCGAGCCAGCAGCAGACCTTCGGTGATCGGCTTGATCAGATAGCCATCCGGCTGATACTCGGCCGCGCCCATCACCGACTCGACGCTCTTTTCCGCCGAAATCATCAGCCAGATGCAGGCGGGCCCGACGAGATCGCTGATCTTGGCCTCTTCGAGCACCTGCTGGCCGTTCTTGCCAGCACCGAGGCTGTAATCGCAAAGCACGACGTCATACTTGTTGCGTTTCAGCGCCGCTACCGCCTCGGCGCCGCTGCCGGCCTGATCGACGAAACGGACGCCCAGATTGCGCAGGATGTCGCGCAACATGGCGCGCATGCTGGGAAAATCATCGATCAACAGATAGCGCTTGGCGCGCCAGTCGGCGGCCATGCCGGCGGCTTCCGCACTCTTGTCCATGGTCACGCTCCAGCTCCTTCCGAGTTACGGCAGGCGCAGCACGAAACAGCCGCCCCCCCACGTACCGCCATTCTCCAGTGCAACGCTGCCGACGCGGCCGCGATGCCTGTGCATCCGGGCAACCTCGCTGGAGAAATATAGGCCCAAACCGGTGCTGCCAGTCGAGAAATCCACGCCGCGCTCGATTGCCGTGCCGGCTTCAAGCATGGCCGGGGGAAAGCCCTTGCCATTGTCCTCGACGCGAATCTCCAGGAAATCGCCGCTCGCGCGGATCACCAGGCAAACCTTGTCGTGCGTGTAGTGAATGGCGTTGTTCAGCGCATGCCCAACCACACCGAGCACCAGATCCTCGTCGAAACACCAGATCAGATCGGCGGCGAAATCGGTTTCGAAGACGATGTCCTTCGACTCGAACAATGTGCGGTTCTGCGCCCCGACCTCGGCGACAAACTGCTCGATCGACTGCATTTGCGGATCGTAGGGATAGGACGAACTGCCGACCGCCTTGTAGAGCGCGAGGAGCTGGATGAGATTGTTGTTGAGGCGCTTGGTCTCGTAGAGCATGTGCGCCAATTGCCGGTAGGCCGGGAGCTCCTTCGCGCCGGCCTCCATCAGAATCGCCTCAAGCATGCCGCTCAGCATGCTCACCGAATTCTTCATGTCGTGCGCGGCCGAGGCCATGAAAAGCGACAAATCCGGCCGCTCATGCTTGTCATTCATGCGTTCCTCCCTTCAGCCGGGAAAAAACCTGGACACCGGGCTCATCGTTGCCGCAAGACTGGATCGGCAGGGGCGGCAAATTCACCGGCTGGAGAATGTCGGCGCCGCTTTCGAAAAAAAGAATACACCCCGTGGACTGAAAAGTCGATTGACAACCACACCCTGAACCCTCGCATGACGGCGAGGCACAGGCCGCTGAAAAACACCCTTCAGCGGCTGCCGGGCGCCTTGTCCATCCCGCCGATGGGCATGCCAGCCTCGAACCCGCGACGGGCGAACCAGCCCGCATTCATCTCCAGCGCATACTTTGCCGGGCGCTTAGCGCAATGATGATCCTCCGTCAGCGGCTTCATCTCCTCAACGTTGATGATCCTTCCCTGCTCATCGAGAAAGGCAACGGACAACGGAATCAGCGTATTGCGCATCCACATGCACTGCGGCCCGGGCTGTACAAAAACGAACAACATGCCGCGATTGCCGGGCAGGCTCTTGCGATTCATCAAACCGAGGGCGCGGCTCTCGTCGGTATTGGCAACTTCGGCCTGAATAAGGTGCATGCCCGCCGACAACTCCAGCAAGCCGTCCGCATGCGCCAAACCGCCAAGGAACAAGGCGGCCAGGCCAAAAGCTTTGGTTACCCAGTGCATGCCGTCGATCTCCATCAAATGCCGGCCGCCGGCAAGCGGCAGGGCGGCGGGGTAACTTGACAACAATGTTGGTTGACCATCTTCGATCGTGCGGGGCTCAAACTGTCTGGCGCGACAAGCTGAG